>JANPKQ010000403.1:0-7331 GCA_031426115.1 Gemmatimonadaceae bacterium | reverse complement strand
CACGGACACCAAGATCCGCGGCGCGGCCGTCTACATCAAGGAATACCTGCCTGCGGCGAAGTCGAACCTGGCTGGCAGCAAGTTCGCCGGTCCTGGCCTCAACGTGCAGACCGTACTGGACCAGAACTGGTTCCAGACGATCGGCAACAGCTTCAGCGGCCCCGACCAGCAGGACTTCGAGGATGCGAGCTTCGTCAAGCTCCGCGAGCTCTCGCTGTCGTATACGGCGGACCAGCCGTGGGTGCGCAATCGCCTTGGTCTGACCAGCCTGGATGTCCGCATCTCCGGCCGGAATCTGAAGACCTGGACGGACTACACTGGTGTTGATCCGGAGACCAACCTCTCGGGCGCAGAGGTCTTCGCGACCGGCGTCGACTACTTCAACAATCCCGCCTCGCGGTCGTTCGTCCTGTCGTTCGGACTCAACCGCTAAGGCTCAGGAGATATCACTGTGAATCGATCGACGAAATTCGCACTGTTCGCGGCGGTGCCCCTGCTGGCAGCGACTGCGTGCAAGGACTTCCTTACCGGCGGGGAGCTGGAGGACGATCCGAACCGTCCCGGCGCCGCCTCTGCGGAGAATCTGTTCAATGGCGTGCAGGCGACGACGTTCCTCATCTGGAACGGCGACTTTACCCGCACCGCCTCGATGTGGATGCAGCAGATGGCCGGCACGGGCCAGCAGTACCTGGGCCAGGGCCGGTACGAGATTGATGAAAGCACCTTCGACGGCGATTTCGAGTTCCTCTACAATCAGGGCGGACTCACGGACAACCGGAAGGCTCAGGCGCTGGCGCGCGCGTCAAACGACTCGCTGACCCTGGGCATTCTCCAGGTCTTCGAGGCGTACAACATGGGCAATGCCGCCAGCATCTGGGGCGCGCTTCCCTACTCCGAGGCGGGGAAGCCGGACGAGTTCCCCATGCCGAAGCTCGATGCGCAGTCAGCGGTCTATGGGGCAGTGCAAACGCTCCTCGACCAGGCGATCGTGAACCTTGGCGGTGGCGGGGCCGGACCGCTCAACGACCTTAACTACGGCGGCAACGCAGCGCGGTGGCGGGCGGTTGCGAACACGCTCAAGGCTCGCTTCTACATGCACTGGGTCGAGGCACAGGCAGCGAACCTTGCGGGAGCCACGGTGGCCTGCAGCGGAAACTGCATCCAGAAGGCTCACGCCGCCGCGCTGAACGGCATCACGAGCTCGGCGAATGACTTCAAGAGCCGTCACACGACCACGACCGGCGAGAAGAACGTGTGGTATCAGTTCATCGTGGAACAGCGCCCGGGCTACATCAACGCGGGCCGGTTCCTCGTCGATCTGCTCACTGCGCGCAACGACCCGCGGCTCACCGAGTATTTTGCCCCCGGCGGCTCGGCGAACGGCGTCATCATCGGTGCAACGAACGGCACGTCCACCACGGGCGCGCTCGCCCAGATCAATCCCGCGACGCGACTGCGCTCGGATTTTTCCCAGCCACTCGTCACGTGGGCCGAGAACCAGTTGATCCTTGCCGAGGCGGAGTTTCGCGGCGGCGGGACCCTCGCGGCGAATCCGACGTCCGCGCAGAACCGGGTGACTGCGGTTCGCACAGCGGCAGGTTACAACGTCGCGGTGAACAGCACGGGTACGGCGCTGTTGACCGACATCATCACGGAGAAGTACATATCGCTCTTCCAGAGCTTCGAAGTGTGGAACGACTACAAGCGCACCTGCTTGCCGCGCCTTCCATTCAACGGGTTTCCGGGAGATGTCGAGATTCCAGGCCGTCTCTACTACGGCGTTCAGGAACGCCAGACCAACGAGAATGTCCCGGATGTAGCGGCCCAGGATGCGCAGGGTCGGAACGAGAACGATCCAGCAGCGTGCGCCTTCGCAACCTGAGCTGACTCCGACCGGTGGGGTCAGCCTGCCTGCACCGGCGGTGAAGGATTGGTGAACAGCCCGGCGGTCCGAGTGGACCGCCGGGCTGTTTCATCAGGGCAGCGGGCCGCCCAGTGGCGTCTGGCCGGAAAGCGGGGTCCATCGGGAGAGGGCCCCCGTGGTGGCGATACATGCACGCCAACAAATGAGTATCCTCCCGGAGTCACTTTCACCGAGGCATCAGATGCGCACTCGTGTGTTCGCCGCGGTTGTGGTCGTCGCCTGTTCCGCGTGCTACAAGTACGTGCCGGTCGAAGTCAGCGGGCCGCCGCCGGGCGCCCGGGCCAATGTCGTCCTGTCGGACGAAGGCACCGTCGAGATGGCACGGTGGGTAGGGCCAGGAACACGCGCGATCGAGGGCGAGGTCGTGAGCGCCGATGCCAACGGGCTCACGCTCGCGGTGCGGCGGATCGAGAAGCGAAACGGGATCGAGGAGTTCTGGAAAGGGGAGAGCGTCACCATCCCACGCGGTGCCGTGTCGACCTTCACCGAGCGCCGATTGTCCCGTTCGCGCACCGCGATGTTCGGTGCGGGAATCGTTGCGGCCGCATTCGTCATCGGCCAGGCATTCGGGGACATCACGGGCATCTTCGGCCGGAACGGCAGCGGTCCAGGCTCCGAGAAGTAATCGCCCCGTCCGTGCGGTGATACTCCCGGGGCGGGCATCTCGGTTCCGTCCCTGGGCGCGCGCCACACACGCGATCGGATGACCGGAGTCCCGGGTGTCGTCCCCCCGCCGGTCGTTGACGCGTTATTGACACCCACCCCCACGATCCGTATCGTCGGGCCTGCAGCGCCCGCGGATCACGGATGCGCAGGGGATGGGACCGTGCTCCAGGGCGTCGTCGCACGTCCGAGGCATCGCTTCGGACGCGTCTGGTCGCCAGGCGTCAAGCCTGCGACCGCCGCCGCGCCGCCCGGTGCGGCTCATCCACCCGCGTCACGCAGGAGGAGGAGTATGAGACGTCTGATACGTCGCACGCTCGGAGTGGTGGTCTTGTCCGCGGTGTTGCTCCCCGCGGCGGTACACGCCCAGGAGACGGCAACGATCACCGGAACGGTCCGCAACGAGGGCGGCACGCCGCTTCCCCTTGCAACGGTATTCGTCGAAGGGCTTGGCATTGGGACGACGACCCGGGAAAACGGTGAGTATTCTCTAACCGTCCCCTCGGCCCGGGTGCAGGGTCAGATGGTGACCCTCAGCGCGCGGCTCATTGGATATCGGTCGCGGACAGCGCAGATAACGCTGCGTGCCGGCGCCATCACGCAGGACTTCACGATGTCGGCGAATCCGATGCAGCTCGGTGAAGTCGTCATCACCGGCGCTGGCACCACCACGGCGGTCGAGAAGCTCGGGAACGTCCGGAACGCGGTCTCGGCGGATCTCATCGTGAAGTCGAATGAGCCGAACATCGTCCAGGCGCTCGCCGGCAAGGCGCCCAACGTGAATATCTCGCAGTCGTCGGGCGACCCGGGCGCCGGATCGTCGATCCGGATTCGGGGCATTCGCACGCTGAACGGGTCGGTGGAGCCACTCTTCGTCGTCGACGGTGTGCCTGTCGACAACTCGTCGATCTCCACGACGAACTTCAACGTGATTGACGCCGGCGGGACCAACCTTGCCGGCCAGGACAACGGCGGGCAGCTCGAGGGAACATCGACGCCGAATCGCATCTCGGACATCAATCCGAACGACATCGAGAACGTCGAGATCCTGAAGGGCGCCGCTGCTGCCGCGATCTACGGATCGCGCGCCGCGAATGGCGTCGTCCTGATCACGACGAAGCGCGGTCGATCGGGGCCCACCCGCTACCGACTCAATACCACCTACTCGTTCGACAAGGTCACGAAGTTCTATCCGTTGCAGCAGTCGTTCGGACAGGGGCTGTTCGGGGTCAACCCGCTGCCATGCGAGGGCTTCAAGGCGAACTGCCTCCGAAGCTGGGGGCCGGCGACGACCGGAGAGACCTTCGACCACGCGACGGAGGCGTTTCGCACCGGTCACCTGAGTGATAACAGCCTGAGCATGTCCGGCGGAAACGAGCGGACGAGCTTCTTCCTCTCGGCCGGGTACAGCGGGCACGACGGAGTGTTGCAGGGGCCAAACAACTACTACAACCGCAGCACCGTCCGTCTCACTGCGTCGCACCGGCTGATCGACCAGGTGAACATCGGCGGAAGCTTCGCCTACGCCGACGCGCGCGGACGGCTGACGCAACGCGGGAACAATACGAACGGACTGCTACTAGGCCTGCTTCGTACGCCGCCAAACTTCAACAACAAGCCATATCTCGTCGACGGAAGTCACCGGTCGTATATTCTCCAGAACCCGACCCCCGCAAACTTCGGCGAAGATCGCTTCTTCAATAACCCGTTCTACACGCTCAATGAGGAGCTGAACGAGACACAGGTCGGACGGACCTTCGGCAACATCACGGCTGAGTACACGCCGAACGACTGGCTCAGGTTCAACTACATCCTCGGGACCGATTACTCCGCCGATGAGCGGCTCGAGGCGTGCCCGCAGCAGTGCACCGACACCGGATTGGGCGGTCGTATCACGGAAGGCAAGGTCGTGTCGCACCAGATCGACCACAACCTCACCGGAACCGCACGGC
Organism: Gemmatimonadaceae bacterium; assembly: GCA_031426115.1. Taxonomy (GTDB): domain Bacteria; phylum Gemmatimonadota; class Gemmatimonadetes; order Gemmatimonadales; family Gemmatimonadaceae; genus JANPKQ01. Next base: position 2,792 of record JANPKQ010000403.1, on the reverse strand, counting down.
ACACGTTCAGCGAGAACATCGGCGGGTCGCTGACGCTCGGGCAGAACCTGAACTACCGCGCCTTCCGCACGTTCTCGGTCGTCGGTCGCACGCTGATCGCGCCGAAGCCGTTCAACGTGCTCAACACGCTCACGCGCGATCCGCCGAGCGATTATCAAACCGAAGTGCGCGGTGATTCGTATTTCGGGCAGGTCACCCTCGATCTCTTCGACCAGCTCTTCCTGACGGGCGCACTGCGCCGCGATGGATCGTCGACGTTCGACAAGGACAACCGCTACGCCAATTTCCCGAAGGCGAGCGCTGCGTGGACGTTCACCACCCTGTTCAATCCCGGCGAGGTTCTGACCTTCGGGAAGCTCCGAGCTTCATACGGTGAAGCTGGCCAGGAACCGCAGCCATATCTCACGGTGGGCACCTTCAGCGGGTCGACATTGACAGGCGTGATCTCGCAAGGCACCGGTCTGACACCGACGCAGAGTGGGTTCGGCGGCCTGTACAACAACGTCACGAAGCCGGCACTGACGCTCAAGCCGGAGCGAACGAAGGAGACCGAAGGCGGCTTCGACATCGGGCTGCTTGGCGACAGGCTCGATTTCAGCGCGACGTGGTACACGTCGAAGACTGTGGACGTCATCCTCATCACTCCCGTCGCGCCATCGACCGGATACCAGTTCGAGGCGAAGAACGCCGGCATCATCGAGAACTGGGGTAACGAGTTCTCGCTCAACCTGCGTCCCGTCACGACGCCTGACTATTCGTGGGATGTCGGCGTCGGATACGGACGCAACCGCTCCAACGTCGCGGACATTGCGGGCGCGGAGTTCCTTCTCACCGACAACAACCTCATCTCGACCGTCGCACAGGTCGGGTATCCCCTCGGCGTGGTTCGCGGCAACGGCTGGGTGCGCTGCGGCATGAGCCCGGATGACGCCATTCCGGGCCAGAGCCTCGCCACACTCTGCGACGGTCAGAAGCGCGGAGCGGTGTATATCGACGCGGCGACAAAGCCGAATACGACGCCTGGCGGCCCCGCACAATTGTGGTGCGCGCCGCAGCCGGGAATGCCCTGCGCCGATGACGTGATCCGCGTCATCGCTGATCCGAATCCGAAATGGACGGGCAACATTCGCAGCAGCTTCCGCTTCAGGAAGGCGACGATCTCCGGACTGCTGGAGACCAAGCAGGGTGGAGACCTCGTCAACGGAACCCGGGGCGCGTTGTACAGCTATGGCACGCACAGGGACACGAAAGGACGGGCGACGTGCACGGGGCCGGCGAACAGCCAGTGCTCGGGCAACCTGCACGCCTTCGGCGAGTCGGGATTCTATTCCGGACCGGTCGTTGGGCCGGGCGCCGGCGTGGAGATCCCCATCGGCGAGAACTGGTATCGCAACAGCGGCCTGGCGGCGTGTCCCTTCACCGGCTATGACGAGCCGTGCGTCGAGGACGGCAGCTACACCAAGCTCCGCGAAATCAGCGTTGGGTACAGCTTCGATGGTCCCTGGCTTGGTCGCACGCTCGGGTTCACCAGTCTCGACGTGCGTGTTGCAGGGCGCAACCTGAAGACCTGGAGCGACTACTCCGGCCTCGATCCCGAGGTGGGTGGCGTCGGCGGCAACATCAATCGCGTGAATGGCTACGACTACTTCAACCTCCCGTTGACGCGGTCCTTCGTGATTTCGTTCGGGCTCAACCGTTAACGCGCGAGAGAATAATACATGACAAAACTTCTCCATCGCTCCGCGGTCGCCCTCTGCCTTGCAACGGCGCTGGGCGGCTGCTCGAGCTTTCTCGAAGCCGACAAGGCCGTTGCCGATCCGAACCTGCCCACGGCAGCAACACGTGATCAGCTGTTCGTCGGGGCGCAGGCAAATATCTTCGCGCAGCAGGAAGGTCCGCTACCAATGATTGTCTGCCAGTGGATGCAGCAGTGCGCGGGCGTCAATGGGCGGTTCGTTCAGCAGCAGGATGCCTACAGTGTCAACGCCGGCACCTTCGATCTGCCATTCCAGGAGGTCTACTCGGCGGGAGGTCTGCTCACGCTGCGAACCGTGCAGGCGAGCGCGGACGCTACCGGTGACAAGGTTTACAAGGGCATCGCGCAGGTCCTCGAAGCGCTGCTGATCGGGACCACTGCCGACATCTGGGGAGACATCCCGTACAGCGAGGCGGTTGGCGACAACCCGATGCCCAAGTTCGACAACCAGATGGACATCTACGCGAGCCTGCAGACACTGTTGAGCGATGCCATAACGAACCTCGGCGGTGCCGGTGAGGGCCCGGGGGCCGTCGACCTTTTCTTCGGCGGGGCCAAGGCGCCGTGGATTCAGGTGGCGAACACGCTCAAGGCGCGTTACCACCTTCACACCGCGGAGGTTCTCGGCAACGCGGCGTACACCGCTGCACGTACGTCCGCCCTGCTCGGGATCAGCGCGCCGGCCAACGACCTTCGCACCGCACACGCCGGCGCGACATCAGAGCGCAACCTGTGGGTGCAGTTTCAGGGCACGTCGTTCGGTCCCGATCTCGTGGCAGGAAAGCGCCTCGTTGATCTGATGAAAGCACAGGGTGACCCGCGCCTCGGCGAGTACTTCGGTCGGGCGGAGAACGGCGGCTACGGGGGCTTTGACGTCACCACCGGCACCACGCCCGGCGCGGAGGTTTCGCCACTCGATGGCTCGGGGCGCCAGGTCGACAACTATCGGCAACCGATCGCGACCTGGGAAGAGAACCAGCTGATCCTGGCGGAGACGAATTTCGTGCTCACCGGCGCCGCCGCGGCTCAGCCATTT
>JANPKQ010000402.1:0-2844 GCA_031426115.1 Gemmatimonadaceae bacterium | reverse complement strand
GCCCGAGGCAAAGAGGGTCCCGAGTTGTGAGCCTAGCGCGCTAACCACTTGAGTTACTATCGACTTGTCCCTTGCCCTTATCCGTTGCTGTCGTCTGACACTCGACACCGGGGAGTTGCACCGTGCCGTTCAGCTTGCAGTCGTCCGCCTAGATCGCCGGCGACACTGATGTCATGTAGAACTCCTCGATGCGCACGGGCGGCACGAGTGCAGTGCCACCACCATCGTACGATTCGCCGGTGTGGATCGGCACGGGCTTGCCGACGAGACTGAGATTGTTGTAGCCGACGAGTGGGCTCATGTTCCAGCGGAAGTTCTGCACCGGGCCGACGATCTCGCCGTTCTCGATGAGGAACAGGCCATCGCGGGTCATGCCGGTGTTGAGCAGCGGCTGGTCCTGCGACGGCACGCCGCGAATGTACCAGAAGAAGGTGACGAGCAGTCCGCGGCGGGTCTGCTTGATCATGTCCGCGACGGAGAGATTGGAGCCTTCCTGGACGAGACTCATGTTCACCGTCGCCGGCTGGCCCGCACCGAGGTTGCGCAGCACGCCGTTCTCGATCCACGTCACCGGCTTCGCAGGGCGATTGTCGCCAAGGATCGGCGTCTGGCGCAGAACCGGGTTGCCGACGTCGCTCTTCAGCGTGAACAGGTCGCTGAATAGCTTGTCGCCCGGCTTCTTGCCCGCCATGAATTGCGCCGCGCCGCCCTGGCCGAGCCCACCACCGCCCCCACCACCACCACGACCGCCGGCGCCGCCCGCACCCGCGGCGCCTCCGGGCGGAGTATCGCCACCCGGTGGATCACCAGGAGGCGCACCGCCCGCACCAGCACCGCCTCCGCCGCCGCCGCGTCCAGCGCCGCTGGCGTTGAAGATCCCCGTCATCAGCGAAAGGAAGCGGGCGTTGGCGCGGGGCTCGAGGATCACGGTGTAGCGACCGGGCTCGATCGCCCGCGGCGCGCGACTGCGCAGCGCCTTGTCCGATGCAATCTCGGTCAGCGCCTTGGCATCGATCATCCGGAGATCCTTGATCCCGGTGATCCCCGACCAGCCGGAGCCGCTGCCATCGGGCATGCGGCAGGTGAGCACGAAGCCCGTGTCGGCGGAGCGATAGTAGGCGAAGAGGCCCTTCGAGTTCGCGGTGCAGCTCGTCTGGTCCACCTTCGGGATGTACCCCGCGCCGACGACGCCCTTCCTCTCGGTGATGTCGATGCTGTCGCGCACCATGCGCGCCCGCTCGAGCGGGCCATAGTTCACGACCTCCGGCAGCGCAGCGTCCACCGGGATGTAGTCCTGCGGGCCGAGCCACTCGGAGAGGTTGGGATTGTCCGTCGCGGCGCGTGCAGTCGTGAGCGCTTCATCGACCATCGTCTTGAGGCCGGCATCGGTGAAGTCGCGGGTGTTGGCGCTTCCGGACTTCGGCCCGAGCCGCACCGTGGCGTTCACCTGGCGGTCGTACTGAACGAGGTTCGTCGTGATCGACGAATTGGCCCAGCGCGTGCCCGACCGCTCGCTGCCGGTGACGGTGACTTCGACCGCGGCATCAGGACCGGCCATGGTGATGACCTTGTCGATCATCGCCTTGACTTGTTCGCGAGTGTACATAGGCTCAGGCTAGGAATCGGAACGGACACTGTCAAGCAGCGCAGGGCGCGCGTTTCCTCCATACGCGCACCCTCCCTGCATCGTTCGCGGAACCGCTCCTCACGGCTCGGGGGGACCATGCGCGTCGCACTGGTGGCTTCGCTGGCACTCGCATCGACCCTCGGCATCGCTGCGTGCGAGCGGTCGTCCTTCGACGGCATCGCCGCGCGAGACGCGACGGCCCGCGCCGACGTCGCGGCTGCACTTCAGCGCTATCAGGCGGCGGCGCGCACGGTAGACGCCGAAGCGATGTCGGCGTCCTTCGCGCCGGCGGGGGTTCTGTTCGAGCCCGGCATCGCACCGATAATCACACGCGATTCGATTCGCGCATTCCTCGCGTCCTTTCCTGGCGTGACAGTGCACACCGCCACGGCGACGCCGGACACGATCGACGTCTTCGGCGATCGCGCATATCTCTGGGGATCGTACTTCGAGCATCTCTCCTTCCCGGGGCAGCCGACGAGCGAGCAGCACGGGAAGTTCATCGCGGAGTGGGCGCGTCAGCCGGATGGACGGTGGCTCATCGCGCGCATGTATCGGATCCCGCTGCCGGCGCCGCGGCCAGCTACGCCAGCCCCCGCCTCCGCCGCCACAGCCACTCCGCCCCGAGCGCCGCCGCAAAGGGAATGATCCACCACGCCGAGCGCATCGGGTACCACGTCTCGCGCCGTGCCGTCGCGCGCAGGACGTCGTCGAGCGCCGGGCGTAGCTCCTCCACGCGAGCTGACGGAAACGTCATGCCTCCTCGAGACCCGACCCACGCGCGGACAAGGTCGGAGTCGTCTCGCGTTGGCATCGAAGGTTCTGTCGTGACGACGATGGCCGCATCGGCTCGCGCTCCATCCGCCGTGACGCTGACGCGATGGATACCAGCTGTGGCAGGCGCGCGGAACACGCCCCGGAAGCTTCCCACCGGGCCATCAGGCCACAGACGGATCGGCGCGATCCCGTCGGGCGTCTCGAGCGACGCCGCCACGGCCGCACGAACGGTACGATTCGCCGTCACGGTGGTGAGCGATGCATCCCGTAGCGCGACAGTAACACCTGTGCGCTGGCCAGGTCGCACCACCGCCGTGTCGAGGGTCAACGTAACCGCCGGCAGCGACGCATCAGCGGCAGACGCGATCGTCGTCCGCCAGAACGCGTCGAAGCCCGACATCGCGGGATCGCGATAGCGCCACGCATCGAGCGCACCGCTC
>JANPKQ010000401.1:0-3544 GCA_031426115.1 Gemmatimonadaceae bacterium | reverse complement strand
GAGCGGTGCGGCGGGGCAACGCCGGGGGTCCCGGGAACGATCGGGAGACGTGGCTCAGTCTGGTATGCGACGGGTGGTTACGACGATGACACCGTTGGCTCCCTTTGACCCATAGAGGGATTCGGCGGTCGCCCCCTTTATCACCTCGACGGATTCGATCCGCTTCGGGTCCATCTCACCCAGGATAGTTCCCGGAACGAGCATCACGCCATCGATGATGTACAGCGGCGCATTCTCCGAGACCTGTCCAATGGATGTGGTCTTCGTGCCTCGCGTGACGAGGTTCTCCGCCATGTTATCGCCGGTCACCAGATCGGTGGAGACCATCACGTCGCGCTCGTCCGGCACCGTCGAGAGCGCGAGATAGAGGTGCACGGTGTCCATGCCAGCGACCTTCACGCTGGACAGCCGATAGGGCCGATAGCCCGCGCGAACCGTCTCGACCTCGCGAGATCCGACCGGCACGCCCGAGATCGTGAATCGACCGTCCTTGCCGCTGATCGCCACGAGGTCGGTGCCCCTGACCCGCACTTCCGCGCCCGCGAGGCCGGTCTTGTTCGTCTGGTCGTAGATGACTCCGGCGAGAACGCCGGTCTGTGCAGCGAGAGATCCCACGAGTACCAGCGATGCGGCGGCTGCACATCCTGCAGAAGCGACAAGGCGACGAATCATGGATCTCCTCGCGTATTGGGGTGACTGATGCCTACCGCCGACCGGCGACCCGGTCAAGAGGCGAGCCTGTCAGTGCGAAGGTGCGGCGATCTCCTCGAGCGCGCGCTGGACGTACACGCGCACCATCTCCTTTCGCCAGGCAAGGGTGAAGTCGGTGTTGTCCATGGGCTTTGCCGGACGGTACGCGGCGTCCGCGGCGGCCCCGATCGAGCTCGCGTCGAGCCGGGTCCCGACGAGTGGGGCCGCAGCTTCCGGAATCTCCATCGGATACGAGGCGACGGCACCCAGCACGACCCGCGCGGCTCGAACGGTTCCGTCGCTCGCGAAGTCGATGCGCGCTGCGACACCGAGCACGGGGAAGTCGAAGGCATCGCGTCGCCGGAGCTTCTGGTAGGTGGCGCGCCAGCTCCCGCCATCACCGGTCGCGGCGGCCACCCCCGGCAGGTGGTAGGCGACGAGCAGTTCGTCCGGAGATTTCGTCAGGTAGTCGATGCCATCGTTGCGATACAGGGCAGCCGCGGGAATGCGCCGAACGCCTCGCGAACCGACGAGCGTCACTTCGGCGCCGAGCGCGACGGCGACCGGAACGCCATCGGATGACTGCACCGCCCAACATCGCGGGCTCGATGGCGCGACCCAGCAGATTTCTCCGTCGCGCTTCATGCAGAAGTCGATCGACTTCCGCCATTCGTACGTTTGGTCGTAGTAGTTGCAGCGCGTGTCGAGCAGCAGGTTGCCGCCTACCGTGCCCATGTTGCGCAGCAGCGGCGTCGAGATGGTGTGGGCCGCGTGAGCGACAGCGCGATAGTGCGCCATCAGCACGGGATGCGTTGCGACCGTCGTCAGGGTGACGCACGCGCCGATCGTCATCCCCTCGTTCGGACTACCGGAAATCTCCCGCAGCTCCGGGATGCGTGCGAGCGAGATCACCGTGGCCGGTGTCTGCTGCCGGCGCTTCATGTTGGGATAGAGATCCGTCCCGCCCGCAACGAATGCGCAGTCGTTTCCCGCAGCCGCGCGCGTCTGCACAGCTTCGTCGATCGTGCGCGGCTCGAGGAGGAGGAAGGTCGGGAGGCGCAGCATCAGCGGTCCCGCTCCCCTGTCAGCCCGCCGATCGCGGCGGCGGTCGTCTCGCCCGCCTGTTCCACCGGCCCACCGACCTCACTGTGCTTGCGGCCATCGAGCTCGCGCCCGGTCCCACCCTGTGCCGGCGTCAGCACTTTCGTCGCGGGAGGAAATGCGTAATCGGGAACCGATGTCGGACCGAAGCGCGCGTCACGTCCCTTCATCTTGTCCCTGAGTGCCCGGAGCACCTTGTGCGGCGAGCATGGTACTTCGTCCACCCGCACGCCGACCGCATCGAACACCGCATTCGCCACCGCGGGCATCACGGGCAGCAACGGCCCCTGGCCCGCTTCCTTCCCGCCGAAGGGGCCGTTCGGATCGGGATCGCTGATGAGGATCGTGTGCACATCGCACATGTCGAGCGTCGTCGGGCTCTTGTACTCGAGCATGCTCGGGTGATGGTGCACGAGATTCCGCATCTTGTCGCGATAGGTCATCTCTTCCATGAGGATCTCGCCGAGCCCCATGTAGACGCCGCCTTCGACCTGGCCGATGACGAGCAGGGGATTGATCGACTGGCCGATGTCGTGGGCGATCCAGATCTTCGGCACGCGCACGATGCCCGTATTCGGATCGACCTCCACCTCGGCGATCGCGCAGGAGTACGAGTATGCGGGTGATGGGCCGACGCCCGCGCCCTTGTAGCGGCCTGGCGATCGCGGCGGTGTGTACGAGCCGACGCTTCCCACCGAGCCGTTCTTCGCCTCGGCGATCTGCACCGCCTCGGCGAAGGTGATCCCCGTCTCCGGGTTCTCGACATCGAAGACGCGACGGCCGCCGAACGCGAGCCGGGTCGCGGGCACCTTGAGCTTGTCGGCGACAGGGCCGACGAGCATCTGCTTCGCACGCTCCGCCGCCTGGATCGCGGCATTGCCCATCATCATGGTAACGCGCGATGAATACGAGCCGAGATCGACGGGCGTGAGGTCGGTGTCGCCGGTGACGATGCGAATGTCGATCGGCTCGATGCCGAGGATTTCCGCGACGCAGTAGGCGAGGACCGAGTCGGATCCCTGTCCGATGTCGGTTGCGCCGCAAAACGCAGCGACGCCACCCGAGCGGTCGAGCTTCAGCTGCACGCCTGAGTGCGGCATGTTGTTCCAATAGATCGGCAACCCTGCCCCGGAGATGTACGAGGAGCAGGCGATGCCGATGCCCTTGCCGAAGGGGAGCTTGCGAAACTTGTCGCGCCAGCCGCTCGCCTTCACCGTCTCGTCGATGCACGGCCCGAGCGCCATCGACCCGATGCGGAGCCAGTTTGCGGTGACGGAGTTCGCGGGTTGGAGCATGCGACGGCGCATGTCCGCGGGATCCAGCGCGAGATCCTCGGCGATCTTGTCGAGGTGCACCTCGAGCGCGAAGCGCGGCTGCGGCGTGCCGTGGCCGCGCTTCGGTCCGCACGGCGGCTTGTTCGTGAAGACGCGGCAGCCGCGGAAGCGGTAGGCCGGCAGGTCGTAGGTGACGGTCTGCAGCGCGCCCGTGTAGAAGGTCGAGGCGACGCCGTAGCTGCCGTAGGCGCCGCCGTCGAGGAGCGTGCGGAGCTCCATGCCGGTGATGGCGCCGTCGTTCTTCACGCCGGTGCGCAGGTGCATGAGCACCGGGTGGCGCCCGCGGTGGCAGTAGAAGACCTCCTCGCGGGACAGGCAGATCTTCACCGGCCGCCCGAGCATCAGCGTCGCCTTGGCGGCGACGATCTCGTGGTTGAAGGGGTCGCTTTTTCCGCCGAAGCCGCCGCCGTTCGGCGTGG
>JANPKQ010000400.1:0-12344 GCA_031426115.1 Gemmatimonadaceae bacterium | reverse complement strand
TGTGGGGCTTGGGGGCGAGCGCAACGACCGCCGAACGACGGGCTCAGAGTACGGCTGCCAGCCGCCAAAGTCAATACAAGTGTTTCAGACTCAACGACTTACGAAGGAATATGTGTACGCCACCGAACATAGGAAACGCTTACATCGCCGAGCGACTGCCCCTGCACACTCCTGTCGGCGGAAGCGGCTCATGATTCCAGGGACAGAAGCCGCTGGTAGTCAGCGCGATCGCTCTCGTAGCACTCGCACGCGGCACGCTCCAGGCCGGGACGATCCACGATCGCAATCCTGCCGCGCTGATAACGGATCAGTCCCGCCTCGCGCAGCGAGTCTGCCACCTGGGTGACGCCTGCTCGACGAGCCCCGAGCATCGTCGCGAGATACTCGTGAGTGAGATCGAATTCATCGCGCTGCACACGGTCGTGAGTCATCAGAAGCCACCGGGCACAGCGGTGCTCGATCCGATGCATCCAGTTACAGGCGACCGACTGCGCGGCCTGGTCGAACTGAAACTGGGCGTAGCACTGGAGAATCGAGTGCAGGGCGGTACCGGGAACGGCGACCTTCCGGAGCTCCTCAGCGGTCATGCACTGCGCGTCGCCCGACACCTGGATCAGACCAAGAAGTGGCATGGACTCGGCACCGTGGAAGACCGGCATGCCCGCCATCCCCTCGATGCCGGCGGTGCCGACCTCGATCTGCTTCCCGTTGAGGAGGACCTTGATCAATGACGTCACGCACCCCTGCGGGAAGTACACGAAGGGAATGCGGACGCCCGGCTCGGCGATCACCGCACCGCGCGCGAGCGTCGTCGTCGTCAGGAGTGGAAGGATGCGCCCGTACTCGGACGGGGACTTCGCCTCGAGGAGCCGGAGGAGGTAATTCGGCCTCCAGGTCGACACCTCAGGGGGCTCCCCGCGCGAGGCGCCAGCCCGCGTACCCGGTGTGCGATCGGCCTGCGGCCCGTCGGTCGAACTGCGACGCATGGCGCTCCGTGGGTGAATTGACCTGAACCCACCGGCGCGACCGATTGCAATGGCACGGTCGACTGGCGACAGGGGAAATCAAACCGCTTGGCTGACTTTCGGAGATCCGGCGGCAACGGCACGACTCGGCCGGTGAATATACATAGCTGTTTATAAATCAACCACCATCGATTCGCGTCGCTCGGACTCGCCATCGCGGTGCCACTTCGCAGACTTGGATGATCCGCTGCATCCGTGCACTTATCCGTTCAATCGTTCTTCCAGGCTGTTGATCTTGCGGTTGGTTCGTTCCCGTACAGAGTTTACCTGCCGCGATCCGACGGAGGCGACGCATAGAGAAGCGCGGCCTCCGTCAGAGATAGCTCAGCCACGGGTCACGTCGCCGCGCCTTGAAATCGGCGAACCACCGGCACGGGTAGTAGAGCATCGCGACGGCCGCAGCGGTGGTGAGGTAAAGCAGCGGCACGCTGTACATGTAGCCCGCCGGAAGCTCGCCGGGCTCCATGGGATGATTCGTGAACAGCCACGGATTGACGGAGCCCTCGCGCACGAGTGAGATCCCGATCGCAAGAAGATGGATGAGCGGAATGTGAAGGACGTAGTAGAACAGCGGTACGCGTCCGAACACTGTCAGTAATCGCGCGATGCTGCCGCGCGCACCCTCGAGCAACGGAATCAGCGCGATCGTCGGCCCGAGCGTCATGAGGAGGAACTGGAGCGACGCGGGATACTTCGCCGTGTTGAGGAAGCCGAGCGCATTCTCCATTGGCGATGGCGCACCACCCCACGGCCACGGATTGCCGTACAGGTTGAATCCACGAAGGATGAGAAACGCCGCGATCGCACCGAGGCCGATGCGGAAGCACAGGGTCCGCCGCCGCTGCACCTCCATCTGCACGATTGCGCCGAAGCCGTATCCAGCCGCCATCACTCCGACCCATGGAAGCAGCACGTACAGCACGGTGAAGCGCGGGCCGCTGCCGCCGATCCTGAAGTCGCCGCCATCGTGGAGCACGGCTCCGAGCCACCCGCCGATTCCCGGCATGCTGTCATGCAATGCGATGATCGCCACACCGATCCAGCCGACCGCCTTCACCGGCAGGTGCACGAGCGCGCCGAGGGCAATCATGCTCCACCCGATCACCCAGATGACACCGGCGAGATTGTAGTTCATCACATCGCCGTTGAACGTCCAGGCGAACCGCAGGAACGTGAGCTCGAGCACGACGAGCCACACGCCCCGCGTCATGAGGAACCGCGACAGCTCTGCCCTGCTCCGTCCGCGCGCGCCATACAGGAACGCCGAGGTGCCGGCGAGGAAGATGAACGCCGGTGCGCAGAAGTGTGTGGCCCAGCGCGTGAAGAACAGCGCGGGCGTGTCACCGCCGGCGGGCACACCGGCGAACACCCTGACATGGTCCAGCGCCATGAGGACCATCACGGCGCCCCGGATGATGTCGATCGAACCGACGCGGGGCGCGGAAGCCGGCGGCCGGTGGTGAAGCGAGCGTCGAAGCCGGCGTTGACGGTGAAGCGAGCGGTGTGACCACCATGCCCGCCATCATGCATCGGACGGGTTGTTCGCGCCAGCGTCCCCCCGGATCAGTGCTCGCGCAGGACGCTCGCCGGATCGACCGCCGCGGCCCGGCGGGCGGGAAGCCAGCTCGCCAACGCAGCGCTGGCGATGAGCACGAGCACGACGCCGCCGAGCGTCGCCGGGTCGAACACGCTGACCCCGAAGAGCTGACTCCGGAGCACTCGTCCGAGACCGATGGCCAGCGCGATCCCGATGCCGAGCCCGATCGACGCGAGGATCATCGCGCGCGATACGATCATCCTCACCACCCCGCCGGCGCCTGCACCCAGCGCCATCCGGATTCCGATCTCCCGGGCACGCTGCGCGACGGAGTAGCTCAGGACGCCGAAGATCCCGATCCCCGCGAGCGCGAGCGCGACTCCCGCAAAGAGCGACAGCAGCGATGTATAGAAGCGCGGCCGCGCCATGGACTTCGTCAGGAGCTGCCCGAGCGGATTGAGCTCGGCCACCGGCAGGTTCGGATCGAGCGCGTGCACCTCGGCCCGGATGGATCCGGCGAGCGCGAGCGGATCGCCCGCGGTGCGAACGATGATCCGCGCCGAGCGTGAGGTGCGCTGCGCGAGCGGCGCGTACATCTGCGCGAGGGGCGCCGCGCCAGGGTTGCGCTGGAGCACATCCGCCACGACGCCAACGATCTCGCGCTCCGCTCCACTGGCGACAGCTCTCTGGCCGATCGGATCCCTGCCGGGGAACCACTGCTGGGCTCCGGCCCTGTTGATCACCACGACGAGCGGCGCTCCGGTGTCGTCCGCGGCAGTAAAGGTGCGTCCCCTGATCAGCGGCGTCCCGACAGCCTTGAAGTAGTCCGGCGTGATGCTCGCGAATCCGATCTCCGCGTTCACTCCCGGGGGCGGCGGCTCGTTGCCGACCGCGAAGTCCACCAGCGCGCCGCGGCCGCTGAGCGGGAGCAGCGTCGTCGCCGCCGTCGCGGTGACGCCGGGAAGTGCGCGCATGCGGTCCAGCACCGCGGCGACCTGACCACGGATGGCGGCGCCGTTCTGGTATCGGTCGCCCTGCATCGTCATGCGGAACGACACGGCGCGCTCCGGCTGGAAGCCGGGATTGACGCGCGTCAGCTCGATGAAGCTGCGAATCAGCAGGCCGGAGCCAGTGAGCAGCACGACGGCGAGCGCCATCTCCGCGACGACGAGTCCCGACCGCACACGATGCCCGCCGGCACCTGAGCCGCCACGTCCACCCTCTCGTATCGCGCCCATGAGTGCTGTCCCCGTCGAGCCCATTGCGGGAAGGACGCCGAACGCGAGCCCGGTGATGATCGCGACCGCGAAGGTGAAGAGGACGACGGTTCCATTGACCCCGATCTCATCGAGCCGCGGAATATCGGCGGGCTGCGCCGCGACCAGTGCGCGAGTTCCCCAGTACGCGACGAAGAGGCCCACCACTGCGCCGACGATGCTCAGCACGACCGCCTCGGTCAGGAGCTGACGCACGAGACGACCGCGCCCGGCGCCGAGCGCCGCGCGCACCGCGAGCTCATCCTGTCTCGCCGACGCGCGTGCCATCAGCAGGTTCGCGACGTTCGCGCAGGCAACGAGCAGAACGAAGATCACCGCGCCAAGGAGCATCAGCAACGGAGTCCGCACATCGCCGACGATGATGTCGCGAAGCGACGTGGCACTGAAGGTGAGGCGCTCGTTCGTCCGCGGAAAGCTGGCCTGGAGCGTGGTGCCGACGCGACGCATGTCAGAGTTCAGCGTCGTCGCATCGGTCGCCGGCCGCGCTCTCCCGAACACCTGCAGGAACTCCCCACGTCGCGCAGCCTCATTCGACGCGCTGAAGGCGGAGTCGTAGGTAATCGCCGTGAACATGTCCGCGGCCTGCGGCAGCTCCGCGCCCGGCGCGAGCACGCCGATGACGGTGTATGGATCGCCCCCCACAGTGAGCGTCCGTCCGATGACCGCGGGATCTCCGCCGAACTCGCGACGCCAGAAGTCATGACCGAGAACGCTGACGGCGCCCTGCCCCGGTTGATGCTCCTCGGGGCGGAATCCGCGGCCGACGGCCATCCCGAGCCCGAGCATCTCGAAGAGTCCATCGCTGACGCTGGCGCCACGCACTTCCTTCGGCTCCGGATCGCCAAGAAGCGTGAACGTGCCGGTCGAGAACGCCTCGACCCGCTCGAAGGCGCGATTACCTTCCCGAATGCTCATGAAGTCGGGAGCTGACAGCGGATACTCGGTGCCGTCGGGGTAGACCGTGCGCACTTCGTACAGCCGCTCGGCCGCGGGATACGGCAGCGCCTCGAGCAGGACGCCATGGACGACGCTGAAGATGGCGCTGGTCGCGCCGATCCCGAGCGCGAGGCTCGCGACCGCAACCGCCGTGAAGCCGGGCGTGCGCCGCAGGGTACGGACTGCGTATGACAAGTCCTGGCGAAGCTCCGCGAACCATTCCGATCGGGCCATCTGTCGAGTTCTCCGCTCGTCTATTTCCACGCACTCCGTGCGTGAGGTTTCGTAGTCGCCAAAGCGCTGGAGAGCGAGCTGCCGCGCGCGCTCGGGCGACTCGCCTTGCTTGATGAGGTCTCGCACCCGCATCTCGACGTGGAAGGACAGCTCGTCCTCCACATCGCCGGCCGGGTCGGGGCCGAGCGGCCGCCGAAACGGCGACCACCGTTTCCATGCCATGGCCTAGCGCGCGGCGGGGGCGTCGAGCGCGGCGAACATCGCTGCCGCGTACCGGCGCCAGTTGGCGGTCTCGACGCGAAGCTGCGCACGTCCTGTCTGCGTCAGCGTGTAGAACTTCGCGCGCCGATTGTTCTCAGACGGACCCCAGCTCGCCGTGATCCAGCCGCGCTCCTCGAGGCGGTGCAGCGCGGGATACAGCGTCCCCTCGCCGACGTCGAGGGCGTCGCCGGTTGCACGCTCGATCCACTGCGCAACGGCATAGCCGTGCATCGGCCCCCAGCTCAGCGCCTTGAGGATGAGGAGGTCGAAGGTGCCGCGGAGGATCTCGGGTGTAGACTGTGCCATGGGTCTCCCATCGGGTTCCGAGGGATAGATGGGATTCTTCCCGTCGGAACGCAAGGGGAGCGTGGATCAGGGATCCACTACCCGGCAACGGGAAGGGCAACGGCAATGAACCACGGAAGCCACCCGGGGGAGCGAGCGCGAGACAAGACGTGGAGGGCCGTGCACCAGCTAGCCGATCGACATCATCGCTGACGAAGGGCAAAGTCAACGGCGCAATGAAAACCACGGAGGCCACGGAAACTGCATCGCCGTTTCCGTGGCCTCCGTGGCTTCCGTGGTTATTCCAGCAGTGTGCTAGTTGCTCGTAGCCGCCGCGGACTTCCGCGAATACTTCTGAAACCAGTCACGCAGGTACAGCTGCGTCCGGATGAAGTTGGACGGCTTCGAGCTCGTGCCGTGCCACTCATCGTTGAAGCGCACCATCGCCGTCGGAACCTTCATCACCTTCAGCGCCTCGTAGAACTCTTCCGTCTGGCTGATCGGCGTCCGCAGGTCGTTGACACCCGTCATCAGCATCGTCGGCGTCTTCACGTTACCGACGTACATCAGTGGGGACCGCTTCAGGTGCTCGGTCGGATCCTCCCACGGCAGCTTCTCGAAGTTGCGGTACCACGACGAGCCGTCCGTCGTGCCGACGAAGCTGAGCCAGTTGGTCACCGGGCACTGCGAGGCCGCCGCCGCGAAGCGGTTGGTCTTGCCGACGATCCACGCCGTGAGCACGCCGCCACCGCTGCAGCCGTAGACGAACATGTTCGTCGTGTCCACGCTGCCCTTGGCGATGACCGCATCGACGCCCGCCATCAGGTCATCGTAGTCCTTGCCGGGATACGCGTTCTTGATCGCGTTGCCGAACGCGCTGCCGTATCCGGTGCTGCCCCGCGGGTTGGTGTACAGCACGATGTAGTCGTTCGCCGCGTGCTCCTGCCAGGCGAAGTTGAAGCCGACGCCGTACATCGAGTGCGGCCCACCATGAATCGACAGCATGAGCGGATACTTGCGCGCGGGATCGAAGTCCGGCGGCGTGATGTACCAGCCCTGGATCTCCCAGTTGTCCGCGCCCTTGTACAGGATCTCGTGGTGCGCGCCGATCTTCTTGCCCTCGAGTACATCGGCGTTGACGCTGGTGAGCTGCCTGAACTCGCCGGGGCGCTTGAGATCGAAGCTCACGATGTCACCTGGCTTCTTCGGGTCGCTGAGCGTGCCGACCGCGAATCCCGCACCGGTGATCTCGGCGACGGACAGCATGTGCTGCCCTTTCGTGACGGCCCGTGCCTCACCCTTGAGGTTGACGAAATGCAGGTTCGACGCGCCTCGCTCCTGGACCGTGAAGTAGATCCCCGAGCCGTCCTTCGCCCACATCAGGTTGCCCGGCGTGCGGTCGAGGTCCTTGGTGAGGATACGCGAGCCCGATCCGTCGAGGTTCATGACGTACATGCGGGAATCGACCCACGTGTCCGTCGTCATGTCGTACCCGGTGTAGGCGATGAGCTTGCCGTCCGGCGACACCGAGGGATTGGCATCCGGGCCGCTGCGACGGGTGAGCTGCTTCACATTCCCCGACGCGAGCTCGACTGAATAGATGTCGGACTCCCGCCACGCGTACTCGGCGTCTTCCGTGCGAGGCGCGGAGGAGAAGACGACGGTTCTTCCGTCGGGTGTCAGCTCGATCGCGCCGACACCATATTCCCCGTGAGTCAGCTGGCGTGACGTGCCGCCGTCAGAAGGGACAATGAACAGGTGCGACACGTTGTCGGCCGTGAAGCCCTGGCCGTCGCGCCGGTACTGCACCTTCTCGACGACCCTGGGCGCCGCCGTCCACGTCGCGCCGCGAGGCTTGAAGGCGTTCACCGCATTCTCGATGCGCGTCCCGCCTGAGGTTCGCGGCACTGACACGCGGAAGAGAATCGACTTGCCGTCAGGCGTCCACGTGATGTCGGATGGCGATTCCTCGAGCCGCGTGATCTGGGTGCCCGGTCCTTCGCTGTCGAGGTACTTCACCCAGATCTGCGTTCCGCGCGGAGCGCCGTCCTTGGTATACGCAACGCGCATCCCGTCCGGCGAGTACTCGGGCGCCGAGCCCTCGAGGGCGAGGGAGCGCAGTCGCGAGCCGTCCACGTTCATGACCCACAGCGAGTTCTGCCGCCGGTCGTTCACCTTGTCGATCCAGCCGCGGCTGAAGATGATCTGCTTGCCGTCCGGCGACAGCTGCGGGCCCGAGACGGTTTCCCACTCCATGTAGTCGGCGAGCGAGAGGCGGTCCGAGGGCCGTTGCGCACCAGCGGCGGGCCCGAGCAGCAGTGCGAGGACGAGGATCGAACGAGCGACCGGTTTCATGACGATCTCCTGGGAGCAGCGGGGTGATTCTGGCAGACGTCGGAACATGCCCCCGCTGGGTACGCGGATGCAACCGTCGGCGTTGAATCGGCAGGCGCTGCAGCCCCGACACTCACTCCTCCCGCAGCGCGATTGCCGGGTCCGTGCGCGTCGCGCGGCGGGCGGGCCACCAGATCGCGACGAGCGATGCGAGACCGAGGGCGATCGACGCGACGAGAAGGGTCGCCGGATCGACCGCGCGCACACCAAAGAGCTGGGACTCGAGCAGTCGCCCCAGCCCGACCGCGACGAGGGCTCCCGCCGCAATCCCCGCGACGAGGAGCAGAATTCCCTCGCGGAGGAAGAGACCCAGGATCGCGTCGGCGCCCGCTCCGACCGCCATCCGGATCGCGATCTCGTGCTCGCGCTGCTTCACTGCAT
This sequence comes from Gemmatimonadaceae bacterium, assembly GCA_031426115.1. Classification (GTDB taxonomy): domain Bacteria; phylum Gemmatimonadota; class Gemmatimonadetes; order Gemmatimonadales; family Gemmatimonadaceae; genus JANPKQ01. Next base: position 4,014 of record JANPKQ010000400.1, on the reverse strand, counting down.
ACGCGATGACAGCATATAGCCCGATAATCCCGAGCATCGACGCAAACACGCCGAACGCACCGAAGAGCGACGCGAGGAAGCGCGGACGTGCGAGCTGGCGCTCGACGATCTCGTCGAGACGCTGCGACGGATTCACCGCGATCTCACGGTCCACCGTCGCAACCATTCGGCGAAGGTCCTCGGTTGGAGGCACGGACGACTGGGTCGGGCGCGTGATGATCGCCGGAAAGCGTCCGGGCGCCTGGGACAGCGGGAGGTAAACGTCCGCGATGTCCTCATCGGTCGGCGACTGCCGGACGTCGTGCGCGATGCCGACGACCGTGCGCTCGACGGTCGCCGTGTCGGCGCTGCGGATTTGGTGTTCGGTGAGCCGGATGCGCCTGCCAAGCGGATTCACCCCCGGCCAGAGGCGACGAGCCGCAGTCTCGCTGATGATGGCGACCGGCGCTGCGTTATCGCGATCGGCATCGGCGAAGCCGCGACCCTGCAGGAGTGGGATCGCCAGCGCCCCGAGGTAGCCCGGCGTGACGGCGCGAATGGTCGCGGGGCTCGCGATGGCGCCGGCGTCATCCGTCCGGATCGGCTGTGGATTGTACGACTGCAACGGCGATGGACTACTCAGTGCGACGGCCGACGCTCCCGGCGCATCGTGCAGCACCGCGAGGAGCCGGTCGTAGAGCGCAACCCGTGATGCCACGGTCGGGTAGGTCTGCTCACGAATCGCCAGTGATGTCGAGACGAGGCCGGTATAGCGCGCGCCGAGGTCCACATCGAGCATGCGGATTACGGTCTTCACCATGAGTCCCGAGCCAACGAGGAGTGCGAGCGATCCCGCAACCTCGAGGCCGATGAGCATGTAGCGCGTCCGCCGGCCAGCCGCCCCACCGCTGGCCGCCGACTTCGCCTGTCGCAGCGTCGTGAACAATGTGCGCCGGAGTGTCGCGACGATCGGGGCGAGGGAGAGCAGCACCGCGATGGGGATCACCAGCGCAATGATCGCGACGATGACGATCGGGTCGAGCGACATCGCGCTCGCCCCACCGGGGACGCGCGCGCCGAGCTGCTGCTCGATCGTCGGCGCGAGGGAGCGAACGACGAGCCATGCGCCGAACGTCCCGACGACGGCCGCGACGGTCGCAATGACCAGCGTCTCGAGCAGCAGCATCCGTGTAACGCGTGCCTTCCCGGCACCGAGCGCAAGCCGCAGCGCAACCTCCTTTCGCCGGCGCATCCCGCGGAGCAGCACGAGCAGGGCGACGTTCGCACATGCCATGAGGAGGACGAGTCCCACGGCCGACCCGACTGCGAGCAGCATCGGTCTCACGGTCGCGACGTAACCCTCGTGCACCGGCCGAAGCGTGACCTGCCACCCCTCCGGCAGCGCTGCACCCGACGCGCGCACCAGCGTCTCGATCCTCCGTTCGGCGGCCGGCGCCGGCACCCCCGCGCGGAGCCGCACGAAGTACGGATACGTCGTCGCGCGGAGTGGCGTGAGCACGCCGGTGTAGCGGTTGAGATGCCAGAAGTCCGCGGGGAGAACACCGACGATCCGAAAGATCTCCGGATCCTCCGGCCGGTCGCTGACGTACGCCGGCATGCTGCGCCCGATCACAGCGGGGTCGCTGCCGAAGCGCGTTCGCCACAGCTCATCGCTGATGAGCGCCACCTGCGGTGCACCTGGTGCGAAATCGGCATCGCCGAAGCTGCGGCCGCGCGCGACGCGGATACCGAGCCCCTGCATGAAACCCGGAGTGACCCACGCGCCGGGCATCGCTTCCGTGTGGTCGCCTCCGGTGAGATAGAACTTGTCGAGGTCCCAGGCGACCGGATGCTCGACGACATCGGCGATCGACTCCCACGGAAGCTCGGCCATCCCCCGCGGCTGGTCCTCACCGGGGCGCGAGTATGTCACGCGGTGCAGGCGATCGGCCGCGGGGTACGGAAGCGACCGGACGAGGTATGCGTTCATCACGACCATGGCCGCGACGGCGAGCCCGATCCCAGCCGCGAGGGTGGTCATCGCGGCGAGGGTGAAGCCGCGCGCCTTTGCGAGGGTACGGACGGTGATTCGCAGCTCGTTCCAGAACGATCCCATGGCAGTTCATCCTCGGTGGCGCCGGCGTTTCGCGTCGATCGGACGATCGCGCACGTCGATGGGATGCCGGCCGAGGGTCGAACGCTGCAGAGCCGGGAACGCCTCGGCGCGCGATGCGAACCGCGCGCAGCGTCCGGCCGCCCGTCAGCCCGTCGAGGGTATTGCCTCGGGGCCGATCCTGAACGGGAGCCCGGCTTCGATCGCCCGCCGCTGGCGGTCGGGCATGCGGCTGATGAAATAGCGAATCGTGTACCCGCCGACGAGCACGCTCTTCTCGACGATCTTCCAGTCGCTGATCTCCGACTCGCGGACGCGGATGACCTGCCCGATCCGGGCTCCACTCTCGGCGCTGGCGTCGTTGTCGATCGTTCCGACGAACTCACCCGCCTCATAGCGGATGTTCGTGAGCCAGACATGCTCGGTGCCCGACGGCACGAGAAGCACCGCCTTTACCGCGGCCGAATCGCGGTCAGCACCCGGCGCCGCAAGTCGCCGGAGAAACTCCGGAACGGCGGCGACAGCGTCCGCCTTCGCCTTGGCGAGCCCCGGATCGTCGTCCGGCAGGGAGATGACATTTCCGCTGCCGAGGATGCGCCCGAGCACGTACCTGACCGGCCAGGTGATGAGGCCGAGAAGCAGGACGACGAGGATGCGGATGAGCGCCATGGGAGTTGGGGGCCGGAGTCGAAGGCCGGGCCCGTAGCGGGCGCGGCCATCACCATGGACGTTCCGCGCGAATCCGGGTCACGGGGGCGGACGCCGATCCGGTCTCCTATTGAATTCGGCGCGCGGGTGCGATATTCGCGCGAATGACCGGGACCGTGCGCGAGTCGCGCTACCCGGTGCGACGTGACGTCATCGCTTTTCGAGGGAGGAATCTCCGTGCAGGCTCAGGAATTCGACGCGATCGTCGTGGGGTCCGGCATCTCCGGCGGCTGGGCCGCGAAGGAGCTCACCGAGAAGGGACTCCGCGTCCTGCTGCTCGAGCGCGGGCGCAACGTCGAGCACATCAAGGACTACCACAACGCGACGAAGGGAGCATGGGAGTACGCGCACCGCGGCGGACGCACGATCGCCATGGAGGAGCTGTACCCCGTCCTCAAGCGCGACTATCCGCTCAACGAGAAGAACCTCGACTTCTGGGCGTCGGACAAGGAGAATCCGTACACCGAAGTGAAGCGGTTCGACTGGTTCCGCGGCTATCAGGTGGGCGGGCGCTCCCTCATGTGGGGACGCCAGAGCTATCGCTTGAGCGAGTTCGACTTCGAGGCGAACCTGCGCGACGGCACCGCGATCGACTGGCCAATCCGCTACGCGGACCTCGCACCATGGTACGATGTCGTCGAGCGGCACGCCGGCATTGCCGGTTCGCGCGAGCGGATGGCCCAGCTTCCCGACGGTGAGTTCCAGCCCGCGATGCCGCTCAACTGCGGCGAAGAGATTGTCGCGTCGCGACTGTCGAAGCTCTTCGGCGGCAGGCGTCGGATCATCCCCGGCCGGACGGCGAACGCGACGCGGCCACTTCCCGGCCGCGCCGCGTGTGTGTACCGCGATGCATGCTGGCTCGGCTGCCCCGTCGGCGGCTACTTCAGTACGCAGTCCTCGACCCTGCCAGCCGCGATGAAGACGGGACGCCTCACGCTGCGTCCCTTCGCCATCGCGACCGAAGTCCTCTACGATCGCGATCGCGGCCGCGCGACGGGCGTTCGCGTGCTCGACGCGGTCACCGAGGAGACCATCGATTTCAGCGCACGCGTCGTCTTCCTCTGCGCGTCCACGATCAACACCGCGTGGCTGCTGATGCGCTCGGCGACCAGCGTCTGGCCTGGCGGGCTTGGAAGCAGCTCGGGAGAACTCGGCCACAACCTCATGGACCATCACTTCCGTTGCGGCGCTGACGGCCGCCTCGATGGACTCGA
>JANPKQ010000399.1:0-1653 GCA_031426115.1 Gemmatimonadaceae bacterium | reverse complement strand
CCTGCGGCAGTGCGAGGCACCGGCGAATTTCCTGGTACGTCGCTGGCGCGCGGGCTATGCGGCCTCGCTCCGCCTCGCGGCGATGCACGCGGGGTACTGCATCGGCTGCTGCTGGGCGCTCATGCTCCTCCTCGTGGTCGCGGGGGCGATGAGCCTGCCATGGGTTCTCATCATCGCGCTGCTGGTATTTGCGGAGAAGGTTCTCCCGGGTGGCGAGCGCACCGCACGGATCACAGGAGTGATACTGGTCGTGGCGGCACTGACGGTCGTGGTACGACCGGAGCTCGCGGCCGCCTTGCGGCCTCACGGGTTGCACTGAAGTTTCCGCGATGCCGCGTTGGCGGTGGCCGGGGTTACCCTCCGCCCGGTCTGATCGCAATGAGCGCTGACGGACGCTACGCCGCGATTGCGAACTTCCAATGCGAAGTGGTGCAGGTTGCACACGTGCCTGTCGGTCTCACAGGTAGCTGAGCCATCGACTGTCGCTGCGCTGCTTCACAGTCGCATACCAGCGACAGCAGGGATACAACGCGATGACGACAGCGATCCAGATGAGATAGACGACGGGCAGCGGTGCCGGCCACCCGGGAAGCTGCGTCATCGGAAAGCGGTCGAGCGTTGGAGACTGCATCGCCGGACTCGCGGTCCCGTAGCGAACGAGGCTTGCGGCGACCGCAACGAGGTGCAGCAGCAGCACGTGCATGAGGTAGTAGAACATCGGGACCTTCCCAATGATCTGCGCTGGCCGCAGCAGTGCAGCCGTGCGTCCTTCCAGGGCGCGAAGCAGGAGGAGAACGGGACCAAGGGTCATCAGCAGGAAGAGCAGCGACGGCGGGTACTTGTTCAGGTTGAGGAAGGAGACGACGGACATCGCCGCGCTTCCCTGCGGCTTCCATGGAATCGGGTCGCCATAGGCGTTGAGGCCTCGCAGCAACAGGAACGCCGCGATGCAGCCGAGCCCGAGTCGAAGCAGGATCGCGCGGCGCCGGTCCACTGGCAACTCCCACAGTGAGCCGAGAGCGTAACCCACGGCCGCGACGCCGATCCATGGGATGAGTGGATACGCGGTGAAGACGGCATGTTCTGGCCCCGGCACGACGAAGCCCGGCGCATGAAGCACCGACCACACCGGCCCCAGCGCGCCGAACGTCGCGGCCTGCACCCGGTCGAAGAGATTGTGGGTCGCGATCATCACGACCCCGATCGCGCCGACGATGCGCACGGGGAGATGCACGAGCGCGCCGAGCGCGATCATCGCCCAGCCGAGCGCCCACAGCACGGTCAGCATCGTGACCTGGTAGTCCACGTTGAACTGCCAGAGGAATCGTACGACGGTGACCTCGAGGACGAGCAGCCAGAGCCCGCGCGTCACGAGGAAGCGCGAAAGGTCGGCCGTCGAGCGCCGGCGCCGCGCGAGCCAGGCGCCGGTCCCGGTGAGGAGGAAGAACGTTGGCGCGCAGAAGTGCGTCACCCAGCGCGTGAAGAACAGCGCAACCGACGTCGTCGCGAGGTTCGTCGGGCTCGCCGCCAGGTCGCCGAAGTAGTCCCGGGTATGGTCGAGGGCCATGAGGATCATGATGATCCCGCGCACGACATCCACGGACTCCACGCGTTGGCGCATGGCCGACAATATGTGGCCGCGGCCACCGAGCC
>JANPKQ010000398.1:0-3348 GCA_031426115.1 Gemmatimonadaceae bacterium | reverse complement strand
GACGGCGTGGTGACGGGATTCACGGCGCGGGACAATGGTGTCGACCGGGAGCTGAGGAAGGTGAAGTAGAAACACCGAGCGCCATCGCGCGCACGACCGCCAGCCAGCCCGAGGCACGCTCCGGCATTCATCGCGGCGCGTCGCAGTTCTCCGTGATCCGTTTCAGCACCGCGCGCAGCCTCGCTACTTCCTCGGCATCAATTCCGTCCAGCGCCTGCCTGCGATTTCCCTGGGCGATGGGCTCCACCGTGCGGACCACCGACTCCCCCGACTTGGTGAGCATGAGCTCGGACCGCCGTCCGTCACTCGGATGTGGCTTGCGGCAAAGCAGGCCCTTTCGCTCGAGCAGCTGAACGATGCGAGTGACGGAGGCAAAGTCCTTGAATACCGCGGCGCCGACCTGCTGTAGCGTGATGTCGGCGGATTCGTGGATCGTCTTCAGCACGAGCCATTGGTCGATTGTGATGTCGATCCCGGCTGCGGACAAGCGAGCCTGCGCGAATCGCCGGTACGCCTTGGAGGCGGATTCGAGGGAATAAAAGATTACGTCCTTCAGACGGCGGTCAGCCATTGCGCCCTTGAAGTAGTTGACATATCAATGAAGCGTAAACCGGTCGCGATGTTCACCGGTCGGCACGGGCAGGCCGTTCGACACGACGCGCGCTCGCACATTCGACGGCACGTCGTAACCTGGCACCTTCCGGCTCCGTGTGCACCCCTGCGGTCCATCCGAGGACCGGCTCATGGCCCGCGGTCTGGTCCACCTCCACCCATCGTGCAGGACGCGGCGGAAGATCATCACGGGAGCTGGCAGATGAAGACGACGAAGACACTCTTCGCGGGTGCGACGGTGGCGGCATCCGCGCTCCTCTGGGCGGCCTGCACGCGCGGCACGCAGCTCGTACCTGGCGGCACGACGACAGAGCGCGACGACATCACGGGGGCGGTGACGGGGGTGAGTGGCCCCGAGGCCGGGGTGTGGGTGATCGCCGAGACCTCCGACCTTCCGACCAAGTTCGCGAAGATCGTGGTGACCGACGACCAGGGGCGCTACGTCCTCCCCGACCTCCCGCAGGCGAGCTATGACGTCTGGGTGCGTGGGTACGGACTGGTCGACTCGCCGAAGCAGCGCTCGAAGCCCGGTACGATACTGAACCTCCAGGCGACTGGCGCGCCGAATCCGCGCGCAGCGGCGGAGTACTACCCGGCCGGGTACTGGTACTCGCTGATGCGAGTCCCGGCCGAGAGCGAGTTCCCGGGGACCGGCATGGAGGGGAACGGGATCAACCCGGTATTCAAGACTCAGGCGGATTACGTCCGGGGGCTGAAGAACAACGCCTGCCTCGGCTGCCACCAGATGGGGAGCAAGGGAACCCGCGAGCTGAACCCCTCGCTCGGCACCTTCGAATCCACCGCGAAGGCGTGGGAGCAGCGGCTCAAGGCCGGCCAGGCAGGAGGGGCGATGTTCGGGCAGGTGCAGCAGATGGGCCCGCGCACGCTGACGATGTTCGCCGACTGGACCGACCGGATCGCTGCCGGCGATGTCCCGCCCGCGCCGCCCCGACCGCAGGGGATCGAGCGCAACGTCGTCATCACGATGTGGGACTGGGCGGACCCCAAGGCATACCTGCACGACCTCGTCTCCACCGACCGCCGCAATCCCACACTCAACGCCAACGGTCTGCTCTACGGCGTGCTCGAGGCGAGCGCCGACTACCTGCCCGTGCTCGACCCGAAGACCCATACGGTGAGCCGGGTCCCTGTCACGCTCCGCGACCCGAGCATCCCGCCCGCGTCGCCGCCGCAGGTCGCCGGCCCGTCGCCGTACTGGGGAACCGAGCCGATCTGGACCAGCAAGGCGACGGTGCATAACCCGATGTTCGATGAGAAAGGGCGCGTCTGGATCACGTCTAGGGTGCGTGGGCCGGCAAACCCGGATTTCTGCAAGGCCGGGTCGAGCCATCCGTCGGCCCGCCGCTTCCCGCTCAACAACTCGGGCCGCCACCTGGCGATGTACGACCCGAGGACGAAGGAGATGAAGCACGTCTCCACCTGCTTCGGCACGCACCACCTGATGTTCGCGGAGGATTCCAACCGCACGCTCTGGACGAGCGGCGGCGGGCAGGTGGTGGGGTGGTTGAACACGAAGCTCTGGGACGAGACGGGCGACGAAGAGAAGGCGCAGGGATGGACCCCGCTGATCATGGACATCAACGGGAACGGCCGGCGCGACGAGCACGTCGAGCCGAACGCGCCCATGGATCCCGGCAAGGACAAGCGCCTTCAAACCGGGCAGTATGGCGGCGGTCCGTACGCGCTCGCGCCGGCAGCGGACGGATCGGTGTGGGGAACGATGTTCGGGTTCCCCGGCGCGGTGTTCCGGCTGACCCCGGGCGCGAATCCGACGGAGACGGCGCTCACCGAGATCTTCGAGTTGCCGATGCGGGACGGCAAGCCGATCGAGGGCTTCTCCCCGCGCGGCGGTGACGTGGACCGGAACGGCGTCTATTGGGCCGCACTGGCGAGCGGCCACGTGGCGAGCTTCGACCGGCGCAAATGCCGCGGTCCGATGAACGGCCCCACCGCCACCGGCCAGCATTGTCCGGAGGGATGGAGCTTCTACGCCGAGCCGCTTCCACAACTCGGCAACGTCACCAGCCCGGGGAGCGGCGAAGGGAGCTACTACACCTGGGTGGACCAGTTCAACACGCTCGGCCTCGGCGAGAACGTGCCGATCAACACCGGGAACCAGTCCGAGGGGCTCCTCGTGCTCAAGGACGGGAAGTGGGTCGTTCTCCGTGTCCCGTATCCGATGGGGTTCTACACGAAGTGGCTCGACGGCCGCATTGACGATCCGAATGCAGGCTGGAAGGGGCGCGGTCTCTGGGCCACGATCAGCACCCGCGCGCCCTTCCATATGGAAGGCGGGAAGGGGACAACCCCGAAGGTGTACCGGTTCCAGCTTCGGCCGGATCCGCTGGCGAAGTAGGGGGGACAGCTCCTTCGAGTGTCACGCAGTGAATGGTCGGCGTAACCACCGAGTCGATGACACTCTGGAGACTGTCATGAAACCCGTGATAATGCTGTTCACTGTGCTCATGCCCGCATGCCGAGATCCGCGCCTCATGCGGCGTGCACTCAGGGTCTCCGCAGTCGTCATTCTCGCGGCATGCGGAGGTGATCCGACCGAGGTCGAGCCTGAGACGGCCGGCAGCGTTCGAGGCACCGTCACCGACAACAGCGGCGCCACCGTGGCGAACGCCGTGGTTGCATTGACCGGAAACGCGCAGGCTGACCGCACCACGACCAGCGGCGCCAACGGCGTCTACACCTTCGCGAATGTGCCCG
>JANPKQ010000397.1:0-23840 GCA_031426115.1 Gemmatimonadaceae bacterium | reverse complement strand
GAAGTCGCGGCGTCGTCCGAGGAGCAGAGCGCGAGTACCCAGGAGATCGCCGCCGCGGCAGGATCGCTCGCGGCCGCCGCCGAGCGGCTCTCCACGCTCGTCGCAAAGGTTCGCCTCGAAGAGGACGTGAAACCCGCGGCGCCGGCGGCGGCCGGTCCCGAGACTTCGGACGGGAGCGAAGACCAGGGGAACGCCGAGGCGGAGCCGGGTCCCGACAAGGCCCTCCCGGCGGCTCCCTTCGGTGCCGGCGCGCTCGCGCCGGCCTGACGCTACTCGACGATCAGCGTGTAGGTCCCGAGCTCGCCGGTATTCACCGTCGAGACGAAGAACGCGTAGAAATCGCTTACCGTCGGCGTGTAGGTGATGCGCGCGTTGGTGCTTGTCGCATTGTCATCGCTCGCCAGCAGCTGCGGAGAGCCAAGCCGGGTGAGCCGGACGTAGGCGTTGAACGCCGTCGTGTTCACCGTGAGCGTATAGGTGCGGCCCGCCTGCATTGCGACGACGTAGATCTCGCTGAGAAACCCTCCCTCGGGCCAGTCGCCGGCCGCGAGCTCCGCAACGGTGGTGATGCCCGGCATCGCGAAGATGAGGTCACGGGTATTCTCGCTCTCGGGCACGGCCAGCGCCGAGAGCGAGTACGCGCCGGTTTTCGCCGGCAGGTACGAGCTGGGGCTCAGCTCGTAGGTGCCAGCGGGAAGGATCATCTTGAAGGTCGAAGTCGCGTGCCCCGACACTTCGGCGCTGTCATCGTTCGCGCCGAGCAGGAATCCTGTTGCGTCGAAGATCTCGAGATAGGTATCGAAGGCCGCCGCCGTCTGTGAGAAGCGCACCGCCCGCTGCTGCGTCGTCGTGAAGGTGTAGCGGTCGTTCAACTCGCCGGTGGACAGTGCACAGTCGGTATTCGCGAGGGATCCGGCGATCGTCGCACCGAGTGCGACGGTGCCGCTCACGACGCAGGGAGAGTCGTCGATGTCAGGGTCGGGCCCTGAGGAATCCTTGCACCCAATCACGGTGCCGAGGACCAGCAGGACGCCGAGCGGAACGAAGCGGAATGAGCTGGTCAAGGGCACGCAACACTGGGAGGGATGGTTCAACCTTACCGCGCGCCCTCGCCCGCCGCCACCCAACCGGTGCGCCCCTCGGGCGTCTGCACGTACAGGTACGTCGAGAAGCGACCGAGCACCGGCACTCCCGTCCCCGAGCTCACCTGCTCCATGGGTGCGGCGCTCGAACCGGGACTCTCCCGAACGGTCGCCTCCGCGGTCATCCGCTCGGTGCGCAACGGGCTCCGTGCACGCTCGGCGAACTTCGCCGCAATCCACCCTGTCGCTCCGTCGGGCAGCCGGGCGCGGTACCACGCGCCGCTCGCGCTCTCGATGCGCACCACGGTGTGACGCGGCAGGCGCGCCACCGCAGGCGAGTCATCGAGCGGCCCCGCGCGCAGCGTCACCGTCGGTGCGGAGGTTCGCACCCACTCGCCGAGGTCCGCGAGACTCGCGACGACCACCGTCGGTGTCGCACGGGTGGAATGCACGAACGGGAACGGGTCCACCGGGCCTTCCCCGCGACGGTAGATGCCGAAATGCAGGTGGGGCGGCGTCGTGCGCGCATTCCCCGTGTTGCCAACAAGACCGAGGGTGTCCCCGACGCGGACCATGGCGCCCGGCCTCGCGATCTGGCTGTCGAGGTGCGCGTAGTACACCGACTGCCCACGCTTCACATCCGACACCCACACGACCTTTCCGCCCAGACTCGTGACGCCGACGTTGCGAACAACGCCGTCCGACGCCGAGAGCACCGGGGTGCCGCGAGGCGCGAAGATGTCGATGCCGTGGTGATCGCGCCGCCCGCCATCCCGCGCGGCGCCGAAGAAGCTCTGCGCCGCACGACTGTCGCGGCCGGAGACCGGGAAAGCGAGTGAGGCGACGCTCTGCAACGTCAGCGTGTATCGGCCTCCGCGAAGCAACTCGGGCTGGAGGCGCAGGAGGTACTCGCCATCGCGGCGAGCCTCGTAGTCCACCGCCCGCTCATCGAGGTCCGCGCTCTCGATGTGATCCAGCGGCTCCGTCGAGTCGGCCGGGTCCTGGTACAGGTCGATGAACACCTTTGCGCCGGCGCTGTCGGCGGCGTCGAGACGCACGGTGAGCTTCTGCCCGCGTCGCAGCGCGAAACGGTAGCCGATCGCCGGCGCTTCACTGGGCGCGAGGTACGCGGTCTCCCGAAACGGAAGCGTGATCGCCACCGGCTGGCGCACCGCGCGCTCGGCGGCAGTGAGCCACTCGGCGCCGAGCGCGGTCGAGTCGAGGCCGGCGTCGCGGAGCCGCCTGGCGTAGCGCTCGTGTGGGGTGAGCGTCGGCGCCAGCACGTGCCGGAGCGCCTCTTCGGCGCCGCAGGCCGCGGTGCCGACCAGCGCGGCCGCCATGAAGGTGCGGCCAACGCGTCGGAGAAAGGTGTGCTTCACACTTACTATAGGCCCGGCGACGCCCTTTTGTTTCGGCGCCGGACGCCCTTACCGTCGCGGCCGCTCATCGGCCTTGAACAGCCAGGCACAATCCACCAGCCGCGCCCCCTGCGCATCGGCGACCGCGAACTTTCCGCCCTGGTACGCGGTCGCCCCGGCGAAGCGGCCGTCCTTCGCCAATGCGTAGAACTGAAGGTCGAAGAAGGGCCGGCCTCGCTCGCCGAGCAGCCGCGGTTCGGTCATCGCGATGACCCGTTCCATCACCCGAAGGATCGCCGCTTCCGGGGACATGCCGTTGCGCATGAACTCGACGGCCAGAAACGCGCCGCAGACCTTGATGTTGGCCTCGCCGCGACCGGTCGAGCCGGCAGCGCCAACGGTGTTATCGCAGTACTGACCCGCGCCGATGATCGGGCTGTCGCCCACCCGCCCCGGGATCTTCCACGACATGCCGCTCGTCGTCGTGACCGAGCTGATGTCGCCGCGCGCATCCACCGCGTTCATGTTGATCGTGCCGGTCGTGAACGGCACCGCGCCGGGCTCGTTGCGATCGAACCACGCCCCGGCTGCGTCGCGATCGCCCGGCGATCGCCCCGGACTTCCGACCGGTGCGGGCATCAGCCAGTTGTAGGGTCCGCCGCGGCTCGCCTTCCACTTGAGCCACGCCTGGCGCGACGGCTCCGTGAGAAGGTTCTGTTCCTTGAATCCCATCTGGAGCGCGAACTTCTTCGCGTCCGCCCCGACGAGCAGGATGTGGTCGGTGTAGTCCATCACGGCCTTCGCGACCATCGACGGTGTCGCGATGTCCTCGAGGCAAGCGACGGCTCCCGCGCGCTTCGTCGGCCCATGCATACACGACGCATCGAGCTGCACGACGCCGTTCTCGTTCGGCAGCCCGCCGAGCCCGACGCTCTGGTCCTCCGGATCGAGTTCCTGGATCTTCACCCCTTCGATGATCGCGTCGAGGGTGTCCTTCCCCTGCCCGATCATCTCGTAGGCCCGTGCCACGCCCCGGATGCCATTCGCGGACGCGATCACCGTCGGCCGGGCGAATGGAGCGAGCGACGGCGCGCGCTCGGCGGCGGTGACCAGTGGGTGCGCGCTCGCGGAATGCCCTGCGACGAGCGTCGTCGCGGCAGCGGCACCGGCACCAATGAACTCACGGCGGGAGATGGACACGAGGACCTCCGGATCGATGGCGAGGAGCAATCATCTTACGCGCCGTTGACGGCCAGCGTGAGTCCGGCGTTGAGACCGGCCCGGGGGCGCGGTACCTTGCTCCATGCCCAACGCCTCCCCCGCCGCCGTCCGCGCGCAGCTGCGAGAGATCACCTTTCTCGCTGGTCTCACCGATGGTGATTACCACTACCTCTCGTCGCACATCGACCAGGCGACGTATGCTTCCGATGAGACGGTGTTCGTCGAAGGCGAGAAGCGAGCGCTCTTCGCGCTGATCATCGAGGGCGCGGTCGCGATCGAGAAGAGCGCCGGCGGATCGCCCGTGCGCCTCGCGACCTTCGGCCCCGGCGAAGCGATCGGCGAGGGCCTCCTGCTCGACGACGATCGTCACGGCACCACGGCCCGCACTCTCCAGACGACGCAGGCGCTGCTCCTGCGTCTCCCCCAGCTGGAGGAGATCATCCGCGAGCGCCCGACACTCTATGCGGCGCTCGTCACCCGCGCGGCGCGGGCAATCTCGAAGCGGCTCAAGGCGACCGACGCGACCCTCGTCGGCCGCGGACGGACGCTGGGGTTCGGCGGAGGACGGACGCGGCTCGAGCACGACCTCCTCGGCGAGCGATCGATTCCCGATGACGCGCTGTACGGCGTCCAGACGCTGCGCGCCCTCGAGAACTTCCCGATCACCAATGTGCCCCTCCGGGATTTCCCCTCGCTCATCGCGGCGCTTGCCGCCGTGAAGGAGGCCGCGGCGCTCGCGAACCTCGAGCTCGGGCTCCTCCCACCGGAGGTGGCGGACCCGCTCATCCGCGCCGCACGGGAGGTTCGTGCCGGCCGGCATCACGAGCACTTCCTCGTGGACATGATCCAGGGAGGCGCCGGAACCTCCACCAACATGAACGCGAACGAGGTCATCGCGAACCGCGCGCTCGAGCTGCTCGGCCGGAAGCGTGGCGACTACGATGTGGTGCACCCGAACAACCACGTGAACCTCAGCCAGTCCACCAACGACGTCTACCCGACCGCAGTGAAGCTCGCGCTGCACGCCAGCATCGAATCGCTCCGGACGGCCGAGCGCGAGCTGGCGGAAGCGTTCCTGCGTAAGGGCGAGGAGTTCAAGGCGCTGCTGAAGATGGGACGCACCCAGCTCCAGGACGCTGTCCCGATGACGCTGGGCCAGGAGTTCAGCGCCTTTGGTCATACCATTCTCGAGGACGTTGACCGCCTCGGTGAGGCCCAGGCGCTGATCCGCGAGATCAACATGGGCGCAACGGCGATCGGCACCGGGATCACCGCGGCGCCCGACTACGCGGAATCGGTTCGGAAGCACCTCTCCGCGATCGTCGGGCTCGAGCTCATCACCGCGCCCGACCTCGTCGAGGCGACGTCGGACACCGGCGCCTTCGTGCAGCTCTCCGGCGTCCTCAAGCGCTGCGCCGTGAAGGTCTCGAAGATCTGCAACGATCTCCGGCTGCTGAGCTCCGGCCCGCGCGCCGGCCTCGGCGAGATCAACCTCCCGCCGATGCAACCCGGATCATCGATCATGCCGGGGAAGGTCAATCCGGTGATCCCCGAGGTCGTGAACCAGGTCTGCTTCGACATCATGGGCGGTGACGTCACCGTGACGATCGCCGCGGAGGCGGGCCAGCTTCAGCTCAACGTCTTCGAGCCGATCATTGCGTACCGGCTCCTGCGCGGGATTGAATCCATGCGCAACGCCTGCATCGTCCTCCGCGAGCGCTGCGTGGACGGTATCACCGCGAATCCCGAGCGGCTGCGGTGGTTCGTCGAGCACTCCGTGGGGATCGTCACCGCGCTCGTGCCGGTGCTCGGCTACGAGACGTCCACCGCCATCGCGATGGAGGCGCTCGCGACGAACCGCGGCGTGTATGACGTGGTGTGCGATCGGGGACTCATGACGAGGGAGGAGCTCGACAGGGCGCTCAATCCGCTGGCCATGACGGCGCCGCGCAGCAAGGGCTGAGCTGAAAGCTTCACGCTGCCAGCTACGCGCTGCTGGTGGCGTGGCGGGACGATTGGAACGACGTGCGACGAGCGGCAAGCAGCTCGGCTGCCAGCCGTCAGATACTTGCCACGGCGGCTTCCGGGAAGAAAAGCGGAACGACGAGGGCAAAGTTGCGCTTGTCGTTCCGTCGTTTCAAACAACGCCCTGCAGCTAGCCTGAAAGCTCGCGGCCTAGCTGCTTGCCGCTCGTCGCACGCTTTTCCAACCAGATCAATCACCACCAGCAGCGGACAGCCGGGAGCTACCCGCTGCCTGCTGAGCCTGTGCAGAACCCTTTCCACAGCCTCAGGCGGCAGCCGTCAGCGCTTGGCTTGACTGACCGCGACCAAGTACGGACCGGCATTGCTTACTGCGCACGCACTTCGTACGAAGTCGTACTCGGCACACACCGCCAGGGCGGGACGGGCACGGCAGGCGAAACGGCGGGGCGTTGGGAGGAATCCGGGCAACCGGCCGAGCCGAAGGCGGGCGCCTGGTACCGCCGTTCCCTCCCTCCGTGAGCGACTACTGGAACTGCGCACCACTACGCACTGCCGCCCGTTACGCCCTCATGCACCCGTGCGCAGTAGCCAGTACGCAGTGCGTGCGCAGTAAGCAGTGAAGTTCAGTACGTAGCTGCGGTCAGTGAACCTCAGGTCTTGAACTCGGATACCAGTTCCTTGACCCGCGCCGACCCTTCGCGCAATGACTCCGCCGTCGCCGCCAACTCCTCGGCTGTCGCCGACGTCTCTTCAGTCGAGGCCGCGACCTGCTCCGCCGCCGCCGCGTGACCCTGCGCAGTGTCGCGCGCCGAGTTCAGCGCCGCATCCACCGCACTGATCGCCACGCGGCTCGCCGCGACGACGCCGCTCACTCGTAGCGCCGCGGTCTCGACGCGGACGACCGCGCCCTCGATCTCGGCGATGGCGCGCGAAGCGCCCGCGGCAACGCCCTCGACGTCGCGCAGCCGCGACGTTCCCGCCTCGACCGCCTTCGATGCCGCTGTGACCTGCTGCCGCAGCACGCGCGTCTTGTCGCTGATCTGGACCGCGGTCTGTGCGCTCTGCTCGGCCAGAATGCGGACCTCCTCCGCCACGACCGCGAAGCCGCGGCCGGCGTCGCCCGCACGGGCGGCCTCGATCGAGGCGTTGAGGGCGAGCAGGTTCGTCTGGCTCGCGATCTCCCCGATCGCCCCCGCGAAGCTCTCGATCACCGTCGTCGCATCCCGAAGGACCGCGATCTCCGATGCCGAAGAATCGACGACGGCTCGCGCATCGAGCAGGGTGTCCACGGCGCGGGCGATCTCGTCGCGCGCCATCGTCGCGGTGCGTCGAATGTCGCGCCCTGCATCCTCGCTCGCGCTGCCCGCCTGGGCAATCGCGGTGCCTTCCTCGCCGAGCTTGCCGACCGCATCGCTCGCGCGATTGATCGCATCGAGCTGCGACGCTGCGCCCTCGGCCATCTCGGTGACAGCCTCCGTGATGTGCTGAGCGGATTCCGAGACGCCGCTCGTCGCTGAGGCGAGTCCCATGGCGATCTCGGAGACCTCATCCGCTTCCTGCTGCACGCGCTGGAGCAGCGTCCGCAGCCGCTGGCGGGTTCGGCCGAGGGACGCCGACAGCTGGGTGTATTCCTCCGCCGTGTCTTCCGTGGAGTACGCCTCGTCGCGCAAGTCGCCGGCACCGATCGCCTCGACCTCGATGCCGAAGCTGCGGAGCGGCCTGGTCACCGCGCTCACCGTCGTAACGCCGGAGAGGATCGCGACACCGAGGGTCACGAGCACGATCAGCACCAGCGTCTGCTCGCTGCGCTGGAGGCTCTCCTCGATCGCGGCGCGGCGCACCGCCGTGCGCACCGTCGAGCCCCGACGGAGCGCCTCGAGGGCCGCGTCCATCTTGTCGGCGTCGGCGATTCCGAGCGCCAGCACGCGCGATGCATCCGCGGCACGGCCGGTCTCACGGTGCGCATTGGCGACCGCGAGGTGGACTTCGACGGCACCCTGAAGTCGGCCGACTTCCTCGAGCTGGCTGCGCTCGAGTGGGGAGAGGGCCGCGATCCCCATCGCAACCCGGCGGAGCGAGTCGGCGCGATCGGCGAGGAGCTCGTAGCGGGTCCGGTCGGACTCGCCCCCGGTGTTGACGTAGAGCATCCCCGCGGTGACCTCGCGCATGATCGTCGTCGCGACGCGCTGGGAGGTCTCGAACTGCTCCTCGAGGAGTCGGACCTGCTCGCCACTCTGGCTGTTGCTTCGCCGCAGCGCGTACAGCGTGATCGCACCGGCGACGAGGATGAGCACCAGCACCGCTCCGAAGCCGAGCTGGAGTCGTCCCCTGATCGTTCGCGTGATCATCGGCGGACCTGCGCGATGACGACCGTCTTGCCGATGACGTCGTGATGCCCATCGAACGCGATGCGTCCGGTCGCACCGTGGTGGACCGTGGCGTTCGTCGATCCGACGGCGGCGATCCGGCGGCGGATCTCCTTCCGGTCACCGCGGGCAGCGGTCGCGGCGCGTCCGATGATCATCGCGGCATCGTAGGCCAGCGCCGCGCGCTGGTCGGGCAGCTCGCCGTGTTTCGTGCGATAGGCCTGGACGAAGGCGCGCCCCGCGTCGGTGGTCGCGGCCTGCGGCTGAAAGAACGCGGTGTAGCGCACTCCCGCGAACTCCTCGGCCTTGGCTTGAAGCGGTGCGATCGCATCGCCGCCGAGGAACGGTGCGCGAACGCCGGCGGCCCTGAGGGCGCGGATGGCGAGCTCGGCATCATCGGCGCTCCCGGGGAACAGGACGATGTCCGGGTTCATGCGCGCGATGTAGGCTGCGTAGGCGTCCCACTCGGTGATCGCCGGGAGGTACGGGTCGCGGTGCAGGACCGTCCCGCCGCCAGCGCGAAACGCGGTGACGAAGGCGCGGGTCCAGTCCTTACCGTAGGCGTCGTTCCGGTAGATGATCGAGGCGCGGCGCGCCTTGAGTGAATCGAGGGCGTAGCGCGCGGCCGCGGCGCTGGCCGCGATGTCTGTCGGGCAGACCCGGAACACCCACTGGCTCCGGCCGGTGAGCGCCGGGCTCGTCGCGGTCGGGGAGATCGCCACGACCGCCCGTGCTCCCTCGCGCTCGCTGTCCTCGTAGATCGCCGCGGCGTCCAGCGTCGATCCGCTCTCCGGGTGGCCGACAACGCCGACCACCGACCGATCATCGCGGAGCAGCGTCGCGATCTCCACGGCGCCCGTGATCTTCTCCGGTGTCTTTCGCACCGTGAAACGGGATCCCCGTCCTCCGCGCTCGCGGTTGAGCTGGTCCACGGCGAGCTCGACCCCGCGGTAGATCGTGTGCATCCCCGCCCGCTGTGGGTTCAGCGCGACGCCGATCGCGTATTCCCCCCCGCGCTCGGCGCCGCCGGCGTCCGCCCCTCCGTTCCGGCAGCTTCCCAGGGCGAGCGATACTACGATGAGGCAGGCGCCGGAGAGCAGGCGCCCGGAAGTGTGTGCCGGGAGGGGCAGGAGTGACACGGGGCGTGGGTCCGGGGAGGTGGAGCGCAGGCCCTTCGGATGCCACCGGATCGAGGGAGGCGGCCGGCACGAGGCCATGCCCCGGTATGACGCCCCCGGACAGTGCGTGGCAACGCCTCGTCAACCCGCTTGCCGCCCGGGATGCGCCCGGGTAGCGTATTGCCTACCAATGCCTCCCCGACGACGAAAGCGGCTCGACCCCGCCCTGTTCAACCTCCCCGTCGAGCGGATGCGGCAGGGTGACTATTCCGACGAGTCGGCCGCGCACACCCGGGAGGTCCTTCGCGCCGACGGATCCACCCCGCGCGTCACGATGCAGATCTCCACCACCGCCGGCGGGCTGCTCGGCGGCATGGATGAGGCGATCGCGATCCTCAAGCTCTGCGCCGACGACTGGGCGGCGCTCAACGTCTACGCGCTGTACGACGGCGACCGGATCCAGCCCTGGGAGACGGTGATGACGATCGAGGGAAGCTACGAGCGCTTCGCGCACCTCGAGAACCTCTGCCTCGGCGTCCTCTCGCGACGAACCCGTGTCGGGACGAATACCCGCACCCTGGTCGAGGCGGCGAGGCCCAAGTCCATCATGTTCTTCCCTGCGCCGCACGATCACTGGCTCGTCCAGCCCGGGGATGGCTACGCTGCGCACATTGCCGGCGCGCTGAGGGTCACGACCGATGCCCAGGCCAAGTGGGGCGGGTCGTCGGGGCTCGCGACTGTGCCGCATGGGCTCATCGCCGCCTATGACGGCGACACGGCGATGGCCGCGCGGAAGTTCTCCGAGCATCTCGGCGAGGGGGTTCGGCTCATCGCTCTCGTGGATTACGAGAACGATTCGGTCCGGACGAGCCTCGAGGTCGCGCGGGCGCTCGATGATCGGCTGTGGGGTGTGCGGCTCGACACATCGCCGTATCTCGTGGACCGCTCGATCCTGCCGCAGATGGGGACGTTCGTTCCCACGGGTGTGAATCCGCAGCTCGTCTGGGCCGTCCGCAACGCGCTCGACGCGGAAGGCTTCGGCGACGTGAAGATCGCCGCGTCGGGCGAGTTCACCGTCGAGCGCATCCGGGCGTACGAGGATGACGGTGTGCCGGTCGATGCCTACGGTGTCGGCGCATCGATCTTCGCCGGGCGCTACGACTTCGTGGCGGACGTCATCTGCCTCGGGACCGAGCCGCAGCTTCGGGCGGGTCGGGAGGCGAGGTCGAATGCAAGGCTGGAGCGGGTCAAGTAGAGATCATTGCCATTGCAAAAAGCATGAGGCCAGTCGCCAGCAGCTGAAGTTGCCAGTTGACCAGTGGTAGAACGCCGTGACCCGCATGGTCTCGACCGTCCGGCCGATGCGCAAGGTCGAACCACCAAGGTCGACCCAATCCGATACCGGGCTGCGCGCAATGGGGTCCCGAGCTGGGGGACTGGCAGACTGGCGGCTTCAGTTACTGGCATCTGGCCTCACGCTCTTTTTCGTGCCAGGCACCAGATGTCGCGCGTCATCCCCTTGACCTCATCAGGAGAGGACGATGCCACCAGGCAAGCTGGACGGCGCAGGCGCCGTGAAGATGAGCACGCTCAAGGATGCGCACATGCAGATCCAGCGCGTGCATGCACTCGTCGAGCAGATGGCGATGGCGCAGAAGGGGTTGAAGAGCACATCGGTGCTCGGCATGCAGCTTCGTCGGGCCGCGACGCCACTCGTCGGCATGCTCAAGGGCCACTTCGGTCCGATGGCGGATACCGTCTCCGCCATGATCCTCATCGCGACGCGCGCAGGGAACGAGGGCGCGAAGGTGCGCTCGCTTCGCGAGCTGATGGGATCACTGAAGTCGCAGATCGAGATTGCGACGAACAAGGTGAAGGAGCAGCACATGAGCGAGGCTGAAGCGTCGTCCGAGTGAGGTTGCATTCCCCTCTGACGGCCCGTTACCTTAGCGTGGATTTCTCGCACTCCCTGCGCGCGTCGCACCAGACGCGTCGACCACGCTGGTACAAGGAAACGAAACCGGATGAAAGGGATGCTCCGCCCGCGACGGCTCGCGATGGCCGCGCTGACGGCCATGCTCGCGCTGACCCTCGCCGCGTGTAGCCAGGACCAGCCGAACACGACGTTCGACCCGCACAGCGACTTCGGCGGCGCGATCGACAGCCTGTGGGACAAGCTCCTCTTCTGGGGCACGCTCGTCTTCGTCCTCGTCGAGGCCGCCCTCATCTTCGTCGTGGTGCGCTATCGCCACCGCGAGGGCCGTCCCGAGCCGAAGCACGTACACGGCAACACGACGCTCGAGATCCTGTGGACCGTGTTGCCCGCGGTCATCCTCGTCCTCATCGCGGTCCCCACGGTGAAGACGATCTTCCGCTTCCAGGCCGCGGCTCCCGCGAACGCCCTTCAGGTGAACGTCACCGGCCACCAGTGGTGGTGGGAGTTCGAGTATCCGCAGTACGGTTTCCGTACCGCGAACGAGCTGTATCTCCCCGTGGGCCGAACGGTGAACTTCCACCTGCGCACCCAGGACGTGCTCCACTCGTTCTGGATCCCGCAGCTTGGCGGCAAGCGCGATCTCATCACCAACCGCACGAACTACCTCTGGTTCACGCCCGACTCGACCCTCGGCTCGGATGTCTGGAACGGATTCTGTGCGGAGTACTGCGGTGCATCACACGCAAACATGAAGTTCCGTGCGTTCACCATTCCCGCGGCGGAATTCGAGCGGTGGGCCGCGCACCAGAAGTCGCCCGCGGTGTTCGGTGCCACGGTCCCGGCCGCGGGCGCCCCAGGCGCTGCACCAGCGACGACACCGGCCGCTGGCACCCGGACGGCTGCTACGCCTCCCGGCGCTCCGGCGACGGCGACGCCGGCTGCCGGGACGGCTCAAACGCCCGCTCCTGCGACCGCCCCGACGCCCGGAGCCATTGCGGCCCTTCCGGTCTCGACCGGGCAAACCGACGCGTCGCTCGGGTTCACCATCCCGCGGGCCGACTACGCCGACCCGAAGACGCCGATCCCCGAGGGCCTGACCTTCCAGAGCGGCCTCACGGGTGATCCCGAGCGCGGGCGGCAGCTGTACTTCGGCGCCGGTACCTGCGTCGTCTGCCACGCGATCGCCGGCACCCAGGCGGCGAGTCCCATCGGCCCGAACCTCACCCACGTCGGGAGTCGCACCACCATCGCCGCCGGGCTCTACCCGAACGACTTCGAGCATCTCGCACGCTGGATCAAGAACGCGCCCGCCATGAAGCCTGGCATCATCATGCCGGTGTTCGGCAAGGGACTGCGTGACCCGAAGACCAATGCCCCCGGCAGGCTCGATGACGCGCAGATCGCGGACATCGTCGCCTACCTGCTCGCCCTGAAGTAACCGACGGCACCCGGAGAGACCGAGGCAATGGCCACCGCCACCGCCCCAATTCACGCGACCGCACACTACTACCACGAAGAGCCGACGGGGGTCATGAGCTGGCTGACCACCGTCGACCACAAGCGGATCGGTGTGCTGTACCTCTATACATCCCTCTTCTTCTTCCTCGTCGGGGGACTCGAGGCGCTGATCATTCGCGAGCAGCTCAACGGCCCCAACGGGACGCTGGTCTCCGCGGAGACGTACAACCAGCTGTTCACGATGCACGGCACGACCATGATCTTCCTCGGGATCATGCCGTTGTCGGCGGCGTTCTTCAACTTCCTCATCCCGCTCCAGATCGGCGCGCGCGACGTCGCGTTTCCGCGGCTCAATGCGTTCAGCTACTGGGTGTTCCTGCTCGGCGGCATCTTCATGAACGTGTCGTGGCTCTTCGCGGCCGCGCCCGACGCCGGATGGTTCGGCTACGCCCCGCTCACGACGCGCACGTACTCGCCCGGCCTCAACATCGACTTCTGGGCGATCGGTCTCCAGATCCTCGGCATTTCCTCGCTCGCCGCGGCGTTCAACTTCCTCACGACGATCATCAACATGCGCGCGCCAGGGATGAACCTGATGCGCATGCCGATGTTCACGTGGATGTCGTTCGTCGTGCAGTTCCTCCTCGTGCTCGCCTTCCCGGTCATCACGATCGCGCTCGTCTTCCTCCAGTTCGACCGCCTCTTCGGCACGAACTTCTACTCGATGGCCGCGGGCGCCGACCCGCTGCTCTGGCAGCACCTGTTCTGGGTCTTCGGGCACCCCGAGGTCTACATCCTCATCCTGCCTGCCTTCGGCCTCGTCTCGGAAATCCTCCCGACCTTCTCACGGAAGCCGCTGTTCGGCTATCCGGTCATGGTCTACTCCGGCATCGTCATCGGCTTCCTCGGCTTCGCCGTCTGGGCCCACCACATGTTCGCGGTCGGCATGGGCCCGATTCCCGACACGGTGTTCGCGCTGACGACGATGCTCATCGCGATCCCGACCGGCGTAAAGATCTTCAACTGGATCGCCACGATGCACGGCGGCGCGGTCCGGTTCACGACGGCGATGCTCTTCGGCATCGGCCTCGTCGGCCTGTTCACGAT
The DNA here is from genome assembly GCA_031426115.1 of Gemmatimonadaceae bacterium. Taxonomy (GTDB): domain Bacteria; phylum Gemmatimonadota; class Gemmatimonadetes; order Gemmatimonadales; family Gemmatimonadaceae; genus JANPKQ01. Next base: position 10,209 of record JANPKQ010000397.1, on the reverse strand, counting down.
CGGCGGCATCTCCGGCATCATGCACTCGTCGCCGCCGGCCGACCTCCAGCAGACCGACACCTACTTCATCGTCGCGCACTTCCACTACGTGCTCTTCGGCGGGTCGATGATGGGCATCTTCGGCGGGATCTACTTCTACTTCCCGAAGATGTTCGGCCGCATGATGAACGAGACCCTCGGCAAGGTTCACTTCTGGCTGATGTTCATTGGCATGAACCTGACCTTCTTCCCGATGCACTTCGCCGGGATGTACGGCATGCCGCGACGCATCTACCGCTACGACGCGGGCCAGGGCTTCGAAGTGTTCAACATGATGTCGACCTGGGGCTCGCGGATGCTCGCCGTCGGGATGCTGGTCTTCATCTACAACTTCTTCCGCAGCAAGATGGCCGGGCCCGTCGCCGGCAACGACCCGTGGGGTGCACCGACGCTCGAATGGTCGATTCCCTCCCCGCCCCCCGACTACAACTTCGCGCAGCTTCCAACCGTCACGTCGCGGTATCCACTCTGGGATCTCAAGGCGCCGCAGCTCACGCGCGAGGTGCCGCACACGCGTGAGGGGGACAAGACCACCCACGTGGAGTTCGCGGGTGCGGATGCCGGCGACGCGAAGCTCTCCAGCACCGACCGCACGCGTCAGCCGGTCGCAGCGTCCACTGGAACGTCCGCTCGCACCGCAGCACGGCAGGACTGGGAGGAGAACCGCTTGCCGAGCGCGAAGGCGCTTGGCATTCCGATGCCGCTGTCGACGATCAAGCCGCTGATCGTCGCGATCGGGATCATCATCATGTTCACGGGCATGCTGCTGCGCTCGCACGAGATCGCACAGATCCAGGCGGCGGGTGGCGAGGGCTCGACGATGCCATCGGTGATCGTCATCCTCATCGGCGCGTTCACGCTCGTCGGATCGCTGTACTGGTGGCTCCTGACCCCGCTCGAAGAACATCACTAGCCGACGACGCACCCCTTCATCGACGTCATGACCGCCTCCGTTCATCCTCACGCACCAGCGCCCGTGCACGTGCACTATACGACCACCGGGCTCGACAACCGGAAGGTCGCGATCTGGGCCTTCATCGGCTCGGAGTGCATGCTGTTCGCCTCGCTGATCTCGACGTACCTCATTTACAAGGGACGCAGTCGCGTCGGCCCGTTCCCGCACGATCCGTGGACGAATCCGCTCACCGGCCAGGCCAATCAGGGGATTCTCGACATCCCGGTGACGTCGGCGTCCACCTTTGTCCTGCTGATGTCATCGCTCGCGATGGTGCTCGCGCTCGCCGCGGTGCAGAACAAGCACCTGCCGAAGCGCACACAGGGCGAGCGAATCCTCGGGTCGTCGCAGCTCTGGCTGTTCATGACGGCGCTGCTCGGAACGACGTTCCTCGGCTTCCAGGCCTACGAGTTCACGGCGTTCGTGAACGAGGGGCTCACGATCAAGACCAACCTGTTCGGCTCGACCTTCTTCACACTCACGGGCTTCCATGGCGCGCACGTCACCGCGGGCGTGCTCTGGCTGCTGACGCTGCTCGCGATCGATCGCCGGCGCAGCCTCGGACCCGCCGACGCGTTGAACGTCGACATCTGTGCGCTGTACTGGCACTTCGTGGACGTCGTCTGGATCGCGATCTTCACGCTCGTCTACCTCATCAAGTAGCAGGGAGCGATGGCACACGAGCACGTTCCGGCGAACCCGGCCCCCGTCGCGCACGGCGCCCACACGGCACACGGCGCCCACGAGCATGAGCACCCGACCGCGTGGACCTACATCAAGGTCGGCATCATCCTGACCCTGATCACCGTCGTCGAAGTCTGGGCGTACTACATCCGGTCCTTCGTCGAATCGAGGGCGTTCGTGCCCTCGCTGCTCATCATGTCCATTGCGAAGTTCATCATCGTCGTCGCGTTCTACATGCACCTCAAGTACGACCACAAGCTGTTCCGGTGGCTCTTCACCGGGCCGCTCGCGATCGCCGTCGTCACGATCATTGCGCTCCTGATCCTGTTCGGCCAGATCGGGAGCAACCTGGCCGCGTCGTGACGGGATGAGGGTCGTCGCGCTCCTCCACTCGGGCATCTCGATCAGCCTGGGACAATGGACGATTCACTGGAGCACGGTCCTCGGCCTCGGGGCGCTCGGCGCGCTGTACCTGTGGCGCGCACGGAAGGGAGCAGCGGGCGGTGAAGTCACCCCGCCCACGGTGGCGCAGCGAATCTCGTTCTTCGCCGGCCTCGTCCTCATCTTCCTCTCGCTCAATGGTCCGCTGCACGACCTGAGCGACTACTACCTCTTCAGCGCGCACATGGTGCAGCACCTGCTGCTCACCCTCGTCGCGCCCCCGCTGCTGCTCGCGGGCACGCCCGGGTGGATGCTGCGGCCCGCGCTTCGCCAGCGGGTCGTCGGCAGCACCGCGCGATGGCTCACCCGCGTGGCGACGTCGTACCTCATTTTCAACGTGGTGCTGGCCGCCTGGCATCTCCCGGTGCTCTACAACACCGCGATGGCGTACCATCCGGTGCACATCGCCCAGCACCTGACGTTCATGGTCGCCGCGGTGCTGATGTGGTGGCCGCTGATGAGCCCCCTCCCCGAGCTCCCGCGCCTCGCGTATCCCGGGCAGCTGCTCTACTGCTTCCTGATGATGATCCCGATGTCGATCGTCGCGATCTACATCACGATGGCCGATGTCTCGCTCTATCCGGCCTACGCCGCCGCACCACGCATGTGGGGCCTGTCGCCGATGGAAGACCAGCTCATCGGCGGCCTCATCATGTGGGTGCCGGGCAGCCTCTTCTTCCTCGGCGTGATGTCGGTGGTGTTCTTCAAATGGCAGGCGCGGGACAGTGATGAGACGGCCGGGGCACAGGTGGGCTGGGCACCGGCAAGCTCGCGCGCGTAACCGGCCGGGCGATTCGTTGGTCCAGGACGGGAAACGCAGGTAGCAAGAACAGCAACTGATAAGGGCAAGGGACAAGTCGATTGTAACTCAAGCTCGATAGTCGACTAGGCTCACAACTCGGGACCCTCTTGGCCTCGGGCACCCGGCCCATGGCGCCGAACGCCGTACCGTCCCTCGCGACATGAGGGTCCCGGGTTCTGAGCCTGGGAGACTGTCGAGCTTGCGTTACTGGCGACTTGTCCCTGCCCTTGTCCGTTGCTGTTTTTCCTCACTGCGTGTCCTGTCTCAGGTCAGAACACCAGCAGCCGCACGTCGTACAACGCGTGCGTCCATGCCGTGATCCCGAACCCGCGCAGCAGGAACATCGCGCTGAACACGATCCCTCCGATCATCCGATAGACGAACGATCCCAGCTCGAGCGGATCGCCATACGGGCCGATGTAGTGGAAGGCGGAGAAGATGAACGCACCCGTCACCACGGCGAAGATCCCCGTCGGAACCGTGCGCAGGCGCAGCACCCGCTGGGCGAACAATGCGAGCGCCGAGACGAGCACCACCCGAAAAAGCAGCTCCTCGTAGATCCCCGCGCCGAGCGAGACCATGAGCTGCGTCGCCCATCCCATTGACTGCAGCGGTCCGTCGGTGGCGATCGCGAACGGTGACAGGACCTGCGCCGTCAGCGTTCCAACGACCGTCCCGAACACGAGTGCCATCGCCAGCGACTCGAGCGCCATCCCCCCGAATATCCGCGGCTTCAGGTCCCGGCCGTTCGCACGGATGTCCCGGCGAATCAGCCAGATGCTCGCGCCGACGACCACGGCGCCGAAGACCAGCGGCCCGTACGGGCCGGCGATCATGATGAACGCCGTCTTGATGAGCACATCGGCGCCATTGCGAACGCCGCCGCTCGCGTACGACAGCAGCGCCGCGAGGATCTCGTAGAACACGAGCAGCGGCAACGCGAACAGGAGGCTGTAGCGATGGGCGCGGCTCGATCGCCAGTACGACCGGGGCGCGCCGAGTACGCGCGCCCGGCGTTTCAGTCGCTCGGCTATTCTGACCCCCCAAGCGCGTGCGCGAACTCCCGGCCAAGCGCCGGATGGGTGCGCCACAGGTAGGTGCCCATCGCCGCGGCCGCGAGCAGGTTTCCGATCCCGATCTGGTACCAGGCGAGGTCGCCGAGCAGCTCGCGTTGCGCCAGGAGTGCCGTGAATCCGTAGAAGCCGATCTCGAACACGACGAAGAGAATGAGGAAGCCCGCCAGGATGCTCGACTCGATCTCGGCCTGATGGACCACCACCGTCAGCAGGATCCCCGCTGCGCAGAAGATCGCGTAGTGGAACAGCGTGTAGACGACGACATGGGTGACCGCCCCCTCGCTTCCCGCCGGTCCCAGCACCCCGAGCAACGCCGTTCCGAGCACCGCGGGCGTATGGAAGGCGCGGCCAGCGAAGACGTCGAGAATGAGGAACCACAGTGCGACGCTGGTGGCGCCAAGCACTCCGGCAATGAGACCTTCGCGGACTGCATCGTGGCGGGTGGGCATGGGCAGTCTCCTCGAACTGGTGGAGATCCGGGACGGCGGGGGGACGCCTCGCCGATCATCCGGGGGACTTGCAATCTGCGGTCGCCAACCCCCGATTCCTAGGGCCAGCACCGGCCGCGGCGTCGCGTCGCGCGGCAGTGCCGTCCCCCTTCACGAGGCATCCATGACCATCAGCATCCTCTCGCGAAACGGCGCAGCCCGTCTCGTCGTCCTTGCCGCTGTCGGAGTCGTCGCGGCGTGCAGCGCGGCGGGTGACGGGTCGGCCGACAGCGCGGCACCAGCGCCCGCGGTCAGCGCGGCACGGTCGTGCGGAACGCCCGCCGATTCCATCCTCGGGCTCGCCGCGGTCCAGCTCACGAAGCACATCTCGCCGAAGCCACATCGATTCCTCATCCCGGCGGGCACCGACTCCGCCCTCCCGGAGCGAGCGTACTGGGGGCTCCAGACCACTGGTGCGACGCTCAACGTCTTTCCACGTGACACAGCGCTCCACAAGAAGGCGGTCGACCAGCTGAGCGAAAAGGGAAAATTGACGCTGCTGCTCGTGAACTATCATGGCCAGCGCAACATGCCTGACGGGCGCGTTGCGATCGACTTCAGCGGCCACTACATGGGTGGTGATGTCGATGGGAAGACCGTTCCCCGGACGGCGATCATCTTCTCCTGCCACGCGACGGGAGAGCGGTTCGTCGTGGAAGGCTCCGCCCCCCCTTCGCCACCCCCGACGCCGTGAGGCAAGGCCGTGCCACCGTGACAGCGCCTGTGGCCGGGACGGAGGGAGGGCCCGCGCCCGCTGGCGGCATTCGTCGCACGCCGGCGACCGTCACTCCTGTCGCTCCCGGAGCGCCGACCCGGGAGCGGCTCGCCGCCCTCGACGTCTTCCGCGGGCTCACCGTCGCCGGCATGCTGCTCGTGAACAACCCGGGGAGCTGGGGGGCGATCTACGCCCCACTCGGGCACGCCGCCTGGCACGGCTGGACGCCGACCGATCTCGTCTTCCCCTTCTTTCTCTTCATCGTCGGCATCACGACCGCCATCGCGCGTGACAGCCGGCGTGCGCGCGGCGTGCCCGATCGTGAGATCGTCCTCCAGGTGCTCAAGCGCGGCGGGCTGATCATCCTCCTCGGCCTGCTGGTCGCCGCGTTCCCGTATACGCTCGACCGGATCGCCGGGATCCGCATTCCCGGGGTGCTCCAACGTATTGGCGTCGCTTACATCGCCGCGTCGCTGATCACCCTGCGGACGACGTTCCGTCAGCAGATCACCATCGCCGCGGCGATCCTGCTCGGATACTGGGCCGCGATGACCCTCATCCCGGTGCCCGGATACGGCACGGGCGTGCTCGACAAGCCGGACGCTACCCTCGCGGCGTACATCGATCGGCTCCTCCTCGACGGCCACCTCTGGGCGCAGTCCAGGACGTGGGACCCCGAGGGCCCGCTGTCCACGTTGCCGGCGATCGTCACCGCGATGATGGGGATCTTTGCCGGCCGTTGGATCGCCTCGGCGCGGCCACTCATGGAGCGAGTCGCCGGGCTCTTCGCGTATGGGGCGTTCGGCGCCGCCATCGGGTCGGCCTGGGGGTGGTTCTTCCCGATCAACAAGAACATCTGGACGAGCTCGTATGTCGTGTTCACCGCCGGACTCGCCTGCCTCGTCCTCGCCGCGTGCATTTGGCTGATCGACGTCCGACGGGTCACCTGGTGGACTCGTCCGTTCCAGATCTTCGGGACCAACCCCCTCTTCGCCTTCGTCGCGTCGGGAATCTTCGCCCGGACCATCTACACGCTGGTGCGGGTGCCGTACGGGACCGAGACCGTGTCGCTCCAGACCGCCATCTACCGCTCCGCGTACGCGTCCTGGCTTCCGCCGAAACCCGCGTCGCTGGCGTTCGCGCTGACGGTTGTCGCCTTTTTCTTCGTCCTGCACTGGATCCTGGACCGGAAGGGCATCGTCCTGAAGGTTTGACACGGGCGAATGCCACCCCGCCGCGACGCTCGAACGACGATACGCGCGTGGCTCGGGGGCCCCTGAATCGTCTCTGTTCCGGCGGCTGGCCCGCACGATCCAACTGCAATAGCCACCGACATTTGAATCGTTCGACGGGCTTCCTCCTCGTGGGGCGGATCGTCACCGGCCCCAGCCGCAGGGGGCACGCGAGTTGCCTTTTCCCCCTCCGATGACGCGTACCTCCCCTCGCTCCCGGCCGCTGATCCGAGTTACGGCCTTCCTCGCGGCCCTGGCCGTGCCTTGCGTGCCAATACGCGCCGGGGAAGCGGCCGCTGTTCAGCCCCCGGAGCAGACTGCTGTCGCGTCAAACGCACGGACCGTGGATCCTGCGCCCCAGCAGCGCAGCGCCCGGTCGCGCCGACGTGCCACCTCGTCGCCGTCGCGTCGTGCCCGCCCCACGGAGCCGACGAGCGCGCCAGCGCTCGCGACCGACCTCGGGACGATGGTCGGAAGCGGGGTCCGGAATGGCCGGTGGGGCGTCCTGGTCGTTTCGCTGACGAGGGGTGACACCCTCTATTCGATGAATCCGGACGAGCTCTTCCAGCCGGCATCGACCTTCAAGCTCTTTACCGCGGCCCTCGCCCTCGAGCGGCTCGGACCGAACCACCATTTCAGTACCGATGTGCTCCGCGACGGGTCGCTGGACTCCGCCGGCACCGTGCACGGCGACCTGATTCTCCGCGGCGGCGGCGATCCCGCGCTTTCCAACCGCTTCCTGCGGGGGGATGCCAACACGCCGATGATGCTGCTCGCGCGCCTGGTGCAGGCCTCGGGGGTTCACCGGGTGACCGGTGATCTCGTCGCCGATGCGAGTGCCTTCGAGGAGCGGCTCGTGCCCGAGGGGTGGCTCTCGCGCTACCTCCAGGATCGCTACGCCGCGCGCGTCTCGGCGCTGTCGCTGAACGAGAATGTCGTCGCCATCGCGGTGTTTCCCGAGGAAGCGGGGGGCGTCGCGCGCGTGGCGCTGGAGCCGGCTTCCAGCTCGATGGGTATCTCGAGCGCGGTGCGGCTGGTAAAGGGAAGCCGCGGCGGCAACATCATCGTGCGTCGGGTGAACGGCGGTGGCGTCGAAGCCCGCGGCTGGATCGGCACCAACTCGCCCGCTCGGCGCTACGAGCTGGTGATCGAGGATCCCGCCGGGTTCACGCTCGGCGCCTTCCGCGACGCGCTCGCTGCGCAGGGAATCACCGTCGGGGGCTCCATCCGCCTCGGCCCGACTCCCGGCCGCGCGGTGAAGGTCACCGGCCTGCCATCACCGCCGCTCGACCGGCTGATCTCCGTGATGAATCGCGAGAGCATCAACCACTACGCCGAGCTGATCTACCGCAACACCGCGCGCACCCAGACCCAGCTTCCGCAGGGGTCTGCGACAGCGGGCTACGCGCTGCTTCGCGACTTCATGGTGAAGCAGGTGGGCGCCGATTCGAACGCCGTCCACGCCGCCGACGGCAGCGGGCTCTCGACCCTCGATCGTATCACCCCGCGTGCGCTACTTCAGCTCCTCGCCTACTCGCACAAGGCACCGTGGGCCGCGTCGTTCCACGCCTCGCTCCCCGTCGCCGGCGAGTCGGAGCTGCTCCGCACGCGCATGCGCTCGACCTCCGCCCAGGGAAACCTCCACGCCAAGACGGGAACGACGAACTCCGTCATCTCCCTCGGCGGCTACGTCACGGCGCAGAGCGGCGAAGTGATCGCGTTCGCGTTCATCTACAACGGCTCCGATCGGTCGAACGCGAGGGAGACGATCGACGCAATGGGAGTGACGCTGGCGTCGTTCGTCCGAGAGTGACCCGGGGGTTTGAACGGCGGTGACTGCCAGAGCGTCGAACGCGGCATCGGGCAAAAACTGAGGGGCGTGAAAGCGTACGTAGAACGAAACGGCGTGAACTCCGCCAACGTCGTCAACGCCGGCAAACGGTCTAACGGCGTTGGCGGAGTTACCGCTCTTCTCTCTACGTACCCAATTGCGCCGTTCTGTTTTGCCCGATGCCGCTGTCGCCGCCCTGCATGAGTTCCGCCGTCGCCGTTCCCCCTCTCCCGGCCCCTCGATGGCCCCAGCTCCGCTTCACCAAGGCCAGTCTACCGATGACTAGGAGACATCCTTGATGACGACTCCCCGCTTGGCAAGCTCGGCGACGTAGATCTCTCCCGGCATTGCCTCGTCCGGGGTGAACACCCCCGCCTTCCCGATCTGCCCGCGCGCCTGCATCAGCCCCGTGATCGACAGCGAGTACCCCGTCGTTCGCATCATCGCGCTGATGCCGTGCTGGACGTCGTAGTAGTCGAGCAGCTCCCACCCGCGGTGCGCGGGGCGGCCGTCCTTCGTGCCCTCGACCGTGACACGCAGTGCAACGAGGTCACGCCCCTTGGCCTTCGTCAGTCGGGGGCCGGCAGCGGCGGTGAAGAGCTCACGCGGGATGACCTTCACTCCCTTCACATCGACGGGCTCGAGCTCGAGAAGGCCGAGCTCGCGAATCGCCTCCATGATGTGGGCATGCCCGGGGTAGCGCAGCGTCTTGTACTCCATCGACGCGATCTTGCCTTCATAGCGGAAGGCCATCGTCGAAAGACCGCCCGCCGTGTGGAACGCTTCGAGGTCGCCGACTGGCGCCGGGAAGGGAGTCGTCTCGCGCTCCGAGAGCGCGGTGACGCGCTGTCGCTTCCCATCGCGCAGCACCCACGACAGCGTCGTGTAGTAGTCGAGAACGCCTTCGAGTGAGTAGACGATCTGGTAGTTGAGGGGCGGCTCGGGATTCTGGGGCAGTCCGCCGACATAGATCCGGACCTTGTCGACCTTGTCCATCGACCGGATGCCCAGCTCGGCGAGGATGTTCACCATTCCCGGCGCGAGTCCGCAGTCCGGAATGATCGTGACGCCGCGCTCGCGAGCGAGGCCATCGAGCTCCTTCTGCTGGAAGACGATCTCGGTGTTGCCGCCGAGATCGCAGAAGTGCACCCCTGCTTCCGCCGCATGCCGTGCGACGTCGAGGTTGAAGTAGTAGGGCAGCGCGCACATCACCGCGTTGCTCTCGCGCACGAGTGCGCGAACCGCATCGCGGTCGCGGACGTCGAGCGGCGTCGGGATGAGCTTCTTCCCGGAATACGGCGCGAGGAAGTCGGGCAGGTGATCGGGATGGAGGTCCGCGAGGCGAACTTCCGTCACGTCGGGCTGTTGAAGCAGGTCGTAGGCACACGCGGAGCCTTGCAGCCCCGCGCCAAGTACCAGCATGCGCATTCAGTGTCTCCCGGGATGGTGCGGAATCAGAATCGGAAAAGTTAGTCGGGTTCCACCCGTTCCGCAGGCGCCACCGACGCGCCCACCCTCACGATGGCGCACCCATTGCGTTCGAAAGTGACCATGACGAAGCCCTCACCGTCCGACGTCGACTGGCGCTCGCACCTCATCACGAGCTCCGCGGGCATCCGCACCATGCTCGAGCGCGTGCACCGCATCGCGGTCCTCGGTATCAAGACCGAAGCCTCGCATGCACCCGCTTACTACGTGCCCGAGTATACGCAGAATGCGGGATACGAGATCGTGCCGGTTCCGGTCTACTATCCCGAAGCGACCGAGATCCTCGGCCAGCCCGTCTACCGAACGGTCGCTGCAGTTCCGGGTGACGTGGACATGGTGAACGTCTTCCGACGGCCGGCCGACATTCCGGCGCATGTGGATGACATCATCGCGAAACGGCCGCGCGCCGTCTGGTTCCAGTCAGGAATCCGGAACGATGCCGCGGCCGAGCGGTTCGC
>JANPKQ010000396.1:0-5040 GCA_031426115.1 Gemmatimonadaceae bacterium | reverse complement strand
GCGATGCGCTTGCGGCGCGTGGACATCTTCTCGCGCGTCTCGCGTGCACCGTTCGCCGATGCAGCAGCAGGCGTCGCGGGACGCTGCGCGGCCGTGGTCGTGGCCGACGGCTGGGCTGGTGCCGCATCGCCGCGCGACGCCACAGCGCCGACGACATCGGGCTTGCTGATGACGCCGCCCCGGCCAGTGCCACTCACCGCCGAGAGGTCCACGCCTTCCTCGGCGGCGACGCGCCGTGCTGCGGGGGAGGACTTCACATTTGCATCAGCATTCTGCGCCGCGGCCGGCGGGGCCTTTGCCTCGGTGCCTGAGCCCCCCGCAGGGGCTGCGGCCGCAGGGGCGGGCGCGGCTTTCGCGGCGGGGGCGGGTGCGGCATTCTCCGTTGGCTCCTTCGCGTCTCCTCCGGCGCTTGCAGATGCTGCGCTCTCGTCCAGCTCCCCGAGCAGCTCATTCACCTTCACGACATCGCCTTCGTTCTTGAGGCGTTTGGTCAGGACGCCGCCTTTGAGCGCCGGGACCTCCACGGTAATCTTATCCGTCTCGAGCTCGACCAGCGTCTCGCCGCCAGCGACGGAATCCCCTTCGTTCTTGAGCCAGCGTGAGATCGTCGCCTCGACGATGGACTCACCGAGCGGGGGAACCTTGATGGAGATCATGCGCACACGGTTGATGGAGTTGTGTCGTTGCGGGCCCGCGTCGCGCGGGCTCCGGCTGTTCGCCCGTTCAATATAACGCCGCCGTGCGCGCCCTCACCATCTCCGAACACGGCGGGCTGGAGAAGATCGAGTATCGCGAGGACGTGCCCGTCCCCGAGCTCCGGACACCGACCGACGTCCGCGTGCGAGTTGCCGCCGCCGCGCTCAACCACCTCGACCTCTTCGTCGTGTCCGGGCTTCCGGGCGTCACCATCGCGCCCGGATGGGTGATGGGCGGTGACGGCGCCGGTACCATCGACGCCATTGGCGACGCCGTGACTGGCCTCCATGTCGGCGACAGCGTCATCATCAATCCCGGCATCAGCGATCGCACCTGTCCCTACTGCCTCGAGGGCGACCACCCGCTCTGCATCCGTTATGGGATTCTCGGTGAGCACCATCCCGGGACGATGGCGGAGTACGTCCTCGTCCCGGCGGTGAACGTTCGCACGATCCCGGCGGCAACGGACATGGTCGCGGCGGCGGCGTTCTCACTCGCGACGCTGACGGCGTGGCGCATGGTCGTCTCGCGAGCCCGGGTGGGCCCGGGGGACCAGGTGCTCATCTGGGGGATCGGCGGGGGCGTGGCCCTTGCGGCGATGCAGATCGCGAAGCTCCGCGGTGCCCGGGTGTGGGTGACATCGGGGAGCGATGAGAAGCTCGAGCGCGCCCGCGGCCTCGGCGCGGACGAAACCATCAATCACGCGACCGAGGATGTGGCGAAGACCGTGCGCGCCCGCACGGGCAAGCGCGGCGTCGATGTCGTCATCGACAACTTCGGCGAGGAGACATGGACGAAGTCGCTCGGCGCGCTCGGCAAGCGTGGGCGCCTCGTGACCTGCGGCGGCACGTCGGGCCCGATGGTCGAGACTGATATCCGGCGCCTCTTCTGGAACCAGTGGACGATCATGGGCTCGACAATGGGGAACGACGCGGAGTACGACGCCATCACCGACGAGCTGCGGGGGGGCCGGCTCATCCCCCCGATCGACTCGGTGCACGAGCTGCGCGATGGGGCGCGGGCGTTCGAGCGTCTCGCGTCGGGGCGACAGTTCGGCAAGATCGTCGTGCGGATCTGACATGCGCTTCCCGCTCGCCACGAGGTACAACGACTACGACACCAAGGGCCACGTCAACAACGCGGTGTTCCTCACCTACTTCGAGATGGCGCGGGAGCGGGCATGGGTCGAAGGGATCGGCGGCAGCGCCGACTTCCCGTTCATCCTGGCCGAGGCGAGTGTGCAGTACCGGAGCGAGGCGATGATCGGCGATCCGCTCGAGATCGAGATCACCACGACGGAGATCCGGACGAAGGCGTGGGTGTGGAGCTACGCCATCCGCGATACCCGGGACGGCCGGGTGGTAGCGGAGGGACGCACGGTGCAGGTTGCCTACGACTACGAGGCGCGGAAGACGATCCCGATTCCCCCGGAGATCGCATCGCGGCTGCCATCGCTATGACGGACGAGCCACCCACCGAGCGCCCGCAGTACGACGCGGCGGAGATGGAGGCGATGCGCGCGGCGTACGCTACGGGCGAGCCTCCATCGTGCCCGCGGTGCCACGTCGTGATGACGCAGCGGTCCATCGGCGGCGGATCATTCGGGCTTGGCTATGCGCGCCAGCGGGAGTGGATGATCTGCCCGAATTGCCGGCGCAGCGCCGTCTTCGACGTGCGCCGGCGCACGCGGAACTGAAGCGTAGGCTTCCACCCCGGTTTCGGCGGCGCCCGGCGTGTAGATTCATTGGTACCCTTCAATGAAAGATGTCGCGCCATGAGATACGCCCTCGCCTTGCTGCTCTTCGTCGCTCCGGTTGCGGCGGCCCAGGTCGTGGAGATCCCGCAGCCGTTCGATTCGGCGGGCCGACTGATGGCGATCACGCCGTCCATCGCGACACGGCTGCAGCTCGGCCCTCCAACGTGGCGGGTGATCGGCGACTATACCGATGCACGGCTGTACGCGATCGGCGCGGATGCGTACGTCCTGGCAGTAATGCGCCGCGACGGCTCGGTAGAGCGATACTCGTTCACGAGCGCCGATCGTGATTACCTGCGGGCGCGTACCTCGACGCTCCCCGCGAGGTTCGCCGTTCGTCCGGATCGCGCGGACAGGAACAAGTTTGTCCGGAACCAGACGATCCTCGGACTCCTGATCTACGCGCCCGCTTTCTCGGACGCGATCACCGACGATGTCGCAGGCGGCGGCTCGGCGTACCTGCTGATGGCGGGCGCGGCGTTCTTCGGCGCGTCCCAGGTCGCGCGCGACATGACGATCACGCCGGCGATGCGGAGCCTGTCCACGCACGGCGGGCTGCACGCCGCGCTTGCAGGCGGGACGCTGGCCTACGCACTCGGTGCCGGAGACGATGCGCAGCGCCAGCCTGATGGCACCACGTCAACCGACGCAAATAGCGACGCCATTTCCGCGGGCATCTTCGCCGGCGGAATCGCCGGCACGGCAGCGGGGTTGTATTTCGGGAACCGGATGACGAGCGGCCAGGCGGTGGCCTCCGGGTTCGGCGCGGACGCGGCGGCGCTCACGATGCTCGGCATCGTCCTCGCGGCGAAAAGTGAAGACGGCAACGATGGCCTCACCCGGCCCGAGGCTGCACTTCTCGTCGGAGCTGCCGCTGTCGGATATCCGGTGGGCTACCTGTATGCGCGGTCCGTTCCGTACAAGGTGACTGGTGGCGACGTCGGGACACTCTGGGTGAGCGGAGCACTTGGCGCGTCCGCTGCCGCCATCTTCATCGCGAACGGGGATCCGGGGCGGACCGCTGGCGCCCTGACATTGACCGCTGGGTTCCTCGGAGGCCTGGCCCTTGGTGACCGTATCCTCGTGCGCCGCTTCGACCACACCGCGGGCGATGCGACGCAGATGGCGCTCGGCGGAATCGCCGGGGGACTGATCGGGCTCGGCATCGCGAACCTCATCGACCAGAGCGAGAACGGGCATCTCGGCATGAGCCTGTTCACGGCTGGTGCGGCTGGGGGTGTCGCGATTACGCATGCGTACATCCAGCCCGGCGGCGATGAAGGCAGGGTTTCGTCCCTCCGACTCAATCCCACGGGCGCGGCACTCGCCGCGGCGGGTGTCCGCGGGCGCTATCCGCTGGTCTCCCTCTCCTTCTAGACATCCGGTGCAACCCACCTTCACCGAGCGCCTGCGGGGGAGCTTCGTCCAGGTCGTGGAGTACATCCCGGCCCTCTTCGGCGCACTGGTCATCCTGTTCGCGGGATACCTGTTCGCGCGGGTCGTCGAGCGCGCGGTAGACCGCCTGCTCCGCCGGATCCGTTTCGACGCGCTGCTCGAGCGCGGCGGTGTCATGGAAGTGGTGGAGCGCTCGGGTTCGCACGTCAACCCGATCCGGGTGCTCGCGAACCTCGTGTTCTGGCTCCTGATGTTCGCGGTCATCGTGCTCGCGTCGAATGCGCTCGGGCTCCAGTCGCTGGCCGACGTCTTTTCGGAGCTCGTCGGCTACATCCCGAGCGTCATCGCCGCGATCGTCATCATCATCGTCGGGATCGTGCTGGGGGAATTCGTCGGCGGGCTCATCATGGCCTCGGCGGGCGCCCTGCATGGAGGGACGGCGCTCTCACGCATCGGACGCGGGGGTGTGATCCTCCTCGCGATCTTCATGGCGCTCCAGCAGCTCAACGTCGCGACCGAGATCGTGACGACCGCGTTCGCGATCCTGTTCGGGGCGGTGGCGCTCGCCCTGGCGCTGGCTTTCGGGCTGGGGAACCGCGATCTCGCGGGCGAGGTGACGCGCGACTGGTACCTGCGCTACAAGACCGAGCGGGATGCCGTCGAGCGCGAGACGGCAGCGGTGGAAGCCGCGGAGGTCGCCGAGGGAGAGTTCGTGAGCGAGCGACTCGAGAGCGACAAGCGCAGCGGGCGGTAGTCCGGCCAGTCCGCAAATTGGAACGGAGCTGTGACTGTCGCGGTAGGTGAGCGGGTCGATCATGGGTCCGGTGCAGCCGGCTCGGAGCGATGCCGGCGACAGGTCCCATTCCGTAGAGAGGTCTCGATGTCTGCATCACGCGCACTCCATCGGCTCGGCGCTGCCGCTGCCCTGCTCGCAATTTCCGCCGCCTGCGCATCGGATCCGGTCGCGCCGGCCACACTCACCGAGCTGCCGAGGGCCCTCACGGATCGCGAGCGGCTCATCTCGTCCACCGGCAACACGTTCACCTTCGACCTGCTCCGCCAGGTCAACCGGGACCAGGCCGGGTCGAACGTCTTTCTGTCACCGCTGAGTGCATCGATGGCTCTTGGCATGACGCTGAACGGGGCAGCGGGTGAGACGGCGGCCGAGATGCGACGAACGCTTGGCTTCGGCG
>JANPKQ010000395.1:0-1833 GCA_031426115.1 Gemmatimonadaceae bacterium | reverse complement strand
AAGTGCGTGCGCAGTACGCAATGCACGTCCGTACGTAGTCGCGGTCAGTAGAGCTGGTGACTGTACGTGGGCAGTGTCAGTCAAAGGGGCATGCCACCGACTCCACCGCCGGCTACGCGAATTCCCGGAGCCGCGCCGTCAATCGCGCTCTCCGAGGTGCTGTCGGCCCTCTCCTACGCGCTCGACCTGACCGAGGGACAGCCGCCCGGACACACGAATCGGACCTGTGTCATCGGGATGCGCCTTGGAGACGAGATCGGCCTGTCTGCCGAGCAGCGCACCGCGCTGTACTTCGCCCTGCTGCTCAAGGACGCCGGGTGCTCCAGCAACGCCGCGAAGATGGCAGCGCTGTTCGGCTCCGACGACCAGCTCGTGAAGCAGCGGATGAAGTTCGTGGACTGGCACCGCCCCGTTTCCCTCGCGCTTCACACCGCACAGCTCTGCGGGGTCGGGCAGTCGACGGCAGACCGCGTCAGGTATTTTCTCGGCATCGCGAAAGCCTCCGACGTCACCCGCGACATCATGCAGATCCGCTGCGATCGCGGTGCCGACATCGCGCTGGGGCTCGGCTTCCCGGATGCGACGGCGTCCGCGATCCGCGCGCTCGACGAGCACTGGTGCGGCCTCGGTCAGCCGACCGGTCTTCGCGGCGAGGATATCCCGCTGCTGGCGAGAATCGCGAACATCGCACAGACGGTCGACGTGTTCTACATCTCGGGTGGCGTGGAGGCCGCGCTGAAGGTGGTGCGGGCGCGGCGCGGCCGGTGGTTCGACCCGGCACTCGCCGACCTGGTCCTGCGCTGGAAGCGCGACCGCGAGTTCTGGCAGAGCCTCGACGGCGCAGTCCTGCGCGAGACGGTGCTCGGTATCGAGCCCGGAGCGCATAGTCGCCGCGTCGATAGCGACGGCCTCGACGCGATCGCGCGATCGTTCGCCGAGATCATCGACGCGAAGTCACCGTACACGGCGCGACACTCCTTCAATGTCGCCGACTATGCACAACGCATCTCGGCCCGCCTTGGCTACTCGGCGCCGGAACAGGCACGCATCCACCGCGCAGGGCTGCTCCATGACATCGGAAAGCTCGGCGTGTCGAACCGGATTCTCGACAAGCCGGGGCGGCTCGATCCCGAGGAGCGCGGCGCCATCGAGCAGCATCCACGGTTCACGTGGGAGATCCTCCAGCGGGTCGAGGCCTTCACCGACATCGCCTGGCTGGCGGCCGTTCATCACGAGAAGCTGGATGGATCCGGCTACCCGTGGGGGCTTCGCGCCGACCAGCTCGATGAGCCGAGCCGGATCCTCGCGGTCGCCGACATCTACGAGGCGCTCAGCGCCGACCGCCCCTACCGCGCAGGGATGCCGTATGCGCAGGCCCTCGACATCCTGAAGAAGGAGTCGGGAACGAAGCTCTGCCCGGCTGCAGTCCGTGGGCTCGAGCTGGCGGCCGGCGAGTTGGGCGGTCCCGCCGCCTGACGCACGCGGGTCCGGTTCGACCACTGGTCCACCGCAATCGTCAGCTCGTCGAAATCCGCTGGGCCCGGCGGCGCGCCATCGGCTATCGGTTGGCGCCGGGATCGTGACACCTCGGCTCGTCCTGCTCGTAGGGACGTGCCGTGCAGCAGCGTCGTGACCGGACTGCGATCGCCCCTCGCGCATTGATTTCCGCGTTAAACCCTTTGGGCCTCAGGGTGTGTCTCACGGAGCACCTGACTCGAGTCAGGCCGACTTCGCCTCGTATGAGCGAGCGAGGTGTTGACCCGATACCGCTCCAGGGTAGCAGCCGACCAGGATGATCCTTCAGAAGCGTCCCATCACCCCGATGAGAGAGTC
>JANPKQ010000394.1:0-5211 GCA_031426115.1 Gemmatimonadaceae bacterium | reverse complement strand
CTCATCATCGACCCGAAGGGCGGGCGCCCTCCAGCGAAGGAGTTCGTCATGGTGATGAACGCCTTCGACACGAACTTCGATGGCGAGAACGAAATCTACGCCGTGAACACGGTCGCTTTCCATTACCAGAAGCATCCCATCTCGATCCGGGTCGGCGAGACTGTGCGCATCTATCTGTCCAACATTACGGAGTTCGACCTCATCAACTCCTTTCACCTCCACGGGAATTTCTTCAAGCTCTATCGGACGGGATCCAACCTCGAGCATTTCGAGTGGACCGACGTCGTCACGATGGGTCAGGGAGAGCGCGCGATCATCGAGTTCTCCTACAAGCACGCCGGACCGTTCATGTTCCACGCACACCAGAGCGAGTTTGCGGAGCTCGGATGGACCGGGATGTTCCAGGTCGGGGGGGGCGCCAATGTCTGAGCGCACCGTCGACCTTCCGGCGACGACACCGCCCGCTCCCTCGACGACGCTCCCGCGCTGGGTCATGGGCCTTGGCCCGCTCGTCCTGCTCGCGCTCCTCGTCGCGGCATTCATCAGGTTCGGGCCCGTCGGCGTCTTTCAGGCGACCTTCCCGCCCGTTGAAGAGCTCACGATCGAGCGCGTCAGCCTGCCGAGCGCGCACGAGCTGCGCGTGCACGTCACCAACGGCGGCCCGGAGGCGGTCACGGTCGCCCAGGTGCTCGTCGATGATGCGTCGTGGGTGCACCGCATCGACGGACCGGCACGCATCGGCCGGCTCGAGAGCCGCGTCCTCACGGTGCCATACCCGTGGGTCGAGGGCGAGCCGCACGTCATCAAGCTCATGACCAGCACCGGGCTCACTTTCACGACGGAGGTCGCGGTCGCCACGAGGACTCCGGCGCCGGACGCGCGCTACCTCGGCACGTTCGCGTTGCTCGGCGTCTACGCCGGCGTCATCCCGGTCTTCCTCGGATTGCTGTGGCTCCCCTTCCTCCGCTCGATCTCGCGCGCGTGGATGAACTACTTCCTCAGCCTCACGATCGGCCTGCTGATCTTTCTCGGCATCGATGCCTTCCTCGAGGCGGTGGCAACCGCGGGCCGGGTCCCCGGCGCGTTCAACGGCATGGGGCTCGTGCTTCTCGGCGCGCTCGGAACGCCATTGGCGCTCGCCTCGCTGGGCCACTGGAAGCGGACGCAGGCGGGTGGCATGTCGCCGCAGTGGGTCGCGACGCTCGTGGCGATCGGTATCGGCCTGCATAACCTCGGCGAGGGTCTGGCAATCGGGGCCTCGTACGCAACCGGCGAGATCGCGCTCGGCACCTTCCTCGTCGTGGGCTTCCTGCTGCACAACACCACCGAGGGCCTCGGCATCGTCGCACCGATCGCCAACCAGCGACCGTCGCTGGCACGCCTCGCGGCGCTCGGCGCCATCGCGGGCGTACCAACCGTGCTCGGCGCCTGGGTCGGCGGCTTCACGTATTCGCCGCTCTGGACAACGCTGTTCTTCGCGATCGGCGCCGGTGCCATCGTCCAGGTCGTCATCGAGCTCGGACGGATGCTGAACCGCGGAGAGAACGCGGGCATCACGCGCCCGCTCAATGCGGCCGGTCTCTTTTGCGGCCTGCTCATCATGTACGTCACAGGACTGGTGGTTCCCGCATGAACGCAAAGTCCCTCGTTGTCCTCTCCGCCGTCGCCGCATGCGCGACCATCGGCAATGCGCAGCCACCTGCGCCGGCCGGTGCGCCGGTTCCGATCCGTGACAACAGCTTCCTCGTCGAGGAGGCGTACAATCAACCGTTCGGCGTCGTCCAGCACGTTTCGACCTATCAGCGCACGCGCGGGACGTTCGGCTGGGGCGCGACGTTTACCCAGGAATGGCCTGCACCGGGCGAACGGCATCAGCTCAGCTACACCGTGCCGATCCAGCACTCGATGACATCGACGGGCGATCGCACCGGTGTCGGCGACATCCTGCTCAACTACCGCTATCAGGTCCCCATGGCGACCGGGTCGACGGTGGCGATGTCGCCGAGGCTGAGCGCCAGCCTGCCTACCGGCCGGGAGCAGTGGGAGCATGGCTCGGGCGGAGCCGGCGTCGAGGTGAATCTTCCAATGAGCATCGAGATCACGCCCTGGCTGGTCTCCCACTCGAACGTCGGCGGGAGCTGGGTGCCATCGGCGAAGAACTCCCTGGGTGAAGAAGCGGCGGCCCGCGGCTTCTTCATCGGGCAGAGTCTCATCTGGCTCGTGCACCCGAAGTTCAACCTGATGCTCGAATCGATGTGGAGCCGCGACGAGGCGGTCGTCGGCGCAGACGCGACGCGGTGGAGCCGGGGATTTCTCGTCGCTCCAGGATTCCGTGCTGCGTTCGACCTCGCGTCAGGGCTGCAGATCGTCCCGGGCATCGCCATTCCATTCGGCGTCGGACCGAGCGAAGGAGAGCGCGGCGTATTCGTGTACCTGAGCTTCGAGCACCCCTTCCGGAAACAGTGAGGATTCGGCTACCATCTCCTGACTTCCCACAACTCCGGAGCACGCAATGAAGCGCGTCCCTGCCCCTCGCGCGGTCGGCCGTTGGCTCATGACGACGGCCGCCGTCGCGCTCCTCGCGGGCTCCTCCGCGGCGGCCCAGCAGAACGCGGCGGCGCCGAACCCGATCACGCACGAAGGCTTCCTGTCGCCGCCGGACGAGATCGCGCGGACGGTGCTCGCTCCGCGACACCTCAACGTCACGCTCAGCAACCCGAGCCCGGACCGGAAGTTCTTCATCAAGGCCCAGAGCGAAGGCATGCCGACGATGGCGATCTTCGCAAAGCCTCACTACTACCTCGGCGGCGTGCAGGTGGACCATCGGGCGAATCGTGCGCGGTCCCTCACGACCCGTGCCGGCAGCGGCTTCGCCATCATCGACTGGGAATCGGGCAAGTCCGTGAACATCGAGCTGCCGAAGGGAGCGACGGCGACGAATCCGGTCTGGTCGCGCGACGGGCGTGAGGTCGCATACTTCGCGCACTTCGACAATGCGACGCACATTCACGTCGCCAACGCGATGACGGGTCGATCCCGCGCGCTGACCAGGACTCCGGTGCTTGCAACGCTCGTCACGGGCTTCGAGTGGACGGCGGATGGCCGGAGCATCGTGACGGTCCTCATTCCCGAGGGCCGCGGTGTCGAGCCGAAGCTGCCCGACGTTCCATCGCAACCGAAGATTCGCGTCACCCAGGGGACGAAGGCGCAGACGCGGACCTACGCCAGCCTGCTCGAGACCCCGCACGACAAGGCGCTGCTGGAGTACTACGCCACGGGCCAGCTCGCGGTGATCGATGCGAAGACCGGCGCCGTGCGCAAGGTCGGCAAGCCGTCGATGATCCAGTCGGTGAATGCGTCGCCCGATGGGCAGTATTTCCGCGTTACCCGGATGCAGCACCCATTCTCCTACGTCGTTCCGGTTGGGAGCTTCGGCAACCGCGAGGAGCTATGGGATCCGACGGGCAAGGTGATCGTCGAGATCGCGAAGCGCGAGCTGCGTGAGGGCGGAGGACCTGCAGCAACGGATGATGATCCGGCTCCGGCGGCCCAGGCAGCCCGTGCTGCGGCCGACACTGCGAAGCGCAGCATCGCGTGGAATCCGGTCGGACCGGGCATGATCTACCTGCAGCAGGAGGCAGCTCCGCGGCGCGGTGGGCGCGACTCGGCCACCGGCCCGGCCAACGCCGACCAGCCGCGCCGCAAGGACCGGCTGTACCAGTGGACACCGCCATACGATGCGGCGGGGGCGAAGGTCCTTTACGAGAGCGACACCCGGATGAGCAACGTCCGCTTCTCGGAAGACGGCCAGGTGCTGTTCCTCAGCGATGAGGGCGGCGAGTTCGCTGTCTACCTCAACGAGCCGGCTAAGCGCTACACGATCTCGCGCGGCCGGGGTGGCGCAGGAGGCCGGGGCGGTGGCGGAGGCGGCACGCAGACGGCGGCGCAGCTCGCAGCCGCGGACTCGGCGTTCTTCGTTGCGCCAGGGTCCCTGATGACGAAGAGTGGAAGCAACGGCGCGCCCGTCGTCCAGATGACCTCGGACAAGGCGGCGGTGTATCTCTCCGGAACGAAATATTTCCCCGATCCGGCGAAGGATGCCCCGCGCAACTTCGTCGATCGGCTCGAAGTGAAGACGGGCAACAAGTCCCGCATCTTCGAGAGCGACGGCCAGATCTGGGAGACGGTCACCGAAGTCCTCGACGACGACTTCTCCCGCGTCATCGTGTCGCGCGAGTCGCCGACCGCAGTCCCGGATTTCTACTTCCGTGACATGAAGGCCGGGACGGTGAAGAAGCTGACGAGCAACATCGACTACTCCCCGGAGCTCACGAAGGCGATTCGGAAGATCATTCCGGTGGAGCGCGTGGACGGCTACAAGTTCTTCGTGAACATCACCCTGCCGCCCGACTACGTGCAGGGGACGAAGCTCCCCGCGATGTTCTGGTTCTATCCGCGCGAGTTCACCGATCAAACGTCCTACGATCGCACGCGCCGCACGCTCAACAAGACGCGCTTCCCGTCGGTCTCCACGCGCGACATGGACATCCTGACGAAGCTCGGCTACGCGGTCGTCGAGCCCGATGCGCCGATCGTCGGCGAGAACGGCCGGATGAACGACAACTATGTCTCCGACCTGCGCAACAACCTCACGGCGGTGATCGACACCCTCGTGAGCCAGGGCTATGTCGACCGGAACCGGATCGGGATCGGTGGCCACAGCTATGGCGCGTTCAGCACGGTCAACGCGATGGTCCACACGCCGTACTTCAAGGCGGGCATCGCCGGCGACGGGAACTACCTCCGCCCGCTGACGCCGAACGGGTTCCAGAGCGAGCGACGCGACCTGTGGACCGCGCGCGAGACGTACCTGGAGATGTCGCCGCTCCTCTATGCCGACAAGCTGAATGGTGCGCTGCTCATGTATCACGGCATGGCGGACCAGAACGTCGGCACCGCGCCGATCAACTCAGAGCGTCTCTATCACGCGCTCATGGGTCTCGGCAAGACGGCGTCGCTCTACATGTATCCTTACGAGGATCACGGTCCCGCGACGCGCGAAACGAACCTGGACCTCTGGGCTCGCTGGGTCGCGTGGCTCGACCTCTACCTGAAGAACCCGAAGAAGGAGGGCATCGCGATCATGCAGTAATCGCGGTGCTGTCCGTACGCACGAAGGGCCGCCCAGTGAGGCGGCCCTTCGTTCATCCA
>JANPKQ010000393.1:0-8124 GCA_031426115.1 Gemmatimonadaceae bacterium | reverse complement strand
GTCCCGGCGGCGGTGGCGGCGGCGGCGGTGGTGGTGGTCGCGGCGGCCCGGGCGGCGGCGGCGGTGGTCGCGGCGGTCCTGGTGGCGGCTCCGGTGGTCCCGGCGGTCAGGGCGGCGGCGGTCGCGGCGGCGAAGGCCGTGGCGGCGGTCGCGGTGGGCGCGATGGCGGGCGTGACGGCGGGCGTGAGCAGAGCGACCTCGTCGAGAATGTCATCGCCATCAACCGCGTCGCCAAGGTCGTGAAGGGCGGACGCCGCTTCTCCTTCAATGCCCTCGTCGCGGTCGGCGATGGCAAGGGGAAGGTCGGCTTCGCCACGGGCAAGGCGAACGAAGTCTCGGAAGCCGTGCGCAAGGCGGTGGATGCCGCGAAGCGGAAGATGGTCAACATCCCAATGACGGGCGGAACGATTCCGCACGAGATCGTCGGATCGCACGGCGCGGGCAAGGTGTTGATGAAGCCAGCGGCTCCGGGTGCGGGCGTCATCGCCGGCGGTGCGGTGCGCGCCATCATGGAATGCGCCGGCATCACCGACATTCTCACGAAGAGCCTCGGCTCCACCAACCCGCACAACATGGTGCTGGCGGCGCTCGACGGACTCCTGCACCTTACGACGGTCGAGCAGATCGCGCGCGAGCGCGGGGTCGAAGTCTCGAGCATCGGTTACATTTCGCGCGCGAAGTCGAGAGAGGCAGCGCATGCCTAGGACACACGTTTTCTGGGGAACCAAGGGTCCGACTCACACCCCGAAGGAGCTGCCGGTCGGCACGGGGAAGCTGCGCATCGAGCAGGTGCGGAGCGGGATCGGCCATTCATGGCGCATGAAGCAGACGCTCGAGGCACTCGGCCTCAAGCATCACCAGGCCGTCGTCATCAAGCAGGACTCGGCGTCCCTTCGCGGGATGATCAAGCGAGTCCGGCATCTGGTGACCGTCACGCCTGCGGAGGAATAGGGCAGTGGCAAAGCGTACGGAAAGAGCGGCCGGCAGCGATGCGAACGCCGGCAAGATCGGACTGCACAACCTGATGCCCGCACCGGGCTCGCACCGGGACCGCAAGCGTCTCGGGCGCGGCCCCGGGTCCGGCACGGGCAAGACGTCCGGCAAGGGACACAAGGGCATCAAGGCGCGCTCCGGCCACCATGGCCCGGGCGGCGGCAAGCCGCAGTTCGAGGGCGGCCAGATGCCGCTGACGCGGCGCATCCCGAAGCGCGGGTTCACCAACCCGTTCCGCGAGGAGAGCCAGCTCGTGCGGCTCGACAGGCTGGCGGACATGACCGAGGTGACGCCGGAGTCGCTGCTCGCCGCGGGATTGATCCGGGCGGGGAAGGGGCCGGCGAAGCTGCTCGCGAACGGCAAGATCGAGCATGCGGTGACGGTGCGTGGCGTGAAGTTCAGCGCCACGGCGCGGGAGAAGATCGTCGCGGCCGGAGGCCGCATCGAGGAGTAAGATGGCGCAACCCAACGCCGCCACGGCGGTCAAGAACATCGTCGACACGCCGGAGCTCTGGGGGAAGATCAAGTTCACCCTGCTCTGCCTCCTGATCTACCGGGTCGGGTCGTTCATCACGGCCCCCGGCATCGATCTCGTCGCGATGCTGAACTACTTCGAGGCGCAGGGCGGGAACGGGCTGCTGAACCTCTACGACCTGTTCGTCGGCGGCAACCTCGGGCGCGCGACGGTGTTCGCGCTCGGGATCATGCCGTACATCTCGGCCAGCATCTTCATGCAGATCGCGGCGGCAGTCGTGCCGTCGGTCGAGAAGATGAACAAGGACGAGGAAGGCCGGAAGAAGATCAATCAGTGGACGCGCTACCTGACGGTGATCCTCGCCGCGGGCCAGGCGTACACCTTTGCGATGTTCACATCGTCGGTGACGGGCGCCGTCGTGAACCCGGGCTTCTGGTTCACGGCGCAGATGATCCTCGTGCTGACGACGGGCGCGATGTTCGTCATGTGGCTCGGCGAGCAGATCACGGAGCGCGGCCTCGGCAACGGCGCCAGCCTCATGATCTTCTTCTCGATCGTCCAGCAGTTCTGGCCGTCCATCATCGACGCCTTCTCGCTCGTGTCGGCGAAGGCGATCACCCCGCTCCAGCTCCTCGGACTCGGGCTGGTCATGGCGGCGGTCGTGGCAGCCGTCGTGACGATCACGCTGGCGGCGCGACGGGTGCTGATCCAGATCCCGCAGCGGACGATGGCGCGGGGCCGGATGCGCGAAGCGGCGAAGAACTTCATCCCGCTGCGCATCATTGCGGCGGGCGTCATGCCGATCATCTTCGCGCAGTCGGTGATCATCGTGCCAGGGGCGTGGGCGCAGTTCAGCCCGAGCCCGGCGGCGCAGCGCGTTGCCGACCTGTTCCAGCCGGGTGCGTGGCTGTACATGCTCACCCAGTTCATCCTCATCGTCGCGTTCACCTACTTCTACACGTCGATCATCTTCAATCCGCTCGACGTCTCGGAGAACCTGAAGAAGCAGGGCGCGTTCATCCCCGGCGTGAAGCCGGGTGCGAAGACGGCGGAGTACATCGAGCACGTCGTCGAGCGGATCACGCTCCCCGGCGCAATCTTCCTCGCGGTGATCGCGCTGCTGCCGGTGTATCTCTCCCAGCTCTTCAACTACCCGAACGTCTTCGGTGGCACGTCGCTGCTGATCGTCGTCGGTGTGGCGCTCGACACGCTCGCGCAGATGCAGCAGCACCTCCTCCTGCGGAAGTACGACGGCTTCATGAAGAAGGGCCGGGTGCGCTTCCGCGGGCGGCAGGCGATGGGCGGCGGCTTCTAGCGCACCCACAGGCTCCCCTCCCGCGCCATGCTGATCGTCCTCTTCGGGCCACCGGGCGCGGGGAAGGGAACCCAGGCCACTCCAGTCGCCGACCGACTGGGTGTGCCGAAGCTTGCGACCGGTGACGTCCTCCGTGCGGCAGTCCGCGACGGAACGCCGCGCGGCCTCGAGGCGAAAGCCGCGATGGCGCGCGGCGACCTCGTTCCTGATGACGTCATCCTGGCGATCATGGAGGAGACGCTCGCCAAGCCGGATGCGGCCCGGGGCGCAATCCTCGACGGTGTCGTGCGCACGACGGGACAGGCCGAGGGGCTCACCCGGATGCTGAAGAAGCTGGGGCGCGCGGTGGATGCTGTCCTCGTCTTCGACGTCCCCGACGAGGAGCTCGTGCGCCGCCTCAGCGGGCGCACCGTCTGCGAGAAGTGCCAGACGCCATACACCGGCCGCGAGCCGGACTCCGAATGTGGTCGCTGCGGCGGGAAACTCGTCCGGCGTCCGGATGATGAACCGGAGTCCGTTCGCAACCGGCTCGAGGTCTACCGCAAGCAGACCGCTCCTGTGCTCGACTGGTACACGAAGCACGGCGTGCGGCTCGTGAAGATCAATGCGGTGGGATCGACGGACGAAGTAACACAGCGGGCGATCGCGGCGATCGAGTCGGCATGATCCAGCTCAAGTCGCCCCGCGAGATCGAGATCATGGCGCAGGGGGGGCGCATTCTGGCAGAGACCGTCGAGACGCTCTGCGCGGCGGTGCGGCCGGGGGTGTCCACCGCGGAGCTCGACGAGATCGCGGAGACGTTCATTCGGGCACGCGAAGGGGCCACGCCGGCGTTCAAGGGCCTGTACGGCTTTCCCGGAAGCGTGTGCGCCTCGATCAACAACGAGATCGTGCATGGCATCCCATCGCGGCGCCGCACGCTTCAGGAAGGCGACATCATCTCCCTGGACGTCGGTGTTCGCTACCACGGATTCTTCACCGATTCGGCTACGACGGTGGCGGTGGGAGCGGTGCCGCCCGAGTCGCAGCGGCTGCTGGACGTCACCGAGGCGGCGCTCGCAGCGGGGATCGAGGCGGCGCAGCCTGGCAATCACCTCGGTGACATCGGCGCGGCCGTGCAGGCGGTCGTGGAGGGCGCCGGCTTCAGTGTCGTGAAGGATCTCGTCGGCCACGGTATCGGCGTCGAGTTCCACGAGAAGCCGCAGGTGCCCAACTACGGGAAGCCCAAGCGCGGGATGAAGCTCGCCGTGGGACTCACCATCGCGATCGAACCGATGGTGAACATGGGATCCGCCGAAACGCGCGAAATGCCCGACCGGTGGACGATCGTGACCGCCGATGGCTCCCGGTCGGCGCACTTCGAGCATACGGTGGCGGTCACCGAGCAGGGTCCCCGCATCCTGACCCGCACGGACTAGCTCGCCGTCCCAACGCCCGGCGACAAACACGCACGGCTCGCACCGGCCGCGTGGCCGGTGCGAGTCGCGAGCGCAGGTCAGTTTGTCTTCGCCTTCTTGCCGTCGCTCATCCGGATCACGAGCGCTGGGCCGCGGCCGATGCCCGCAATCGAGAACGCGGGTGCGCGGCGCAGCCGCTGGAGGTCTCTCGCCGCCAGCCCTTCCGACGGACTGGACGAGTGGCGCGGAACGGGCGAGGGATTGTCACCGCGGGGCTTCGCATCACCCGGTCGTGTGCCCTTCGGCGCCGCCCCGATCAGCGCGCGGATCTCACGCTCGACCACATCGCCACGGCTGTGTCGCGACTGGATGAGGGCTGTCGCTGCGGTCGCCAGGTCCGCCGCCGTCGTCGCGCGCGTGACGAGGATGATGTTGTTGGGCATGTCGCCGGGCCGCCGGATCACGACCGCGCGCGCGTCGGCGCGGCCCAGATCATCGACGAGCATGAGGGTGGCGACCTGCGGGTCCGCCCACCGCCGCGACTTGGTGACCGCGGTCGCCGACTGCGCGCTCGCTGCAGCGGGCGCGGCGATGAGGAGAACGGCGACCAGCACCGTCATCCTCCAGGAATTCGATATGGTGATGGAGCGTCGCATCGCGAGCGTCCTCCAGGAAGGAAGTATGGTCTGAGGATCGACGAATGGGAGTCGAGCGTCGGGGCGCGTCATGTCATCATTCCCGCGCAGAAGTAATCCGGGATGGAGGTGCACTCCCACCACTCGTCGACCATGTAGCCATCGATGAAGTAGAACCACTGCTGGCAGAGCTGGCAGCCGCCTTCGTACTCATCGCCGCCCCCGCCGCCTCCGCCCGGCGGTGCCGGGGGTGGCGGCGGCGGGGGCTCGCAGGCGGGCTGTTCGTCTGAGTCGTAGCTGGAGCGCGACTGATTCCCCCAGGAGAGGAACTTCCAGCCACCGACCAGAAACTGATGCCAGGCCTTGTGGCCCGTAGTCGCCTCGGCGAAATGGCCGCAGGAGCCGCTGACCCCGACATACGCTGTCGTCGTCAGCTCCCGATCCCATGGAAGCCAGTTGCTGTTCTCCCCGAAGGCGGAGTTCGAGGCAATCACCCCGTTATCGAAACGCAGAGAGATGTTTACTTCCTGCGACGCGTTGCTGGCGAGGTACCTCATGCGGGCAACGGCGGACGCTCGTCGCTCGGCCGGCAGGAACTGGACATCGGTAGAGTAGGAGATGATGCTCGGTGCCGATCGAAACTCCGAAGGCATCGAGGCGAAGTCCTCCTCACTCGGGGAGGCTCCTCCCTCGGACGAGAACTGTGGGACTTCTGCTGAAGCTGCGTCGCTCGGCGCGGCGGGATCGGTTGCGTCGGCACACGCCAACACGATGAACCCGAGCGCGAAGCGCGAGAACCATCGGGCGCTCGCAATCATGTAATCCTCCTGAAGACGGATGCACGCACACCCTGCGTGCGAGGGGGTTCTCATCCGTCACGGAGCGCTCCTGCGGCACTCGACGCGAGCACGGATGAGAAGACTGACCAGACGCGGACGCGCCGAGTCAGCTTGGAACAGCGGGCCGCTCACCAGGATGTCGGACGCGCCGGTGGCCGTGGCAGCCATCGGCCCGGTGAATGGATTTACAGATGTCCCCAACACGGCCGCACCGCCGATGGAATCGGCGAGATAGCGAATCTCCCGGGTTCCAGCGACGGTGCGATGTTGCGTGATCCACAGCGGGAAGCGCGCGAATCCGGTAACCGGCGTGAAGTGGTCGATATCGGAATCGAGCTCGATGACGCCGCCGCCGGTTTCAGTGATGGCCATGGTGCGTACCCGGCGCGCAACCGGCGTGACGGTCAGGTCGTCGATCGACCAGCTGAGCACCACACCCCGCGCCGACATCGTGACACGGGGATCGTGAACGGGATATGAACCACCACGCACAAGACTGCGTAGCTTCGACCAGCGCGGTCGCCGCCCGTAGAGAATCAGCGAATTGAGGTCCTGCCGGAATGCTCGGTCCGGCTGCACCACGGCGATCAGCAGACCGAGCGAATCGGAGTGGATGAGCTGCGTGTATGCCGCGCGGACGTCGATGTGCTCAGCTGTCCACCGCCCTCCGACGCGCTCGAACAAGGCGATGCCCTGGGACTTGAGCGAGTCGAAGCCGATGGGCATCGCGAGCAGAAGCGTGTCGCCATGGCGAAGCAGCTCGGAGCCCAGCTGCGGGTTCACAACTCCATTGGGAATGTGGGGAAGCGGCTCGAGCGTGCCCCATGCCGTCCCGTCAAACTCGCCGTACCACAGGCGGACCGTCGTGTCAGGCCGCGGCGGCTCCCACGGCCGATTCAACTCCCCGAACACCATTGCCCACCCGCCGCCATCCATGGCAATCGCCCGCGTGTGCGCCACAAGGGCGGGATCGATGGGGGCGGGGACGAGCGACGCACGCCCTTGCGCATCGAGCACTGCGCCGAAGACCGAGTCCTGGGTTATGCCCGGACTCGCGGGCGACCGATGCGGAGAGAAAAGGTAGTTCGGGCGTCCGGCGAGCAGGATGCGGTTCCCCGACGGTAGGACGACGGTTGGCTCGATGTACATCTCGCGATTGCCATCGACGACGAGCGGAGTACGCGAGGTTTCCGTGATGGCACATCGCGCAGGGGACATGAGCGGGGTGCCCCCCTGGCTACCATTGCGCGTGCACCCGGCAGCGAGAGCGAGCGACAGCGCAAGGATTCGACCCACACGTACCATTCCCTCGCTCGGGCTGCACCGCACGATGGATCTCCTTCCCGGAGGTGAATCGGGGGTGAAGTCACCGCCACGCTTCCCGGCGGTCCGTAACACGAGCCGAAAGTATCACGGTTCTTCACGGCACCGACATCATTCCATCGCGCTGGGTGGCAACCACTCCACCGGCGTCAATCGAGGAGGCTCAGCCTTCCATGGCGCGTTCCACCGCGGCCAGCGTCTCCGCCGTATGACGTGCCGCGGTGGCGACGAGACGCCTCGCCTCCTCGACGAGCGGCGCGCCCGCGGACTTGTCGTCCAGCGATGCGACGTTGATCCGCACGTTGTACGCAGCACCTTTGCACGCCGCCTCGGCCAGGAGCGCCGCGACGCCCGCGTCGGAGACCGCGTTGGTGTTTCCCTTGTTGGCGACGACGACGGCAAGCGCGGTCACTTCCGCGCACGCGCGCGCCGTCTCGAGGGGAACCTCGGACGCGCCGAGCAGGGCGCGCGTGATCGCGGCGGCGCGCGTCTCCGCGGCGGCGGCGGGTTCCTTCGGCATCTTGTACGCCTCGGAGACCGCGGTGTACGACTCGGCATCCCGCTTCACGAGCGCGCCCAGTGTGGCGCGAAGGGAAGCCGCCTTGAGGCCGAGCTCGCGCATCTCGGTGTCGACGGCCGCGTACTTCTTGCGCCCGACCGTAAGGCCGGCAACCATCTGGGCGAGCGCGGCACCGAGGGCGCCCGCATGAGCCGCCACGCTGCCGCCGCCCGGGGTCGGTGCGGACGACGCCACCGCGCCGACGAACCCGTCGAGACTCTGGCCGCCGGCAACCGCGTCGCGAACCCGGCGATCGAGGATCTGGTCGGGGGTGAACTTCGCGAGCTGGAGATGCCGGACGGCGGCATCGACCAGCGCCCGCTCCGGGATGAGCCCAACGATCTCGCTCCACGTCGTCGCGACGCCGTGTGCGGCGGCCTCCTGCTTCACCATCTCGAAGGCGCGGTGCACCGGAGTCTTCTCGGTGTCCACGAGGTTCATCGACACCTGCGCCTGACCATCGACGGCGATCCCCATGCCCTTCACGTTGGCGAGGCCGCCCGACGAGCCGCGCACCGCGACTGCAACCTTCTTCGCGACGTCGAGATTGCTCTCGGGGCCGAGGTAGACGTTGTAGGCGACGAGCAG
>JANPKQ010000392.1:0-2118 GCA_031426115.1 Gemmatimonadaceae bacterium | reverse complement strand
GGATCCCTGTCTGCGCGGGCGCGTCGCCGCGCCGCGGAACGGTCACCGGACTTCTTCGCCATCTCAGCGCTGCTCCGCAGACACGCCGGCATGGCGCATCGCCTGTCGTTGTATGACGCTCACTCGTGCTCCCGATGGTGGTCTTGACCGGCAGGGAGTCTATCGGGGCGTCGTGCCGCTCGCCACCGACGCGGTGCGCATCGGTATCAGTTGCGTTCGCCCCGTCCGCGCACGCGCAGCGCGTTTCACGCGGGTACGCGAGGCGCGGAGGTTCGCAGGGAGGCACCGCCGTCGAGCGACCAGCAGCAGTCAGCTCCGCGCTGCTGGTGGCGTGGCGGGACGATTGGAAAGACGTGCGACGAGCGACAAGCAGCTCGGCTGCCAGCTGTCAGATGCGTGCCACGGCGGCTTCCGGGAAGACAGTGCGGAACGGCCGGGGGCATCGGTGCCCTTGTCATTCCGGCATTCCAAACGACGCACTTGCAGCTAGCCTGAGAGCTTGCGGCCAAGCTGCTGGCCGCTCGTCGCACGCTTTTCCAACCATATCGATCACCACCAGCAGCGGACAGCTCAGAACTACCCGCTGCCTGCTGGGACTGTGTAGAACTTTTCACACAGTCTCAGCGATAAGCGTTTTTCAGGCGACCAGCCCTCAGCGCGCTCTGAGCCCTCATGCTCGCCCCGGCAGTTGAACCCTGCCGCATGCCCGCTGATTCCGCGATGCCGAGCGGGTATTCGCGCTGCATTTCCGGGCCGCGGAAACACCTGGCCAGCGGCCGCACCTCCAACCAGTCTCAACCATACCCCGACAACCCGTTGTTACGGCGCCGGTTGCCGCGCGTCAAACATGCAACACCGGCCCGAGCGACTCCCGTGACCGTTCGTCAGACACCGCGGCACCTCGACTACGAAGCGATCCTGCGACCCAGCAGATGGGCCAGCGGGATGCAGGTGATCGGCGCGATCCCGGAATACGTCGTTTCGAATCTCGGGCTCGTGACGACCGCACGAAGTGTCTGGCTGCATGAGCAGACGGTCGCGAGCATTTGCGATTCGAGAGGGCTGCGACCGGAAGACTCGGAGTTCGTCTTCGAGTACATGCCCGCCGCAGTGCTTCGCCCGATGTTCTTCGGGATCGAGGAGCGCGGCGATGCGATCCGGATCTCGCTCGTGGAGCTGATTCGCCGGGAAGGCCGCTATCTCTATATCAGCGCGAAGATGACCCACGCGCGAAACGGGGATGACGAGCTGTGGGTGAGCACTGGATATCCGATCAGCGACGTGACGTTGCGGCGCTATCTGCGGAGTGGACGGTTGCGAGGTGTAGTCGGACGAAAGCTTGAGGGCGGAAAGACGCGCACCGCCAGGCGAATCCCCAGTGGAGTCGCGACACAGATGCCGTGAAAGGCGCGCCCGGCCAAGCATTCCTCCGCAATGAGCCCCTGGTGGCATTCGCCATCAGGGGCTCTTTGCATCCGTCGATCAGCGACCGTCGGGCGGCGGCCGGGATGCGGGCGACGGCGGGACGGGGCGCGCGGGCGGCGGCGGATAGAGCGTCCCCACGGCGCGCCCGATCGAGTCGAGGCGAGCCGACCGCCGCGCGATCTCGGCGCGGATCGCTGCGATCTCCGCATCGCGCGCCAACTGCGCGGTGCGTGCGGAGTCGGTCGGTGCCGCCGGCGTGGACGCTGGCGCGATGGGCAGCGCGGCAGGGACGGTGTCGCGCCGCGCCGATGCCGGCGGCCCCGCGAGATTCGTATCTGCTCCGACAGAATCACGGGTGGGTGACGGTGGTCGTGTCGCGCTGCGCAGCGCGCGTCGCGCACCCCCGCCCAGCGACCCGCTCGACCTCCCAACGACAGGCGGCGTGGACGCCGTCGCCGGCTGCGGGGGTTCCGCGTCGATGCGCGCATTACTGCGCATAGCAGAATCGCCGCGGACGGAATCGTCCGCCGCCTGCAGCGACCCAGCCGATGTGCTCTCGACACGCTCGAGGAGCGGCCGGGCGGCGAGGGACGGTTCGGCGGCTCCGCGACGCGCGATGGTCCGGACGAGCGTCCCGCCCGCGAGCAGGAGGATGATCGTCATGATGATCATCCAGGCGCGGTCCGGCGGTAC
>JANPKQ010000391.1:0-26898 GCA_031426115.1 Gemmatimonadaceae bacterium | reverse complement strand
TACCCCCGGCGCGGGCTCCCCCTCCCCGCGTGGCGGCCTCGCGGTGGCGTCGTCTCACTTTTCCTCCCTCCCTTCACCCCCCCGCCCGTGCCCGCCCCCTCCCGGCCCGCCCCCCCCCGGCCCCCCCCCCCCCCCACGCCTTTCCAACCATATCAATCACCACCAGCAGCGGACAGCCGAGAGCTATCCGCTACCCGCTACCCGCCGAGAGCCGAGCGCCGAGTGTTTTCAGCCAGCCCGCCGCCGGATGAGAAGGTACGCCGGGTAACTCACTGCCCCCACGACCGCCGCCTTGAGCGCCGTCCCCGGATCCCCCACCACCGTCGCCACGAGAAACGCCACCGATCCCGCGAGCGCGATGAGCGTCGTGACCGGGTACCCCCACGCCCGGTAGGGCCTCGGGGCCGTCGACGCCCGTCGCCGCAGCAGGAGCAGCGCGACGAACGACAGCACGTAGTTCGCGACGAAGAACACCGCGAGCAGCGCGATCACCGCCTGGAACGTTCCCGTGAGGATGAAGGCGATCGCGATCAGCGCGCTGAGGCCGAGCGCGACGGTCGGTGTCCCGCCCGCATTCACGCGCGTCGCGATCCGGTGGAACAGGCCGTCGCTGCTCATCGCGAACAGCACACGTGCGCTCATCGGCAGCAGCGCGTTGACGCTGCTCAGGAGCGCGATGACGACGATGGCGCTGACGATCGTATCGCCACGCTCTCCGAACAGCGCCGTCGCCACGGTCGCCGCGGCAAGCGGCTGCCCTGCCAGCGCGGCGAGTGGCAGCACGTGGAGAAAGGCGATGTTGATGAGGAGGTAAATCGCCGTCACGGATAGCACGCCCGCGAACATCGCGCGCGGGATGTCGCGCCCGGGGTCCCGAACTTCCTCGGAAAAGTAGATGATCCCGGTCCAGCCATCGTAGGTATAGATCACTGCCTGCAACGCCAGTACGATCGCGGCGACGGGGGCGAGTCGCACCGCCGTCGCAAGGGGCGCCGGGGGCGACAGATGGTCGGCCGTCATCATGAAGCACGCAGCGACGAGCGCCAGCAGTGCGACGGCCTTGAGGGTGCTCGTCAGCGCCTGCACTCGCGCGCCGATGCGGACGCCCTGCCAGAGCAGCACGGTGAAGCCGGCCACCAGCGCCGCCGCGACGTACATCGTCCGGCCGGCGAACACCGGTACCAGTGCGGACGCCGATTCCGCGAGCACGATCGACACGGCAGCGACGCTGCCGCAGGTCGAGACCCAGTCATTCCAGCCGACGACGAACCCCGCGTACTCCCCGATCCCTGTCCGCGCGAAGATGTACTGCCCCCCCGACCGCGGCATCATCGCGCCGAGCTCCGCGAGCGACAGCGCGCCGAGGAGGGCGTAGATGCCCCCGACGATCCACAGGCCGAGGAAGAGCGCGTCGCTGCCGACGTTCGCCGCGACATCGCCCGGTGCGCGCAGGATCCCGGCGCCGATCGTGTTGCCGATGGTCACCGCCAACCCGAATCCGACGCCGAGCACACGCAGCAGCCGCCCCGTCGGTTGGGCAGTCACCGGTGTGATGCCGGGCGTCGTCGAGATCATGGGCGACGAAAGTGGCACCCCGTCCTGCCACCCGCCATGTTTAACGCCTCCGCTCGCCGCGGTGTCAAATGGCGTTAGCGTCCCGGACCCATCGGAGCGTACATTGTGGGACCTGGACACTTTTCGCCCATGACCGACTTCATCTCCCAGCTAGAGCGCACCGTCAGCGCGTCCTACGACATCGAGCGCGAGCTGTCGGGGGGCGGGATGAGCCGTGTCTTCCTCGCGACCGAGCGCGCGCTCGGTCGCCGGGTGGTCATCAAGGTCCTGCCGCCGGACCTCGCGGCGGGCGTGAACATGGAGCGCTTCCGCCGCGAGATCCAGCTCGCGGCACAGCTGCATCATCCGCACATCGTCCCACTCCTCTCCACCGGCGAGGGCAACGGCATCCTGTACTACACGATGCCGTACATCGAGGGGGAGTCGCTGCGCCTCGCCATCGAGCGCACGGGGCGGCTCGCCGTCGCCGACGTCATCCGTGTGCTGCACGATGTGGTCGATGCGCTCGCGTACGCGCACGGCCGTGGCGTCATCCATCGCGACATCAAGCCGGCGAACATCCTGCGGCTCGGATCCCACGCGCTCGTCACGGACTTCGGTGTCGCAAAGGCACTGAGCGCGGCGATGCCGATCTCGGGGGTCACCACCGCCGGCATCGCCATCGGGACGCCGGCCTACATGGCGCCCGAGCAGCTCGCCGGTGATCCGGCCGCCGATCACCGCATCGACATCTACGCCGTCGGGCTCCTCGCCTACGAGCTGCTGATCGGATCCTCGCCCTTCTCCTCATCGTCGCCGCAGGCGACGATGGCGGCGCAGCTGACGCGCACGCCGGAGCCGCTCTACGAGCTTCGTCCGGAGGTCCCGAGCGACCTCTCGGATCTCATCATGCGCTGCCTGGAGAAGAATCCCGCGTTCCGCCCGGCGACCGCCGCGACGCTGCAGGCGGAGCTCGATGCGGTGAGCACGCCGCGCGGCGCAGTGCTCGGCGGCGGCGAGACGGATTTCTTCGCGGCCCAGCGGCAGTCCACCGCGCGCGGGGCGCTGATGGGGGCCGCGATCGTCGTGCTCGCCTCCATCGCCACGTATGCGTTCGTCGCCTTTCGCGGCGATGAGAGCACGGCGCTTGCCGACACGACCCCCGTCGTTGCTGCTCCGGTCGTCCCGGCGCCGCCGCGCGCGCCAAGCAGGCCCGCGCCGCCCGTCGATTCGGCGCGCATCGCCGCGGCATTCAGCGGCGCGGCACCCGGAGCCGGATCATCGAGCCCCGCCGCAACTGCGCCGCCGCAACCCGTGGTGCTCTCGCGGGCCGACTCCCTCGCCATCGCCGAAGCCGTCACCGCCCGGCTCCAGTCCGAGCGAGGCAGCGACCGGGATCGGGTCATCTCCGATTCCCTGCGCTCCGTGTACGAACGCGCCTTCTCCGATTCCATCCGCCGAGCGATCACGCAGATTCAGGCGCAGGTGCAGGCCGCGACGGACATCGGACAGCGCGTCCGCACCGAGACGCAGCGTGGCGAGCGCTACTCACCGCTGCCGCCACCGCGTCCCGATGAGCGGCGTGTCGTCGTCGTGCCCTTCTCCAATCCGACCACCGGGAACCGCCTTTCGACGAGTGGCGCCGGCGACCAGATTGCGGATTCGATCCGCAGCGCCCTCAGCGCAGGCGGCACGCTGACTGTCGTCAACGAGGAGATGACCCGCGAGATCGCGCGCATGGGCCGCGTCCCGACGATGATCGGCGCGGTGCTGCATGCGCCAGCCATCGTGACGGGTGAGTACAGCCGGCGCGGCGACAGCCTCGTCTTCCGCGCGCAGGTCACCTGCCTCAGCTGCGGCCCACTCGGCATCCGCGAAGCCGTCGTCCCCGTTTCGGACGCGATCACCGCGGTGCCACTTCTCCTCGATCCCCTGCTCCGCGACCTCGCGAGAGTGCGCTGGACTTCGCCGAGCCGCGGCAGCGGCAGCGGTCGTGGAAGACCGCCGTCCTCCGAGACTCGCGTCACCGTCCCGGGCACGCCCCCGCCGATACCACCGCCACCGACCTGACCTCCGCGCGAGACCAGCGTGCGGGTTGTGACGTGCGATACAGTTTTGTATCTGTCGCGTCCGCTTTCGTGGAGGAAGCGATGCAACTACGCAACAGTGTCGGCAATCTTTCGCCGCGCTAACTTACTGCCGGGCGTTAACCCCGTGAGGGTACGCGTCGCGCGTCGCACTGCCGACCCGGTCAAGGCTGCAGACAGTCGAATGGATCTTCCGAAATCACCCGAAGCGCTCGCGAGCGCGACGTGGGCCGATGTCGCGCCGTACTACGAGGCGCTCGCGACCGCGCCGCTCACCGCCGACACGGCCGCATCGTGGCTCGGCCACTGGTCGCGACTCGAGGAGCTCATCGGCGAGGCGACCGCGGTCGCGACCATCGACTACACCTGCGACACCGAGAACGCGGCGAAGGAAGCGGCCCATCTGCGCTTCGCTGCCGACATTGCGCCGAAGCAGGATGAGCAGCAGGTGCGGCTCGCACGACGTCTCCTCGACCTCGGCTGGGATGACCCCGCGCTCGCCACGGTGCTTCGCCGCCTGCGCACCGATGCGAAGCTGTTTCGCGAGGAGAACGTTCATCTCTTCGCGGAGCTCGAGGAGCTCGAGACGTCGTACGACAAGATCACGGGCGCGATGACCGTCGAGTGGAATGGCGAGCGCCTGCCCATTCCGCAGCTCCAGCCCTTCCTCAAGCAGCGCGATCGACGCGTGCGCGAGCGCGCCTTCCGCGCGACGGCCGCGCCCTATCTCACCGAACGCGCGCGGCTCGCCGACCTGTTCGATGCAGCATACGTGCGGCGGCAGGAGATCGCGCGCAACGCGGGATTCGCGAACTACCGCGACTACATCTTCCAGGCGAAGTACCGGTTCGACTACACACCGGACGATACCGTGCGCTTTCACGAGTCCGTCGAGGCGACCGTCGTCCCCGCGGTCGAGCGCCTGGTGGGGTACCGCCGCCAGCGGCTCGGTCTCGACGTCGTGCGGCCCTGGGACCTCGCCGTCGATCCGGATCGCGCCGAGCCGCTCGTTCCCTTCCGGGATGTCGCCGAGCTCGTGGACCGCGCGAAGGAGATTTTCGACTGCGTCGATCCGGAGCTGGGCCGGAATTTCCGGAGGATGGCCGAGCACCGCCTGCTCGATCTCGACAGTCGTCCCGGCAAGGCGCCGGGCGGTTACTGCATGACGCTTCCCTTCCGCGGCGAGCCCTTTGTCTTCATGAACGCGGCGGGTGTCCCGGAAGATGTGAGCACGCTCATGCACGAGGCGGGGCACTGCTTTCACGGAGTCGCGGCGCACCGGCTCCCGTACATCTGGCAGCGCGCCACGGGAATGGAAGCGGCCGAGCTCGCGTCGATGACGATGGAGCTCCTCGCCGGACCGCATCTCGCCCGTCCCGCGGGGTATTACGACCGGCGCGATGTGCGCCACGCATGGGTGGATCATCTCGAGGATGTGCTGATGAGCCTCGCGCACATCGCCAGCGTCGATGCCTTCCAGACGTGGATCTACACCAGTGGCGAGGGCGGCGATCGCGACGCCCGCGACGAGAACTGGCTGCGGATCCGGTCGCGCTTCGAGCGCGGCGTGGATTGGCGCGGGCTCGACAAAGAGCGCATCGCGCGATGGTACCGCCAGTCGCACATCTTCACCGCGCCATTCTATTACATAGAGTATGGGATCGCGCAGCTTGGTGCGCTCCAGATCTGGCGCGACAGCCTCAGCGACTACCGCGGCGCCGTCAATCGGTACAAGTCCGCCCTCGCCCTCGGCGGCACGCGGCCACTGCCGGAGATCTACAAGGCCGCGGGTGCCGCGCTGATCTTCGACGCGAAGCGAATGGGCGAGCTTGTCACCCTCGTGGAGGACCGCATCGAGACGCTTCGCACGACTCCCCAGGACGCGCTGGCGGCCGTCTGAAGACCGCGCCGATCCCCCGGCGTTCCAACCCCGACCCGCGCGAGCGCGGCGACGACGCGCTCGGCGATGCGCTGCCACGCTGGGTGAGCGGGCCCCGCTATGCTGCCGTCAATGGGGTGCAGCTGCATTACCGCGAGGCCGGAAGCGGTCCGCTCGTCATCCTGCTGCACGGCTTTCCCGAGTTCTGGTACTCGTGGCGTCACCTCATGCCCGCGCTCGCGGAAGCAGGCTACCGCGCGATCGCGCCCGACATGCGCGGCTACAATCTTTCGGGGAAGCCACAGGGCGTCGAGGCCTACGCCATCGACACCCTCGCCGATGACATCGCGGCGCTGATCCAGCACGCCGGGGAGCGGCGCGCCCACATCATCGGCCACGACTGGGGCGGCGCGGTCGCGTGGCACCTCGCGATGCGGCACCGTGAGATGATCGATCGCCTCATCGTGCTGAACGCGCCTCACCCGCGCGCCCTTGCCCGCGAGCTCCGCACGCCCGACCAGCTCTGGCGATCGCGCTACATGGCGTTCTTCCAGCTGCCGCGCGTCCCGGAAGCTTCGATCCGTCGAAATGACTTCGCGCGGATCCGGCGGATCCTGCGCGAGGATCCGACACGCGCCGACGCATTCACGGAGCCGGACATCGATCGCTACGTCGCCGCGCTCGCGCGCCCCTGGGCGCTGACATCGGCGCTGAACTATTACCGCGCGGCGGCGCGCTTCCCGCCCTCGCGCCCGCCCGGGTACAGCTCGCGCATCGAGGCACCGAGCCTCCTCATCTGGGGTGACCGCGACACGTATCTCAATCCGCGGCTCGCGACGGGGCTCGAGCGGTGGGTGCCGAACCTCAGGGTGGAGCACCTCCCGGAGTCGAGTCATTGGGTGATGTCGGATGCCCCCGATGATGTCGAGCGCCTCGTGATGAGCTTCCTGCCGTGATTCGGCGACGGCGCTGAAACTCCGGGTTCGGTGCTGGGTGAGTTACACACCGTGTTCGGAGTTGACAGAGGCACAGAAGCAGAGGGGAGAGAGACATACCGGGAAGCGACACCGGGTCTGTGCCCCTCTGCCTCTGCGCTTCTGACAACTCCGAACTTGGTCTGTCCGATATTGGGACCCGACTGTCTCATTGCGGACGACTCCCACGGTGGCCGCCACGATGAGGCCCGGGTGTAACTATCCCCCGATCAATACGTTAGGCATCGAGCGCCAACCGGCACGATCATTCCCTTGCAGCTATGTGTCACGGCCGTCCGCCCGATTCGGTGGACGGTCGGTTCCTTCTCCGCTGGAGCTCCCCGCATGTTCCGTTTTCTCGCGCTGGCCTTCCTCGTTCCGACGCTTATCTCGGCACAGGCCTCAGTCGACACGACGCCGCGTCCAATCACGCTCGATGAAGCGGTCCGGCTCGCCCGCCGGAATTCTCCGCTTGCAGTCCAGACGCGCGGTGAAATGCGGTCGTCGCGCGCAGACGTTCGCGCGGCGTACTTCGCCTTCATCCCCAGCGTCGGCCTGTCGATGTCGAGCACGTGGAGACGGGGTCAGTTCGTGAACGAGCAGGGCCGGCTCTTCGACTTCACAGGGAAGGCAAAGTCATATAACGACGGATTGGGCGCGACTGTCGACGTGTTCGACGGGGGGCGCCGCTTCTTCGAGCTGAAATCGGCACGTGCACGTCTGGACGCGGCCGATGCTCGGGATGTGCTTCAGGACTACACGGTCGCGCTTGACGTGAAGGTACAGTACTTCGACGTGCTCGCGGCGCGGGAGGCCGAGGCTGCCGCGCGTGCCCAGCTTGCCGAGGCCGAGCAGCAGCTTCGGGTATCGACGGTGCGGTTCGCCGCCGGCGCAGCGAGCCGAAGCGACTCGCTGCGGTCGGTCGTCGCAGTCGGGGGCGCGCGCCTCGCGATCCTCGATGCCGAGAATCGAATCCAGCTCGCCAATGCATCGCTGACGAGGTTGGTGGGTGCCGACTTTCCCCTTACGGCGACTCCCGATGCATCACCTGAGTCGCCGCTGGAAATCGCCCCGGAGCAGTTGATTGCTATGGCGGAGGACGGCCCTTACGTGCGACAGGCCGAAGCGGACCATTCAGCAGCAAGGGCACTCTCGCGGGCGAACAAGACGCTGTATCTCCCGACGATCACCGCCCAGTTTCAGCGTGGCGGCAGCGGCTTCGATTCGGGCTTCGGTTTCCGCGAGACCTTTGGTTACTCGAACTTCTTTCGGCTGGCGCTGACCTTCCCCCTGCTCGACCAGTTGCAGCGCGAGACGAGCATCGTTCGAGCCGATGTGGCTGCGGACAACGCGGCCGCGCTCGTCCGGGACGCCCGATTGCGCGCGCGGCAGGAGCTGACCCAGATGAACGGACTCATGCGCAACGCCGGGCAGCGCGTCGCCGTGCAGCTCGTCTCTGTGGCCGCCACCGAAGAAGACCTGCGGTACCAGCAGCAGCGCTATGCGCTGGGCGCCGCGACGCTCCTGGATGTGCTGACGTCGCAGTCCGCCCTCAACACGGCGCGGAACGCACTCATCACGGCACGCTTCGACCAGCGCGTCGCCCGTGCTCGACTCGAAGCGCTGATTGGCCGATCGCTCGGTGACGAACGTTGATGCCTCTCGAGCAAACCATTTTCGCGATTCAGGCATCTGACCAGTAGAAGCACTCGCGACGATGACTGCTACCTGCCCCGCAGCGAGTAGGGGCATGAAAACGATTTGGCACCACGCACCTGCACACGCGGTTTCGCGTGAGAGACAGTCCGATGATCCAGGCCAGCCACACCACCGTCACCGAAGCCATCGAGCGCACCTATGCAGCACTGCGCCCGACGGTCTATCGGCCATCCGAGCTCACGGGAAAGCGCATCGACAGCGGGGCGCAGAACCAGGCCGGCATCGCTCGAGCGGTCACGTCTGGCCACATGCGTCGATCGGACCTCATGCTCACCGTTCACCGCGCCTGACGGCGCGTCGCCATGCGTGGCGCGGACCACTGCCGCGACGAAAGCAGAAGGGCCCGCCAGTCGGCGGGCCCTTCTGTCATCCGTGCTGCAGATCCGCGATCATCCGCCGATCAGTGGATTGTTCAACCGCTCGGCGGCTGGCAGTGGCAGGCAGATCTGGTTGCCGTAGGTCCCGCCGAAGTGATAGTTGGAGCCGACGGCTGGCGATGGTGAAATGTTGTACCGAATGAGGTCGCCGAGGTGATGGCTTTCCGCGAACAGCTCCCGGCGGCGCTGGTCGATGAGCTCGGCCCGGTACTGCGCCTGTGTCGTCCCGGTAAACACACCCTGATTGCCGCGCGCCCGTAACGCATTGAGGATCGGAAGCGCTGTGGCGAAGGTCGTCGGGCTCTGGATGTCTGCCTCGGCGATGATGAGCTGTGCCTCCTCGAACGTCGCGAGCGGGAAGGTGGCGTTGCTCGCGTTGTACTTGGTCTGGAAGTAGTGCAGGATCCCGGTTGCGCTGACCGTGGTCGTCGCGGTGACCGGCACCCGCGGATCGTTGAGCGTTCGGTACGGATCACCCACCGACAGCGACCGGTTGGTGGCGCTGTTCTCGTTGAAGATCCGGTTCTGGCGACGCGTGTTGGCATCGCTCGCGCTCACCAGGAAATTGAAGCCGGCGGGTACCTGCTGCGCATCCGCCCTCGCCCCGGCGTAGTCGCCGATGTTCAGCTTTGCCCGTGCACGGCCGAGGTAGGCCATCGTCCTGATGTTCGTGTTGTTCGCCGTCGTCGCCGCGGCGATCGCTTCGTCGAACCGCGCGATCGCGCGCTTGAACACGCTGTCGCGCGCGATCTCGCCGCCGTAGGTGATGGTGTTGTCGGCATTGACGTACGAGATCGCCATCGTGCAGAACCCCTCGCCGAGCAGTACGAACGAGTATCCGGCGTACGCCGACGCGATCGCGATCAGGTTCGTGCGGTTCGGCGTGCCCGGGCCCGCCGCGACCTCGGCGTCGGTCCACGTGTTGAGCAGCCGGATCAGGTTCTCGTTCGACGCCCGGGCCACCTGGAGCGGCGTGTAGGTCCCAATGCCGGTGCAGGCATTGAGCGCGTAGTCCGTGTCATCCTTCGAAGTGTTGCGCCGGTCGTACGGCGTGCGCGACGCGGTTTGCTGCGCATAGATGAACTCCTCGCCCACGGTGCCCCCGAGCCCCGTGTAGGCGCCGAAGGCGCACTCGAAGTCGGCGATCCCGCCGTCGGAGAGGAGCTTGGCGTTCACCGAGATCTCGGCGACCGCCGCCGGGATCCGGCTCGCCGGCTCCACCGTCAGCGGATCGCGGAGCGTTTCGCATGCACTCGGGACGACGAGCATCCCCAGGACCGTTGCCCAGGTCGTCCAGCGTGCCTTTCGGTTCAACGAAGCCATGATGGTTGATGTCCGAGTGAGAGTGTGATGAGGCACGCTTACCAGTCCAGGTTGAGGCCGAAGACCCACTGCCGCAGCTGCGGATTGGTCGTCTGCTCGAATTGTCCGAAGTTTCCGCCGCGGGTTCCGCCGAGGAAGAACGCTTCGGGCTCGA
The DNA here is from genome assembly GCA_031426115.1 of Gemmatimonadaceae bacterium. GTDB lineage: Bacteria > Gemmatimonadota > Gemmatimonadetes > Gemmatimonadales > Gemmatimonadaceae > JANPKQ01. The sequence continues at coordinate 16,831 of JANPKQ010000391.1, read as the reverse complement.
GCCCGGGGTAATCCGTCCATGTGGCCAGATTGCGGCCGGCGACCGTGAGCACGGCGCGATTGAAAGTCGCGAAGCGCATGTTGAGCGCCGGCAGCGTGTACGAAAAGCTCACCTCGCGCAGCTTCGTGTAGCCTGAATTGTTGATGTAGTAGTCGATCAGGTTTCCGTTCGACCGGAGACCCGCGATCTTCTTCGGGTCGAACTCCAGCGGATAGAAGTTCTCGCGGCAGCGCTGGAAGATCTGGCAGCGCGAGCGCATGTTGCCATCGAGCTTGTAGAAGTCCCGCTTGAAGTCGAGCATCGCGTAGACACGCAGCTTGCCCCAGAACGTCAGCGTGTTGCTCAACGATCCTTCGAAGCGCGGCAGCGACCGCCCGAGGAAAACCTCCGGCGCATCATCGTTGGTGGTCACGCCGTTGACCGTCCGGTCGCCGTAGATCAGGTCCGCGCCTGCGCAGGGCATCCGTCCACCCTTGCCGTCAGCGCAGATGACGTTGGCGAGGTCCGGGTTGCCGTTGGGCAGCAGCGCGGCGCTCAGCACGTTCTGCTCGAAGTACGAGCCGATCGGATATCCCACCTGGTGCTTGATCGCGAACCCGCCGACGACGAAATCATCGACCGGGCAGCTGCCCGGACTCGTCGTTCCCGGCACGTAGCCGGGACATGCGCGAACCCGCCGCTGGTCCAGCACGCCCTGCGACGTCCCGAGGCTCTCGACCTCGCTGTCGTTGTTGGCGAAGCCAACCATGACGTCCCAGTCGAAGTTGTCCATCCGTATCGGCGTGCCGCGCAGCATCAGCTCGGTGCCCCAGTTGCGGATTGCACCGGCGTTGAAGGGCTGAGTGTTGGGTTTGCCGATCGATGGCGCGAGCTGGCGGTCCAGGATCGCGTCCACCGTCCGCTTACGGTAGTAACTCAGCTCGACGCCGAGGCGATCATCGAGCGCACCGAGGTCGAAGCCGAGCTCGATCTCCTTGCTACGCTCGGGGCCGAGATCCGGGTTGCCGTAGAACTGCGGCGTCAGCGTGGGCACATCGCCGGGCCCCGTCGCGGTCGCATACGTCGGGATCGCGGAGTAGGTGATCGGCTGCTTGCCGGACTCTCCATAGGCTGCGCGGAGCTTCAGGGCGTTAAGAGTCGTCCACCTCCAGAACGGCTCTTCGCTGATGACCCAGCTCGCGCTGAACTTCGGATAGTAGACGCGGTTGAAGTTCTGGCCGAAGGCACTGTTGTCATCGGCCCGGACGGCTGCCGTGAGAAAGAGACGGTCTCGCCACCCCACTTGCTCCTGGACGTAGAAACCGAGCGTTGCGTCCTCCTCGAGGTCGCCGGTCGGCTGTGTTCGGAGCGTCGTGGCCGAGAGCGCCGTCAGGCCGACCACCGGGAAGATCGTCCCCGACGCCGAGACGAACGACGCGCTGTTGCGGTAGTACTGCGCGCCGAACGACGTCGTGGACCGGATCTCCGACGGGAAGTCGAAGGTGCCCGAGGCCGAGTAGTCGAGCGAGTAGTTGTTGATCTGGCGGTCGCGCACAGAGCGTTCACCAAGTGCACCGGTGCCGAAGATCACCTTGCTGAGCGAGTCCTCGGTGCGATTCGCGAGATAATTGTCGGCCTCGCTGACGCGGTCGGTCCCGGCGCTGACCCGCTGCCGGAACCAGCTGGACGGCTGGTGGTTCACCTGCAGGCTTCCCGTAAACCGGTTGACACCTTGGGAATACTGCACGAGCTCATCGTAATGCTCCGGAAGTCCGGAGTTGAAGCCGCGTCGCGGATTCGGGTTGCCGTTTGCAAGCGGGACGTTGTTCGCCGCATTTGCCCAGATCGTCCCGAGCGCGCGGCCGCCGCACCCGGCTTCGCAGGGAAGCTCGATGTCCCCGTTCACATAGCCCATGCTCACCGCGAAGTTGATCTTCGGGCTCGGCGTGGCGTTGAGGTTCAGTCGTCCGGTGTAGCGCTGAACGTTGCTCGTCGGCTCAATGCCATCGGTATCTTCCACGCCGATGCCGGCGAAGTAGGTGAACAGGTTCGATCCGCCACTGGCGCCGAGGTCGTATTCTCGCAGCATTCCGTGCTTGAAGACCGGCGTGCCGCGCTTGTTCTCGAGCTCGATGATGTCGATCGATGCGGTATCCAGCACGCCGACAGCGGCTCCCGGGCGTTGCACCGTCGCATAGTTCACCGGCCACCGGCCTTCCGGGTCGGCCAGGTAGTTCGTCCCGACACGCGATGCGAACGTCCAGCGCGTCGCGCCGATTGCCCCCCGCTTCGTGATGATCTGGATGACGCCGTTCGACGCCTCCGTCCCGTACAGCGTCGCCGCCGCGGGACCCTTGATGATCTCGATCGACTCGATCTCGTCGGGATTGATGTCGTTCATCCGGGAGATCGACGCCGACCCGAACGCCTGATTGGAGAAGCCGCTCGCCGGTGTGCTGTTCACGCGGACGCCATCGATGTACAGCAGCGGCTCGTTGGAGAGCGAGATGCTCGACGCGCCGCGAATGCGCACACGGGCGCCGGCGCCGACGTTGCCGGTCGCGCTGTTGACGAAGACGCCGGGAACGCGGCCAGCCAGCAGGTTCTGGACGCTGTTGATCGGTGCGATCTCCTTCGTCTGCACCGCGTTGATCGTGCTGACGGCGTTGCCGAGCTCGCGCTTCGACTGGCCGCCCGCCGTCCCGGTGACGACGACCTCGTCGAGGATGATCGACTGCTCGGTCAAGGCGATCCTGATCTCCATATCGCCGACGCGCACAACGCGGCGGTCAGGACGATACCCGATGCGGCGAACCTCTATCGTCGCCTCGGTTCCGGACAGGTTGGCGATTCGAAACCGCCCACTCGCATCGGTCGTCGTCGCGGCGTTCGTCCCATCCACGCGAACAATCGCCCCGGCGACCGGCTGATTGCCAGCGCCGGTGACGACACCGGAAACCGCGCCGGTCTGAGCACCAGCCGGGCCAGCGGCGCCGATGGATAGCGTGAGCGCAGCGGCCAGGACCACCGCGAGCGGCCGCGCCGCGATGAGGAAGATGATGCAAGCCCCGCGAGCGAAGAGCACGTGCTTCATGGTCACCCCGCATGTAGGAGAGATGCTCGCTCCGCGCGGCAGGACCTGTGGCACGGGAGCGATGGTGTTACGGGCTCGCCCTATTTATGACCGGCCCCGATTCGACGCAAGAAGGCGACGGGCGTGCCGATACCCCCCTCCCCCGCGAAAGCGCTCGGGATATCGATGCGAATGACTCCCGGAGCCGCGCGACGGTGCCGGGCTCCGGGAGTCTTCACGTCGCCAGGCGATGCTGGCCACTCCAGGCAACCGGCTACGGCCGCAGCACCAACCGGTGGGTGTTGTCGCTGCTCACCGCGCTCGGGCTGAAGAGCAGCGGGAAGTATTCGTTCTTCGCCCAGAGCGGCAGCAGGTTTCCATAGAACTGGCTCCCCGGTTGCCCGGACTGACCCGGTGTGCTCGTCACGATCGACTTGTCCCAGTCGCCGACATCGATGATCTCGCGATACGACGCGCCGTTGGCCGCAACCGTCGTCCCGCCACCACCCCGCTCGACCGTCGGCAGGTTGTACGCACTTACGAAGGGATGCGGGAAGGTGCGCGCATTGCTCCGCCCCCACCGCCACTGCGCCCAGTCGGCTCCCTGTTCGCGCGTGAGCTCGTCGATCGCGCGCGTCAGCGCGGCGACGACGATCGAATCCCGCGCCTTCGCCGGAACGCCGGCATCGCTGGCCCGTGCGCCGCCCGCCGACCGCCACGCCATGTAAAGCGCCGCAGGCGCACTCTCGCGCCGAAGGAACGCGTCCCAGCCGGCGATCATCGCGCGCGCACGCTCGACCGGCTTCGTCTTCCCTGTCCACCCGCGGAAGAGCGCGAGCTCGCTCGCGGCCTGCCGCGAATACTCATCGAGCTGGAGCTTCTGGAAGTCGGCAATCGAGAACGGCGCGTTCGCCGAGAGGACGTCGGTCAGCCGCATGATGCGCCACGATGGGCCCGCGCTCTTGTACATGATCGGCGTCGCGTAGCCGGGCGGATGGATGTCGTTGTTCGCCGTCGCGATGAACCCGCGTGACGGATTCAGCTCGCGGGGGAGATCCTTCCGGAATCCGGCCCACTCGTACACACCCGTGCCCGGCACGGGGAGCCGGCCAGTCCACCCGGCGCGGATCGGCGTCAGCGCCGACGCCTGCCAGGAGATGTTTCCCTCGACATCGCCGCAGATCATGTTCTCCGACGGCGCCTTCCAGTACATCACGGCATCGAGGAAGGTACGGCAGTTCTGTGCCTGGTTCACCCGGAGGCCGCCGAGGTAGGGCGCCGTTCCCGGCTCGTGCAGCGCCGACCGCAGCGCGTACGCGCGATGCTGCGCTGAATCCTCATGAAAGATCGGGCCGTGCCGGCTGAACTTCAGCGTCACGATCTCGGGTGGCGCATCCTTCACGCGGATCGTGTCGCGCACGATGCGCAGCGGTTCCCACTTTCCCTTCCACTTCACCTGCGAGTGGTTCGCCGGGTTGAGCTCCTCCACGAACACGTCCTGCTGATCCGTGCCGACGATCGTGAGGCCCCACGCGATCCGATCGTTGTGCCCGATGGCGACACCAGGGATGGCCGCCTCGCCGGCGCCGATGACGTTCCATCCCGGCGCGTTGAGGTGCACCAGGTACCGGAGCGCCGGGACCGTGACATCGCGGTGCGGATCGTTCGCGACGATCGGGCGGCCGGTCTTCGAGAGCCGCCCACTGATGACCCAGTTGTTGCTTCCGGGTTCGTCGATGCTGCTCGACGCCATCATGCCGACCGTGTCGCCGATCATCCGCCGGTACTGCGGAAGGACCTGCGGACGCGGAATCCCGCCCCCGGTCCCCGCGCTCGCAATCACCGAATCGGTGACGAGCGACGGCACGAGTCCCGCCGGAACCTTCAGAAGGTCGCGCGGTGATGTCGGGTTGCGGGCGTTCGCTTCCGCGAGGCTCGTCCGCGCGATCTCGCGCGCGAGCCGGAGCTCGGCCGCAGCATCGCCGAAGGTGATCTCGCGAAGCGTCGGGGTCTCCGCCGTCCAGCGCTTCGGCGTGAGTGCCAGGAGCTGGAACTCCACGGGCATCTCGGACTGGCCCTGCGCAATGAACGCATTCACGCCGGCTGCGAACGCGGTCATGATGCGCTTGCCCTCGGGGTGATAGCTCGTCCACTCGGTGTCGTCCATCGGGCCGCGATAGCGAAGCAGCCGCGCGATCCGGTCGCGCGCCACGGCGCGAGGCCCCAGCACCTCGGCCAGCGTCCCCTCCTTTGCGCGCCGCCACATGTCCATCTGCCACAGGCGATCCTGCGCGGCGATGAACCCCTGGGCGAAGAACAGGTCGTCCGTGTTGGCCGCGTAGATGTGTGCGATGCCCCACTTGTCGCGCACGACCGAGACTTCGGCCTTCAGTCCCCGCAGCGACAGCTCGCCCTCGATGAGCGGCAGGCTCCGTCGAGCCAGCACGTCGAGCGGTGGAGTGGGTGCGGCGTCCTGCGCGAAGAGCGGGCGGCCTGCCGGGATCATCACGGCGATGAGCGCCAGTGCGATACGCCGTACGACGGGGTGCATCATGCTGCCTCCTGCCACCGAACTGAAATTTGACGCCGGCCCGCGGTGATCGGGTGCGACTCCTCGAAAACGATCCCACCGAAGGACGCACACCCCTCACCCGGCGCAATAACCACACGCGGCGTCCCGGCTATCTTGGGGGCATGCGTCTTCATGATCGTTTCGGGGCCCTCGCCGCCTTGCTCGCGCTGACCCTGGGCTGCAGCGATGCACCGACCGGGCCTTCCTCGCCTATTTTCGCCCGATACGTCGCGCTCGGGAACAGCATTACGGCCGGCTTCGAGTCGGGGGGCATCAGCGATGCCACCCAGCGGAGGAGCTACCCTGCCCTCATCGCGAGGGCAGCCCGTGCGCGATACGCCTACGCATCCCTCGGCGCGGGATGCCCGGCGCCGATCACTGATCTGCTGGACGCGGTGTCCACAGGTACGATCGGCGGTGCCTGCGCGGTGGCAGGCGGAGCACCCGGCCGCAAGCTGCTGAACAACGTCGCGGTCCCCGGCGCGGACTCCTTCGATCCCATCGCCACGACGCCATCGGCGGACATACTCACGTCGCTGATCCTCGACGGCCGGAACCAGGTGGACAAGGCGCTCGAGGCAACACCGACGCTCGTGAGCATCTGGATCGGCAACAACGACGTGCTCCCGGCCGCGATCACCGGGCAACTCGGGGGAGGCGCCAGCCCGACACCGCAATCGACCTTCGCCGCGAACTACGCCGCGATGGTGAACCGTCTGCACGGCAGCGGCGTGGAGCACGGCATTCTCATCGGCGTCAGCGATGTGACCCAGATCCCGTTGCTCGTTCCCGCGTCGGCCCTCGCCGACCCGGCCCTCCGCTTCGCCCTGAGCGTCGCGACGGGGAGGTCGGTGACGATCGCGACGAGCTGCACCGGTTCGTCGTCGCTGATCTCACTCGCGATCATCGCCGAGATCGCGACCGGCGCCCACCCCGCCACGATCGCGTGCGCACCGTCCGCCGGCTCACCTGTCGGCGACCGCTTCGTCCTCGATGCGGCCGAGCGCGCGAGCCTCGTCGCCGCAGTGAGCGCGTACAACGTCTACATCAGCGCGAAGGCGGACTCGGTCGGCTGGGCGTACCTCGATCCCAATCCCCTCTTCGCCGCCGCGCGCGCCAGCGGCGAAGTGCCGACGACGCCCAACATCGCGAATACCGGCGAGCCGTTCGGGCCGTTGTTCTCGCTCGACGGCGTGCATCCTTCGGCGCGCGGGCAAGTGCGGATCGCGAACGAGATCATCGCGGCGATCGTTGCTGAGTATGGGGTAAGGCTCTCAGCTGTGCGCTAGGAAAACCCGTTGCGGGTGGGGCGTTGAAGGCCACGTCGTCGACAGCGGCATCGGGCAAGACTGGACGGCGCAATTGGGTACGTAGAAAGAAGAGCGTGAACTCCGTCAACGCCGGCAATTCCCTTTTAACGGCGTTGACGGAGTTAACGCCGTTCCAGTTCTACGTACGTTTTCACGCCCCTCTGTTTTGCCCGATGCCGCCGTCGACGCCCTGCATCAGTTCCGCCGTCGCCCTTCCGCCCTTCGCAGTTGAAGCCGTGCCTAACCGCCCGACGTATCCCGCCGAGCCCCGTCCAACGCCGGCGCCGGCGCCCCGAACCGCACTTCCGCCGTATACCCGTCCACGCTGAACATCGTCTCCAGCATTCGCGCCGCGCTCTCGTTCGCGCGCGCCACCAGCCCCATATCCGCGGCCGCGACGTGGAGCTGCCGCCGGACCGTCTGGTAGATCGCGTCGCGATCCTCGGGCTGGAAGGGATTCCAGAGGCCTCGCTGCTCGTCGTAGGTGCGAAGCTGCACGATGTCCACCGCGAGCACCTGGGCTTCGGGCATGATGATCGTGATGTGCTTCGCCGTCGAGTCGATGCGAACCTCGGTTCCGCGCTCCAGGTCGATGCCGGCGAGGATTTTCCCGGTGACGACGATCAGCGCGCGCTTCGTCGAGCCGTAGCGCGTGTTCTCGTAGGTAACGACGTCGCGGACCGTCGCCTCGGACGATACGAGTTTCGCGACCGCCCGGATCTCCTGGATCACCATCTCCTGCGTCACCGTCGTGCGTCCCTTCACGCCGGCGATCAGTCCGCGCGCTTCCCCGATGATCCGCACCACCGCGAAGATGACGAGCGCGGCGACGATGACGCTCGTCAGGGTGAGGGCCCAGCGCGGAACGCCGGCCAGCCATCGCGGTGCGCCCCTGCCCTTCGCCGCACCGTCGGACTGTTGCTGCCCGTCACGTTCCATGATCACCTCGTCGCGAAGATCCGTTCGCCGTCGAACCGGCCGTTCTCGATGAATATGTCCCCGGTGCGGTACCCGGCGGTGACGCTCCCGGCGAGAAAGACTCCCGGCACGTTCGTTTCGAGTGTCGCCGGGTCATGCGCCGGGCGGCCGGTGGCCTCGTCGATCCGGACCCCGATGCGCTGGAAGAGCGCCGTGTCCGGGCGGTAGCCGATGAGCGCGAACACCCGATCGGCCGGAAGGGATTCCTCTCCACCGCCGGGGCCACGGATGACCACCGACCGCGGCATGATGCGCTCCACGACGCTGCCGAGGCGTCCGGCGATCTCTCCAGCGGCAATCCGGTTCTCGAGGTCCGGACGCACCCAGTACTTCACGCTTGGCGGGAAGGCGGTTCCCCGATACACCAGCGTCACCCGGGCCCCGGCGCGGTAGAGCAGCAGCGCCGCTTCGGCCGCCGAGTTCTTGCCGCCGATGACGACGACGTCCAGCCCAATGCTCCGGTGCGCCTCGTCGAAATAGTGGCTGACGTGCGGAAGCTCCTCGCCGGGCACGTCCAGGGGCCGCGGGTTGTCGAAGTAGCCGGTGGCGAGGATGAGCCGGTCGCACGACAGCGGCTCTGCGCCGCGGATCCCCTCGACCTCGCAGACGATCCGGTCGGTTCGCGACGCGGACAGGAGGCGGGTGTAGGTGCTCACCCGCAGTCCCTCCGCCCTGACCACCCCGCGGTAGTACATCATCGCCTCTTCGCGAGTGGGCTTCCCTCCCGCGCAGACCAGCGGGTGCCCCCCGATCTCGAGCAGCTCCGGGGTCGTGAAGAAGCCCATCTGGACCGGATAGCGGACGATCGAGTTGACGATTGCCCCCGCGTCGATGACCAGGGGATCCACCCCTCGTCGCCGGGCGGAGATGGCTGCGGCGAGCCCGATCGGGCCGGCTCCGACAACGATTGTCCCTTCGTGTCTCATTGCTCTCCTCGGTGTGGCGAATGTGGTCGGGCGCTTTTGTAGCTCGTCGCGCTGCGTCGGATCTGTTGCCTCCGACCACAGGTAGCTGTACTAACTGCTTTACCAGCAAGGAACTAGGTGGTTGGTCGGTTCATCATTGCACGGTCGATCAACGGTTGGCGATCGTCGTGGACTCCCGTATCGTGCCGCTAACTCTCTCGACCAAGCGAGCTCCACTGCCGATCTGACTGTGATGCAAGGAGTAGAAGTGCCCGAAGGAATTGCCCATTATTAGCCCGTCAACTCAGGCCTGTAATATTATGTGACAGTTGCGGCACGGGTTGGTGTGGCGACCTCTACCACTGAGTCGTCATTAACACGGAGTCCCTGTCCGTTCATCGATCGCGTTGTCGCCTTCAGGAGGTTGCAATGCAGTTCTCGAGATACAGCTCAACCTTGATGGCCGTGATGGTTCTCGGTCTCTCGGCATGTCAGGACGGGACACCCCTGTCCCTGGAGCCGATCGACCAGCCCGCGGCCGTGTTCACGGAGTCCGTCCTCGCCATCGTGGACGGGACGGTCAGCGACGCGAACCAGCGTCTCATGCCGGCGCTCGCCGACTCGGCGTTCAGTGCCCAGCTCACCGCCAAGCTCAATCAACTCAACAGCTACGTCGCCGCGCGGGACATTTCGCGCGCCGAGCTGAGCCTTGCCGAGGTCCGTGCGATGGTCGCGCGGACAGATGTGTCGGTCGAAGTCCAAGATTTCGCGCACGACCTCAGCGCGATCGCGCTGCTGCTCGACCAGACCGAGATCCTCATCGATCGCGCCGCAGGCCGGGCCTCGTAACCATGTCCACTCATCCGATGTCGTTCCCCGTGGCTTTCCCTTCGAAGGAGATGCTCTCCATGTCTAGCCCAGTCCGCCGGCGCGGCCTTTCGCCGGCCACTGCGATTCTCGCAGCCGTCAGCGCCCTGGCGCTGAGCATGTCGGTCTCCGCTCCGCTGAGCGCGCAGACCGCGACCGATCCGACCATGTATGCGTGCTACGTGCCGCTCACCGGCACCGTGTACCGCATCAAGACCCCGGGCGCGCCGGAGAGCTGCACCCAGCCGAAGGGCAAGAACAACGGGATGGGTCACCAGGACCATGTGCAGTTCGCGTTCAACGAGAAGGGCAACGTCGGCCCGATGGGTCCGCAGGGTCCTCAGGGTCTGCAGGGTCTGCAGGGTCCGCAGGGTCCGCAGGGCGAAGTCGGCCCGATGGGTCCCGCTGGTCCCCAGGGCGCAGTTGGCGCGATGGGTCCCGCCGGCCCGCAGGGGGAAGTCGGCGCGATGGGCGCGGTTGGTCCTCAGGGTGCCGTCGGCCCGATGGGCGCGACCGGCGCGCAGGGTCCGCAGGGCGTCCAGGGCGTGAAGGGTGACGTCGGCGCGGTCGGCCCGCAGGGCGAGCGCGGTCTCACCGGCGCGCAGGGTCCGCAGGGCATTCAGGGAATCCCCGGCGTCTCGGCGTACGAAGTCGCCGGTCGCACCGTGTCGATCGCGCCTGGGGCGACCCAGATGTGGATCACGAACTGCCCGGCGCCGAAGCGGCCGCTTGGTGGCGGGTTCACCTCGAACGACCCGAACGGCTCGAACATGATGATTGGCAAGAATGGCCCGTTCGCCGGCAGTGGCAGCTTCGGCTGGATCGTCGAGATCCGCAACCCGACGCAGTCGGCGGCAGGCTTCAATCTCTACGCGGTGTGCGCGAACGTCTTGTAACCGATTCTCCAACCCTCAACGCAAGAGCCCCTGCATGCGAAAGCACGCAGGGGCTCTCTGCATCCGGCTGGAACCGCCGGAGAGCCGCGTGCTAGGCCGCGAGAAGTCCCGCCGGCTTCCAGGACTGCGCACTCCCGTTCTCGGCCCAGAGACACTCGTACCGGGCGGGCGGGAAGCCGCTGACCCCGATCTGGAGCGTGTCGCCGGGCTTGGCCCGCACGCGCTGACTGATCGCGGCGATGGCGCCGGAGAAGGAATCACTGTGAACGAACCCCGCCTCGCGGACGGCGTCCGTACCTCCAATCGCGAACTGATAACGAGGCATGTCGACCCTCCTCGGAAGATGAGGACCCTCCCCTGCGAGCCCTCGGATACGAGATGAACGCGTCATGGGCGGTGAGGTGTTCCTCGTATCTTCCTACCCCGGGGCGCCGTGAACGAGCCTGCCGCGTCGCCTCAGCGCCTGTTCAGCTTCGAAAGTAACCGCAGCATCTCGAGATACAGCCACACGAGCGTCACGAGCAGGCCGAACGCGGCGTACCACTCCATGTACCGCGGCGCGCCCGCCGCGACCCCGCCTTCGATGAGGTCGAAGTCGAGGATGAGGTTCAGAGCTGCCACGCCGACGACGATGAGACTGAACCCAATGCCGATCATGCCGGATTCGTGCACCAGCGGAATCCGCACCCCGAACATTGACAGCACGATCGACAGGAGATAGAAGAGCGCGATCCCGCCCGTCGCCGCGGCAACGCCGAAGCGGAACTTGTCCGTCACCTTGATGATCCGCGTCCGGTAGACGACGAGCATCGCGAGGAACACCATGAAGGTGAGTCCCACCGCCTGCATCGGCAGTCCGGCGAACCGCGCCTGATAGTTGGCGGACAGCGCCCCGAGAATGAGCCCCTCGAGCACGGCGTACAGCGGCGCAGTGATCGGCGCGAGATGCGGCTTGAACACCGTCACCATCGCGACAACGAGCCCGCCGAGCCCGCCGACGAGCATTGCGGGCATGAGGATCCCCGTGTTGCCGTTGAGGTACTCGCGCCAGGTGAACGCGGCAGAGAAGATCGCCAGCAGGATGAGGAGGAACGACTTCATCGCCGTTCCGTTCATCGTCATCACGCCGCCGGCGGCGGATGCGGTGTGCCGCTTGAAGTACTCTTCCCGGAGTGCCGGGTTCGACGTGCGCATTGAGAAACCTCGTTGAGTGGGACTGCTCCTGCTCCCTGCGGAACACCGGGGACGCCGCCAGCGTTCCGTGCGCGGTACCGGCGACGACGTCGAGCACAGCGTCAGCTCCCGTATATTGGCGCGTTCCGCAGCCGGTGCCAAGACTCGCTTCCGCGCACGGCTTCGCTTCCCTTACTCCAGAGAATCTTCGATGCAGCTCTCCGAGACCCGCACCCTCGTCACCGGCGGAAGCAGCGGCATTGGCCGCGCGATCGCCGCCTTTCTCGTGAAGCGCGGGGGGAAGGTCGTCATCTCCGGCCGGAACGACGGTGCGCTTCGAGCCGCCGCGGCCGACATCGGCGCCATTCCAGTGCGTGGGGACGTCAGCGTCGAAGCCGATGCGCGTCGCATGGTCGCGACGACGATCGGCGAGCTCGGTGGCTACAACGTCCTCATCAACAACGCGGGCTTCGGCATCTTTGCGTCCCTGCTCGAGACGACCGAGGACGCGATGCGACGCGTCTGGGAGACCAACGTGCTCGGCGCGACGCTCGTCGCGCGGGAATCGGCGCGCCATTTCGCCACGCATGGCGGCGGGAACATCGTGAACATTGCGTCCACCGCGGGCTCACGCGGCGCCCCCGGCGGCTCCGCTTATTCCTCCAGCAAGTTCGCGCTCTCCGGCCTCACCGAGTGCTGGCGCGCGGAGCTGCGGAAGCATGACATCCGGGTGATGCAGGTGAACCCGAGCGAGGTGCTCACCCCCTTCGGCGTCAACGCGGGCCGCGCCGAGCGCAGCGGCGACAACCCGACGAAGCTGCACGCCGAGGACATTGCGCACACCGTCGCGGCGATGCTGGAGATGGACGATCGGGGTTTCGTGACCGACGCGACGGTGTGGGCGACGAACCCGCGGGAGGACGCGCGGTAGGCCTCACGGTATGCTCACTCCGCGCGCGGGCTTCTCGCGCTTGTCGGGTGCAGCTACCCGCTTCAGGATGCGGGCGAGGGCAGGATCGAAGTTGGAAACCGTGTTCGGAGTTGACGGAGGCACAGCGGTGAGAGGCGGAGAGACATACCGAGAATGACAGCCGCCGTTTCTCCGCCCCTCTGCTTCTCTGCTTCTGACAACTCCCAACGTGCCTCCGATGAGAAAGCAGAGCGGCCCGCGATTCGTGGTGAATCGCGGGCCGTCTGCATCGCCGTGTTGGCGATCCGCTCTCGATCAGCTCGTCGGCGGGGGAGGTGTTGCGGGTGTGCCGCCTGCAGGCGGGGGCGTCGCCGGAGCTCCGGCTGCCGGCGGGTTGGCGCCCGGCGTGTTGATGTCGATGTTGGTCTCGTCACCGCCACCCATCCCACCACCAAACACGAACCACGCGACCAGCGCGAGCAGAACCAGAACGACGATGGCCCATACCCAGCTCGAACTTCCCGAATCGCTGCTGCCTGGTGTGTTGGAGATCTGAACGTCCGCCATGTGTCCCCCGAAGTGGATGTAGAGCGATTGATCGCTTCCGCGGTCATCGACTGGTTGACCAGCTCAGCGACCTCGGTAAGCCAATACTGCGCGGTTCATGCCACCGCTGTCCAGTGGAATCTAGCGGTTCAGCTTACTTCCCACGGAGAGACCGACGAAAACGGTGCGCCCGGGTGCGGGCTCGAAGTACCTCCCGCCATTCGCGTTGACGCTGACTGAGCCCGCGTAGCGCTTGTCGAGCAGGTTCTGCACGCCGACGGTTGGAGCGAGACGAGCGCCCTTCCCCAGCGAGAGCGTCCCGCCGATCCGGAGGTTCAGCAGGCCGTAGCCGGCCGACGATGCGGTGTTCGCATCATCGACGAGCGTCCGGCTGACCGCGATCGCCTCGATGGTCGAATAGACGGCACCGGCGATCCACGTCGCGCTCGCCTGCGCCTGGTGCTGCGGGATCCCCGGGATGCGGTTGCCATCGTACACGGTGGTGGTGACGATGTCTCCCTGCGTAATCGTTTCGAACCGGTAGTCCACGAACGCGAAGTCGGCATAGCTGTAGGTGAGCGCGGCCCGCGCCGGGCCCGCGTCTGCCCGGACTCCCAGCTCGACGCCGCGCCGCTCTGTACGCCCCGCGTTCCTGAAGTACCGGCGACCGTTGCCGTTCGGGATCTCGAACGGGATGAGCTCGGCGCGGATCCTCGTGAAAAAGACCGCGGCGTCATAGGAGACCGCGGGGAGGATGAAGCCCTTGGCGCCGAGCTCCCACGTTACAGCCCGTTGCGGCTCGAGCTTCGGGTTGATCCCCGCGCTGCCATCGGGCTTGTTCCCCAACTCGGTCGCGGTCGGCGTCTCGAAGGACGAGGACACGTTCGCATACACCGAGGCCAGCGGGCCGAAACGTCCGACGATCCCCACCATCGGGGTGAATGCCGGAAGCGTTCGCTCTCCCGAATCATCCGGGTCGGTGCCCTGGATGAACCGGTCCACGACCTCGAACTTCGTGAGGTCACCCCGGACGCCGACGCTGAGCGTCAGACCGTCGGCGACATCGACCTCATCGCGGACATAGGTCCCGAGCCCCGTGACGAGCTCCCGCTGCGATTGCCGCAACGCACCTTGCTCCGATCCCGTCGGGGAGCACGCTGGCGCGATCGGCTGCGAGCCGTTGTTGCAGTTGTCGAAGCGCGTGCGGTCGTCTTCCTGCCGCTGCGCATCGAGTCCCAGGCTGAGGCGATGCTGCCGGCCGAAGATCAACGTCGGCTTCATCGTCGCCCTCACCGTCGATCCGTAGCTCCGTCGATCGACTGCGACGATCCCGAACGGCAGCGGGTTGTAGAGATCCCGCGCCCCGCCATAGAGCGCCGCGGAGAACTCCCCTCGCGCTGCGCGATGAGCGGCGGTGATGCTCAGCTGTCCCTGACGAACATCTTTCCTCGCGCGCTTCTGGACGGTGCCGGTCGCCGCAGGCTCGGCGGCGCGAGGATCGGCCTCGAACTGCGCGCGCGTCAGCGCCCCCGGATTCTCCGCGACGGGCATGTCGAACCCCATGCCCTGTACCGACCACGTCGCAGCGCCGCGCGCCAGCTCGACGCGCGCCAGCGCATGCGTGGTCTCCTGCCGGGAGTAGTCGCGAAATCCGTCCGTCTCCGTTCGCGTGACGCTCGCCTGGTAGCCCAGCGCGTCCAGCGTGCCGCCAACCGTCCCGTGAAGACGCATCAGTCGCCGCGACGACGTTGACCCTGATGGAGCGCCTTCGCGTCGTCCATACGAGCCCCCCGACGCTCGCAGTGTGCCACCGAGGGGCACGGCCGGAGGTGCTTCGCTCCGGAGATCGATGACTCCTCCCGATGCGTTGCCGTATAGGGCCGAGGCCGCGCCGCGGATGACCTCGATCGAGCCGACCGATTCGAGATCGAGATAGTCAACGGGCGTCTGGCCATCCGGAAGCGTCAGCGGGATGCCATCCCGAAGCACGCGGACGCCCCGGACGCCGAACGCCGAGCGCGCCCCGAATCCGCGGATGGTGATCCGCGGATCCTGGGTGGGATTACCCCGGTTCGCGACGGCGATGCCCGGGATGAGGAGCAGGATCTCGTCGAGCGCGAGCTTCCTCGCGCCCGGCCGCAGGCTGTCCGGTCGCAGCGTCGTGATGGCGTAGGGCAGCTCGAGCGGAGAACGCGCACTCTCGCGAGTGACCGTGACCTCGACGGTAGGAAGGCGCGCGGCAGATGTAGTGTCCTGGGCGTTCGCGGCGGAGGCAAGCGCGCCGATCAACGCGAGCGCCGCGCTGCCGTGCAGCTGTCGTGTAGCCATGATCCGAAGATCGCCCCTCACCCCGCGATCCGACACCCCCGATTCGCGCGACAAAGCGGCGCGTCGTGCCGTACGCAGTACCCAGTACGCAGTCCGTGCGCAGTAAGCAGTGCCCGTCCGGTACCCTCGTACGCAGCCCTTATCGAGACAGCTTGTACATCATCTCAATGAGCTCGTCGTACATCGGCTCCGCCCCGCTGTTGCCGGCGCGGATGGCGGAGGATGCGCAATGCTTGAGGTGGTTGCGCATGAGCTCACGCCCGACGGCGCGGAGCGCTTCGTGGACGGAGGAGATCTGCGTCATGATGTCCGCGCAGTAACGGTCATCCTCGATCATCTTCTGGAGTCCCCGCACCTGGCCTTCGATGCGGCGCAGTCGCTTGAGGTTGCGATCCTTGATCGCCGGATCGACCCCGACGCCGTCCCGCTCTTCCTCGAGTGAATCCTGGACACGGCAGCCGCAGCCGGGACCGGAGCGCTCCCCGGTGGAGGACTCGGGTGTCGGCGATTCCGGCATGGCGGCGGACTCTCTCATCGGGGTGATGGGACGCTTCTGAAGGATCATCCTGGTGGGCTGCTACCCTGTAGCGGTATCGGGTCAACACCTCGCTCGCGCATACGAGGCGAAATCGGCCTGACTCGAGTCAGGTGCTCCGTGAGACACACCCTGAGGCCCAAAGGGTTTAATGCGGAAATCGATGCGCGAGGGGCGATCGGAGTGCGGTCACGGGCGGCACTCGCGTGCTCTCCGACTGGTTGAGCGTCACGATCTCCAGCAACCCTGGTGTGACCTTCCTCGGTCGTCTGAGCGCGATGGTCGAAGGCGCAAAACGCCAGAAGACGCCAAACGAGATCGCGCTCGACATTCTGCTGGCTGGCCTGACGATCATCTTTCTTCTCGCGACCGTCACCTTACTTCCGTATTCGATGTTTGCGGTCAAAGCCTCAGGCGGCTTGGGCGCTCCAGCACCACTCACGGTGCTGGTCGCCCTCTTGGTGTGTCTGATCCCGACCACCATCGGCGGCCTTCTCTCGGCGATCGGAATCGCCGGGATGGATCGAATGATTCAGGCCAACGTCATCGCCACCTCCGGCCGCGCCGTCGAAGCCGCGGGTGACGTCGACGTTTTGCTGCTCGACAAGACCGGGACGATCACCCTCGGCAACCGTCAGGCGACCGCGTTTGTGCCGGCGCCGGGCGTCAAAGACTCCGAGCTCGCCGACGCGGCTCAGCTCGCGTCTTTGGCCGACGAGACGCCCGAAGGCCGCAGCATCGTGGTGTTGGCCAAGGAAA
>JANPKQ010000390.1:0-13641 GCA_031426115.1 Gemmatimonadaceae bacterium | reverse complement strand
GACGATCCGCTCGACCTGCTCGGGCTGGGTGAGGTACGTGGTGTCGATCAGGATCGCATCCTTGGCCTGGACCGTCTGGGTGGAGTCCCGGGCGTCGCGCCGCACGAGGCGCTCGGTCTCGGCCGCGATCTCCTCATCCGTCGGGCGGCGCGCCAGCTGCTGGGTAAGCCGGCGCCGAGCGCGCTCCCAGGGGTCGGCAACGAGGAAGATCTTCAGCGGAGCGTCCGGAAATACGACGGTGCCGATGTCCCTGCCGTCAGCGACGACGTCGTACTCCTCCGCGGATGCTCGCACTCGATCGTTCACCCATGATCGGACGCGAGGCATCTGGGCAACCAGAGAGACCTGGGAGGTGATCGCCGTCCCGCGGATCTCCGCTTCGGCGGGGACTCCGTCGATCAGCGGCTCGAGCCAGGTGCCCACCATCCGCAGGGTTACGCGCGAAGCGGCCTCGAGAACGGAATCTTCGGTCCACTCCTCGGGAGGTCCGCCTCGCCGTGCCCGGCAGGCCGTCGCCGCACGGTAGAGGGCACCCGAATCCACATGGACATAGCCAAGGGAATCCGCGACCCATTGCGCCGTGGACGATTTGCCGGATGCCGCCGGCCCGTCGATCGCGATGACGAATCCCTTCAGCGTCGCGCTTCGCGACTGGGGCGGCGACGGCACGGTCACGCGGTCGCCCGCCTCAGGTCGTCCCAGAACGCCGGATAGGAAATGTCGACGCAGGACGGCTCATCGACCTGGATCCGGTTTCCCGGCAGCGCTCCGAGCACGCCGAACGCCATCGCGATCCGATGGTCGGAGAACGCGTGGACCTTGCCGCGAAGGGGTGACTTGGTGCCACTCACCCGCATCCCGTCGCCAGCCTCCTCCACCCGCACGCCGAGAGCGCCGAGATTCGCCGCGACGGCGGCGATCCGGTCGCTCTCCTTGACGCGAAGCTCGCCGGCACCGCGAATCACGGTCTCGCCCTCGGCGCGCGCCGCGAGACAAGCGAGTAGCGGGATCTCATCGATCATCGCCGGCACGTCGTCGGCGTCGATGGAGATCCCGCGCAGCTCCCCACCGCGAACAGTGATCGTGCCGACCTCCTCCCCTGCCTCGGTCCCGGTTCGAACGAGATCAATCGACGCACCCATTCGCCGGACGGCACCGAGGAAGCCGTTGCGGGTTTCGTTCAAGCAGACCCCGGGGAGGATGATGTCGATGTCAGGATTCGCGGCCGCCAGCGCGACGAAGTACGCTGCCGAGGACGGATCGCCGGGGACCTCGATGTCGAGGGGCGGAAGCGCGTGGGACTCCCGAAGCGTTACACGGGTGCCGGCGATATCGACGCGAATGCCCAGCCCGATCAGCATGCGCTCGGTGTGGTCGCGCGATCTCGCGGGCTCGTTGACGCTCACCACGACTCCCCCAACGAGTCCCGCGAGCAGGACGGCGCTCTTCACCTGCGCGCTCGAGACCTCGCTGCGCCACTCGATTCCGCGCAGTGCGGCGCCGGTGATCGTCATCGGAAGCCGATCGCCTCCCTCGCACTGAAAGCGTGCACCCATTGCCGTCAACGGCTGGGCGACGCGCCGCATCGGGCGGCGGCTGAGGCTGGCATCGCCGATGAGGCGGCTGGTGAAGGGATGCGCCGCGAGGATGCCCGCCATCAACCGGGTCGTCGTTCCGCTGTTGCCGCATTCGAGATCGCCCATTGCGGGCCGGAGGCCGCGCAGCCCCTGCCCACCGATGACCATGTCGTCAGCGAGCGCCGGGATATCGACGCCGAGTGAACGAAGGACCCCAGCCGTCGATTCGACATCGTGGGAGTGGAGTATGCCCCGCACGCGGGACGTGCCTTCGCCGAGCGCGGAGAAGATGAGCGCTCGGTGCGACAGTGACTTGTCGCCCGGCACACGGATCTCGCATTGTGTCATCGCAGCCATTGCTCGAGCGCCGTGGAGGCGTCCGTCTTCTCGTCGCGATACTTCACGATCACGGGAGTCTGAAGGGAGAGCCCCTGCTCTTCTCCCCACTCATCGCGGACCGCGCGCGCTCCGGGGACGACCACGGCGCCCGGGGGGATGATCAACGGCGCATCCGTCGTCGCGCGATGGATCGTCCGCTGGACGAGGTCGAACACCGGTGTGCCGCGGGTGAGGACGACTCCTGCCGCGAGCACGGCGCGGCGCCCGACGACGGTGCCTTCGTACACACCGCAGTTGCCGCCGACGACGACATCATCCTCGATGATCACCGGCGATGCGCTCACCGGCTCCAGGACGCCGCCGATCTGTGCTGCGGCGCTGAGGTGAACGCGCTCGCCCACCTGCGCGCACGAGCCTACGAGCGCGTGCGAGTCCACCATCGTCCCGGCACCGACGTGCGCTCCGACATTGATATACATCGGTGGCATGCAGACGACCCCGCGAGCAACGTACGCGCCCGTGCGAATCGTCGAGCCACCGGGGACAATGCGCACGCCGTCGGCCAGCGTCATGCGTCGCGGAGGCACGGTGTCCTTATCGATAAACGAGAAGACGCTCGAGCCTTCCGGATGGCCTGACATCTCGCGCAACACTCCGATCCGGAACGCCAGCAGAATTCCCCGCTTTACCCAGGCGACGGCGTGCCATCGACCGTCCGCATCCCGCCGGGCTGCACGCACGATGCCGCCTTCGAGCGCAAGCAGGAGCTGCCCAACCGTTCGCGCGGCATGCGGCGCAGCGGCTGGATTCGGATCATTGATGAGACGCTCGATCGCTGCCTCGAGAACGCCGACATCTCCCTCGCTCACGGTAGTGCACCGGCCGCGACGAGCGCAGCGCGAACCGCGGATTCGTGCGCGCCCGCCAGCGGGACGAGCGGTGGCCGCAGCACATCCGCGATGCGCCCCATGAGCGCAAGCGCTCGCTTCACCGGAATCGGGTTGGATTCGGCGAATGCAGCGTGCATCCACAGCCACAGGCGCTCGTGGATTTCGCGTGCGCCGGCGAGGTCGCCCGCCGCCATGCGATCGGTGAGCTCCGCCATCGCGCGAGGAGTGGCATTGGAGATGACGGAGATCACTCCGTCCCCCCCGGCCGCCATCACCGCGAGCGTCAGCGAATCATCGCCGGACAGGACGGAGAATTCCCGCGGGCGCCCGTGAATGATGTCGCCGATCTGGGTGAGGTTGCCCGACGCTTCCTTCACCGCGATGATGTTCGGCACCTCCGCGAGCTCGAGCGTCGTCCGCGCCTCGATGTTGCCGCCAGTTCGGCCAGGAACGTTGTATATCACAATCGGCAGATCGACGGCCTCGGCGATCGCCCGGAAATGAGCCACGAGACCGCGTTGCGGCGGCTTGTTGTACATCGGACTCACGTGCAGCAGGTGCGTCGCACCGGCGGCCTGCATCTCCCGGGAGAGCGCAACCGCCCGCTGGGTATCGTTGGATCCGGCACCGGCGCAGATCGGAACGCGTCCGCGCGCCTGCTCCACGACGATCTCCACCACCCGGCGATGCTCGGCTGCGGTGAGGGTCGCGGCCTCTCCCGTCGAGCCGCAGGGCACGAGGAAATGAATGCCCTCGTCGATCTGCCAGTCCACGAGTCGCCGAAGGGCACCCTCATCGACCGCGCCATCCCGCGCGAACGGCGTCACCAGTGCCGTACCGCAACCGCGGAGTCGCTTGTCAGTCACGTCGCGCCTCGCTGCGTGTCCAGCACGTCTTCGAGGGTGAACACTCCCTGCTTGCCCATGAGCCACTCCGCGGCGTGCAACGCGCCCGCGGCGAACACGCGCCTGTCGCGCACGACGTGCTCGAGGCGGATCTGCTCGAATGGCGCGTCGAAGAGCACCTCGTGCGTGCCGGGCACACTCCCCACGCGCACGCTGGTGATCGGCACCGCGCGCCCGAGCGCGGCCTTGGCCGCGTTGGCGAGCGCGATCGCTGTACCCGATGGCGCATCGCGCTTCTCGGCGTGGTGCGTTTCGATGAGGTGCGCGTCGATACCGGGCACTTCGCGCAGGCGGCGCGCAGCGTCCTCGACAATGTGCCGGAGCACCAGTGCGCCGAGGGAGAAGTTCGGCGCCCACAGCAACGCACCGCCTCTGGCCCGGACGTCTGCGGCAACCCCCGAGAGCTCGTCGTACCATCCGGTTGTACCAACCACGATCGGCGTCCCGGCGTCGAGCGCGGCGCGGATGTTTCCCACGGCCGCGTCAGGTCGCGTGAACTCGATCGCGACGTCCGCTCCGGACAGCGCGGACATGCCGCCCTTGTCACGCTCGACGACGCCGGTGACCGTCCAGCCGCGCTCGACGGCGAGGCCGCGGATGGCGCGGCCCATTTTGCCGTAGCCGATGAGTGCAATGCGAGGCGATATCATTCTGCGTTCGACGGAAAGAAGGCGTCGTGGAGACGACCCATGACGGCGGCAACCTCGCCGCCATCGATGATGATAGTGAGGTTGATCCCGGTGGCGCTCAGCGAAAGCATGTGCACGCGAACCGCGCCGATGGCGGTCAGCGCGCACGCCATCGCGGCGCCGTCATCGCTGAGGCCCGCACCGACGAGGGCGATGATGCCCCGGTTCCGCTCGATCGAGACATCGCCGAGTGCGCTGAGGTCCGAGACGACATCCTCCAGCGGACCGCTTTCGTCTACCGTCACGGAGACCGACACCTCCGAGGTGGCGACGACGTCCACCGAGATCCGGTGCTTTGCAAACACATCGAACACCGTACGGAGAAACCCGTGGGCGAGCAGCATGCGGCTCGACCGGACTTTCACCACCGCGATGCCGGTCTTGCCAGCGACCGCGCGCACGGCGCATCGCGGCGCATCGAACGTGATCTCCGTGCCTGCGCCGCCGGCGTTCCGCGAGTTGAAGACGTACACTGGAATGCCCAACTGCACCGCGGGAGCGATCGTGCTCGGGTGCAGCACCTTCGCGCCGAACGAGGCGAGCTCCGATGCCTCGTCGAATCGGATCCGCTCGATGAGGCGCGCGCCCGGAACGACCCGGGGGTCTGCCGTCAGCATCCCATCGACGTCGGTCCAGATCTCGATCGCATCGGCGCGGAGAGCGGCACCGACCAGGGACGCGCTGTAGTCGGAACCGCCGCGACCGAGCGTCGTCGTGATCCCGCGAGCAGTGGATCCGATGAAGCCGCCCATCACGGGGATGCGCCCGCCGCGCACCGCCGGCAGCAGGATGGACCTGGCGCGCTCGGCAATGGCATCGGGCTGCGGCTCGGCCCGCGTGAAGGTCTCGTCGGTGGCGATGACCTGGCGCGCGTCGACGAATTCCCCCGGCAACCCGGCGTGAGTCAGCGCCGCCGCCACGAGCGGGGCCGAGAGCTGCTCCCCAAAGGCCGCGATCGTGTCGAGCGACCGTGGCGTGAGATGCCCGAGTGTCGAGATGGCCTCGGCCAGGCTTGCGAGCTCGTCGATCAGGGCGCTGAGGTCTCCGGCGAGCTCGTCCTCCGTGCCGCCGAGCAGCGCGGCCGCGGCCGCGAGATGCCGGTCGCGCAGTCCCTCCACCGCGCGCAGAGCGCCGATGAGGTGTCCATGCGATGCCTGATCGGCCAGGTTGAGCAGCTCGTTCGTGACGCCGGCCATCGCGGAAACGACGACGATCGGTTTTCGGTCAAGGCGTCCGCGCACGATCTCCGTCGCCCGCTCGATGGCGTCGGCATCTCCGACCGACGTGCCGCCGAACTTGACGATGATCACGGCCGAGGGAGCTCTCCGCGCTCGTAGAGGAGCTCCGCATTCAGGATCGATCCGCCGGCCGCGCCGCGAATGGTGTTGTGTCCAAGCGCCACAAGTCTGAGATCGAGGATCGGATCTTCCCGAAGGCGACCGACCACCACGGTCATGCCGCGCCCCGTGTCGACGTCGCGCCGCGGCTGCGGTCGATCAGCCTCCGTGCGCAACACGACGGGCGGTCGCGGGGCGCTGGGTAGCATCCCCAGGTCGGCACGTCCCGTCCAACCGCCATAGGCGGCGCGGGCGGCATCGAGCGTTGGCGAATCCTCGAACTTCGCGGACACGCACACCGTGTGACCATGCTGGACCGGAACGCGGTTGGCTTGCGCGCTGATGGCAATCGGCGCCATCTCGATGACGCCCTCGCCGAGTCGACCCAGCAGCTTGCACAGCTCTGTCTCGAGCTTGGGCTCCTCGGCGCTGATGTACGGAATGACGTTGCCGAGGATGTCCAGCGACGCGACACCTGGATACCCGGCTCCCGAGACAGCCTGCATGGTGACGAGGAACAGCTGCTTGAGCCCGAATCGCTCATGAAGCGGCGCCAACGCCAGCGCTGCGACCGTCGCCGCGCAGTTCGCGTTCGTAACGATGCCGCCTGACCAGCCGCGGCGCGCCCGCTGCGTGGCGAGGAGGCCGAGGTGATCTCCGTTGACCTCCGGAATGACGAGGGGGACATCGACGTCCATCCGGTAGTTTCGCGCGTTGCTCAGCACCATGTGCCCCGCGCGCGCAAACTCCCCCTCGATCTCGCCCGCCACCGATGAGTCGAGCGCCGAAAACACGATGGGCGAGCGAACGTGGGCCGGATCGCAGGCGACGACGGTAGTCGCGGCAGTCGCCGCGCTCAACGACCCTTCAAGCCAGTGCGTCGCCTCGCCGTAGCTTCGCCCAGCCGATCGCTCCGACGCGGCGAGCTCCCGGAGCTCGAACCACGGATGCTCGGCAAGAAGCCGAACGAAGGTCTGACCCACCGCGCCTGTGGCACCAAGCACGGCGACGGGAACGCGAGCGCGCCGCGCGGGAGCGCGTCGAGTGATCACGCAGCGAGCAACGTGCGAGTCAGCTGCTCGTAGACATCCACGCTGGAACGAAGCTCCGCGACGGAGATGGCTTCGTCGGGGGTATGCGCGACGTGGATGGAGCCCGGCCCGAACAGGAGCGGCGTGCCCCACCGGCTCAGCAGCGGGATGTCCGATGTGTATGCCACCGGCGCAGACTCGAAGCCGGGCACCGTGTGAAAGCGTTGCGCCGGGATGTGGGAGCCGTACTCGATCTGCGCACGTCCGCCCACCCACCGCTCTATGGTCTCACGAACGAGGGCCACATCACCGGGAACCCGCACCATCAACTCCGCTTCGGCGCTCGCCGGAATGACGTTGCCTGCGGAGCCGCCGCGTATGACACCGATGTTGACCGTCGTGGGGCCGAGCTGCGGATCGGATGGGAATTCTACACTCGGAAGGGTGGAGAGCAGGTGCACGAGCGGCTCGATTGCGGACGCTCCGAGGTGCGGATATGCGGAGTGCGCTTCGCGCCCGGAGGTCCGCAGGGTGACGCGCAGCGACCCCTTCGCGCCGCTCGCCAGGCGGCTCTCTGTCGGCTCCCCATTAATCAGGAAGCGGCTCGTCGCCGGCAGGCGATTCGCGGCGCGAGCTCCATCGCTGCCGGCTTCCTCTCCGACCACAAAGAGGAGATCAACGCGATCCTCGCCGGATGCGGCGAGCCGGTCGGCAGCGGCCAGCATCGCCGCTGCGATGCCCTTGGCATCGCACGCCCCTCGGCCGTAGAGCTTCCCGTCCTCGAGTCGGGGTGCGACGAACGGCGGCACCGTGTCGAGGTGGGTGGAGAGCGTCACCCCTCCCCCGGCGCGCGATGCCCAGACATTTGCGCGCCCCGGGGTGACCTGCTGAAGCGAGACGTTCCAGGCTCGCGAGACGAGCCAACGGGAGACGAAGTCGACGACCTTTCCCTCGCCTCCGCTCGTGGATTCGATGGTCAGTAGCTCGGCCGCGAGCGCAACGACGTCTGTCATGCGCGGAATTTCAGCGTGCGCGTCGATGGAGGGAAGTGGCGTGCGCCAATGGGTCGAGGGCTGTGGCCGCGAGCCACCGCGCGAACGGCGACGAAAAAGGGGATGCGACATCGTCGCATCCCCTTTCACCTGTCGCGTGCCCCGAACTACGGGCGAAGATCAGGAGTGGCAGTCTTTGCTGTCGTCGCGCCGTCTACACCCTGGACATGCTCGACGAACATCGCCTGCGCGAGCCGGTTGGCCTCCTTCGCGTACTCGTCGTGATGGCGCTCCCCAATATCGCCGATCCGCGTCAGCGGCTCAATGGAGAGAGCCTTGCCCGCCTCGCGGAAGGTCTTGAAGGTGTCCTCCGCCTGGCGTGCCATGACGATGTCACCGACGAGGCGAAGGAAATCGCTCTCCCGCGCGCTGTCGGCGAGGTCACGGGCGATGCCCATGGCCTTCCCCATCGCCTTCTTCACCATCCCTTCATCTCCACCGCCGAGCTGCTGCTGGTACTCCTCGAGCATGCGCTGGTGCTCGCGCATGTGCGGGATGTGGCGGCCGCAAAGATCGCGGAATCGGCGGTCCTCGGCCTGACCCTCGTGATCTTCGAGCGCCTGGAGCAGCGTGCGATGCTGCATAACCGCGTTGTTGACCTGCGCCTTCAGGAATTCAGTGCCTCGTTCCATGATTGCCTCCTTGAGAAGTGATCACTCATTTGCACGGAGCGGGCCAGTCCGAGCGGACTGAAGGCTGCCGAAAGTTCATCGGCAGTCTTCAGGTGATGCGCCGCTTCGAGGTCAGCGCGCGCGACCGCAGGAGCTTGCTGAGGCTGCGCACCTGTTGATCGGGATCGCAAAGCTGACGCGCACGCCCAAGTCCGTTGACGCCGAGGCGGATACGCTCGCGCGGGTCCGCGACCAGCCGTTGGAGCGCGGGAGCAAGCTCGGACGCGCTTCCAGGCGCCACGAGGATACCGCACTCCGGCGTGACGATCTCCAACGGTCCTGCCTCCGCCGAGGCGATCACCGGGAGGCCGGCAGACAGCGCCTCCACGACCGTGAGTCCGAACGGCTCGGGACTGATGTTCGGCTGGCAATAGACGTCGGCGGCGGCACGGATTGCGGCCAGGTCCGACTGCCACCCCATGAAACGGACTCGATCGGATACGCCGAGTTCCTCGGCCCTGCCGCGGACGCGCTCGAAATATTCCTGTTCGGTACCGCGTTGTGGAGCCCCGACCTGCCAACAGACCCACTTGGGGTTGTCACGGAGCGACGCGAGCGCTTCTATGTGCGCGAGGTGTCCCTTGTGTGGCTCCCACCGCCCAACTTGCACGATGACGGTTACATCGGGCGGGACCGACATCGTCTCGCGCATGCTCCGACGAGTCGCCTCATCCCGCGGCGGGTCGAGCTCGACCGGGCAATACAGAACGCGGTGCTCGACGCCCGGCATGAACTGGTCGAAGTTCTCGAGCGACCAGTGACTATTGGCGATTACAAAGTCGGGAAGCGTGCGCCGTGCGAAGAACTCGAGGGTGCCGCCGGCGCCGTGCCTGTCGTGAATCCAGAGCACTGACATGCAGCCCGAGTTCCGAATAGTAGGGGCGAAGGCGCCGTACGCCCATACCTCGTGGCAGATGACAATATCATAACGGCGTTGCCGGAGCAGTCGGGCGAGCGCCCGTCGGGCAGCCAGGATCGTCCAGGGCCTGCTATATCGAATTTCGCCGAGGATGTGCACCGGAACGGCAGTCCTGCGGAGCTCCTCGGCAGGCTTCCCCTCGAAGCAGTAGGCATACTCCTGCTCTACATCGGGGGCTGCGTCACGGTGCGCCGCGAGCGTTCGCTGGCACACTTCAATACCGCCGAACAGGTTCCCACTGCCGATCTGAAGGACGCGCAGCGTTCCGGGCTCAGTCAACGGACTTCAGGGCTTCGAGACAGTTGAAGGCAACGCGCCAACGAGCGGCGTCACGCATTGGACCATGAGAATGCCGGGACCGGGACTCGAACCCGGACGGGGTTGCCCCCACAAGATTTTAAGTCTCGTGCGTCTACCGCTTTCGCCATCCCGGCTGACGGCTTACCTGCCCCACGACCCTTCACCCGAACACGCGACGCCACCCGCAGCGCCGTGAAACGCGAAACGGGAAAGGCAGATGCCCTTCCCGTTCGATCGCATCCAGAGCGGGAAACGGGACTCGAACCCGCGACCCCAACCTTGGCAAGGTTGTGCTCTACCAACTGAGCTATTCCCGCGCGACCGGAATGTAGCCGCCCGTCGGAGCGACGACAAGGAAATCATCGTGTCACGATGCGGGGCGGACGCCGAGCGCGTGCACGGCGTACCACGCACACCAGGCGACGAGCCCGGACAGCGACGCGTCGCCGCCGTTGCCGACAGCCAGCCCCTGGCCATCGACGATCTCCGCGGCGAGTCCGTTGTCGAGCGGTGCCCGGCGAAGCCATTGCAACACATCGCCGGCTTCCGGGCCGATCAGTCGGGCGCATTGCTGCGCCAGTGAATGCGGGTCGGCGCCGATCCCCCGGACGGTGCGGCGATAGATCGAGTCCTGGCGATCGACTCCCTCGTACAACGGCAGCCAGAGCGCTGACGCGACGGGATCGTCGGCCGTGGCGAACTTGCCCGCGAGGTCACACGATGACGCAAAAACCTGCTTCCCGCCCTGGTCGACGGCAAAGTGCCGACGAACCGCGGCGCGCACCGCGTCGGGGGATTCAACATCCTTCGCCGTCTCCTCATCCAGCGTCCGGCGAAACACGTCAAGCGCTTGCGCCGTCACCGCATTGCCGTGCAGGGAGTACGGAAACTCCGGCGGGGTACCGGACGGGGTCACTTCCGTAGAGTACAGCGGAATGCGCTGATCCCGTCGGCGGGTGATGTCCTCGCAGGACAGGTACAATGTGTCCGCGAGAATGGGCTCGTCCACGATCTGGTCGTCGCCCGTCTCCCGGATGTACCGGTCCGCAGCGATTGCGAACGCCGCGGCACCCTCGAGCGAGAACCCCGGGTCGAACAAGGATCCGTCGAGATAGTGGACGCCCTGGCCGGGCGCATAGCCGTGCAGCTCGCACGCGCGCAGCAACAGCTCGCGCGCCAGCGGCGCATCCGCGAGCTGCACCGCAGGGATGGTCCAGATGAGCGCGTCCCACTCGCGAACGGTGACGCCCCGGCCATTCCATGGCGCACGCGTGCGGACGAGGTAGTAGTGCGCATCGTCGAGCGCCCGAGCCACCGCAAAGAAATAGGCGAAGAGGAGGTTCCGGTTGATGAGCCGGTCCATCCCCTCGTGGCTCGTCGTCGACTGCTCGAGGGCACGGAGCGCGTCGCGAGTGGCCGAAAGCAGCTCGCGCCATCCGCGGCGACGCAATGCGGCGACGGTTGCCTGCGCGCCATCGCGCTCCGGCCCCGCGGCGATGTAGAAGGCGCAGTGAGCCCGGCCCCCCGCCTCGATGGCGACCGTGCGGCGAAGCGCGAAGGTGGGGCGCTCTCCCTCGCCGATCTCGACGTCCGCGGTCTCGTCCGCGCTCAGCGCGAGTGCGACGAGCCCCGGCAACGCCGCCCCTTCGAGCACGAGCGCACCATCGTCGCCACGCGTTGCACGATGTGCATCATCGAACGGTCGTGCAGTCCTGACGCGCTGCTGCCGGTGCCCGAGCGTCCCCTCGAGCGCGACGCCAACCGTCACCGGTTCCGTACCGCGATTGTCGATCGCGAGCAGGTATACCGCGCCCGGCATGTCGGCATCGCGGCCATGAGGCGCGAAGATCGTCCCCCGGACTCCAATTCCGTCGACGGTGCAATTGAACGTCGGGATCCACTCCATGACGCGCTCCCAGGCCATTCCATCGGCACCGAGCGGCGTCGTCCGTCCATTGACCGTCACCACCGGGCGGAGCAAGGGCGCCGCCGTTCCCTCGAGAAACGTTGGCCCGCCGGCGATCTCGATCGCTGCGCGCGCACCACGATGAATGATTCCCAGTGCGTGCACCGCGCCGTCGGCAGGATGGATGCACGGGAGAGAGAGCCAGTGGTTCCCCGTGACCTGCCAGGGAATGCGAGGTGGCGCGATGATGTTCACGGTGGCGTTTCGAGTTGACAGTGCGGGTGAAGGATGGTAACCTCCGGCCCGCGCGTCAACGACCGTTGAGTCACGCTTTCTTCTTTCGCCGCAAGACGTTATCGACTCCGTGCGGAGCCTCGTTTCAGCCCGACGCACCCTCCTCTTCCACGCGTCGGCGGTCGTCGCTTTGGCGTGGCTTCCCCTCTCGGCGGGAGCGCAGCGTCCCCCCGGCCCCCTCGATGACGCGACGGTCCTCCGCCCTGGTGTCATTCGCCTTGACGCAATCCTTGGCTCGTGGACGGCCGATCAGCGCTACGGGCTGAACACACCAGGACGCAGGAACGGGAGCCTCGAGCCACTCGCCGCTGACTACAGTGTCGAGGATCTGGGTGCCGTGCAGCTGCCAGCGCTCGCCGCAGCGGAACAGCGCATCCGTGCGCTCGCAAGTCAGCCCGCGTTTGTGCTCTCGCTCGGCAAGCCGATCGTCACATCGGTAGTCAACGCTGTCACGATGCCGATCGCCCTCGACATCGGCATCGCCCCGCGCCTCATGATCGGCGTCGTCGTTCCCTACGTGAAGACGCGCAATGCCATCGGCTTTGACTTCAATCCGATGGGCACAGAGGGGAACGTTGGGCTGAATCCCTCACTGGTCGCCGGCGCGGCGCGCGCGACCAACACCGCTTTCCGCGATCAGGTCACGAGCGCCGCCGCATCACTTCGCGCCCGGCTCGACTTCTGCTCGGCGAACCCGGGCTCCGGATCGTGCCCCGCGCTCGAGTCGAACCGCGCCGCGGCGGAAGCGCTCATCGTGGAGTCGCGTGGCTTCCGCGACCAGATCGAGTCCGTGTACGGGAGCGACACGGCGACCTCGCCTGCACCGTTCGTCCCGCGCGCGGTATCGCCCGCGCAAACCGCGATCGAAGCTCGCGCGACGGCAATGAACAATCTCTATCGATCGTTGCTTGGACTGGCCCCGGATGCGAATCCGATCGCGGCGAGGCCCTTTGGCGCGCAGACGCCGCTCACGGCCGCGCAGGCGCAGGCGCAGTTCACCGATCCCGATTCCCCGCTCGGCCTCGGACTGGACGCATTCCGTCTCGTCGAGCGCAGTCACATCGGCGACATCGAGGCGACGGTAAAGTTTCTCGTCCTCGATACCTTCGGCGACAGCGCGACGCGATTCGGCGTGCGGACCGCGGTCGGCGCGGCCTATCGGTTCGCGACGGGCCAGGAGGACGATCCCGACGACATCTTCGACATCGCCACGGGCGATGGACAGAGCGACATCGAGCTTCGCACGGCCGTGGATCTCCAGATTGCCCGGCGGCTCACGACATCGCTCCGCGCACGCTACACGATCCAGCTCGCCGATGAAGTCGTCGCACGCATCCCGGGCAGCACGACGGACATTTTTCCGCCGGCGTTCAGCGCGCAGCTGGTCGAGCGCGACCTGGGCGACATCGTCGAGATCGATGCTGTTCCGCGCTATTCGGTGTCGCGCCACTTTTCGCTCATCGCGCACTACCTCTTCCGGCGAAAGTCGGAAGATCGCTTTCGCGGGACCTTCACCATTCCCGGCGCTGTGACGGGGTTTGGCGAAGTGGCGCTGGATGCGACGACCCTGCAGCGTGAAACCGCCGCGACCGAGCACCGCATCGGTGCCGGGTTCACCTTCTCGATGAGCCAGGGACGCGGACAGGGAGGCCTGCGGTGGCCTTTCGAGATCTCCTACCTGCACGGCCAGACCATCCGC
Source organism: Gemmatimonadaceae bacterium (assembly GCA_031426115.1). Classification (GTDB taxonomy): domain Bacteria; phylum Gemmatimonadota; class Gemmatimonadetes; order Gemmatimonadales; family Gemmatimonadaceae; genus JANPKQ01. The sequence continues at coordinate 32 of JANPKQ010000390.1, read as the reverse complement.
GGCTCCGGCGGCAACCAACCGAAGTGGACCAC
>JANPKQ010000389.1:0-5457 GCA_031426115.1 Gemmatimonadaceae bacterium | reverse complement strand
CGTGGCAACAACACGTCGACGCTCTCCAAGCAACATCGGACGGCATCATGGACGAGGTGCATACGTGGCGCAACCAGTACGCCGCCGACGTGGTAGTCCTCCTTGTGCACCCGCAACCGGCAGATTCCGGGTGTGGCATCGCGTCAACCATCTGGGCAGACGCATCTACCGCGTTCGCTGCGGTGCGTCATGAGTGCGCGACGGGCAACTATACATTCGCTCACGAGATTGGACACCTCTTGTCCGCCCGCCACGACCGCTTCGTCGATGACACGTTCTGGTTTTATCAATGGGGACATGGATACGTCGACCCGAACAGACAGTGGCGCACCATAATGGCATATAACAACGCCTGCAGACCGGGCGTTTGCACGAGAGAGCAGTACTGGTCCAACCCCGACGTCATCTTTCCACCAACCGGTCAGCCAATGGGCACGACCGACTGGGAAAACAACGCGAGCGTGCTCAATGACAGAAAGGCCGACATGGCCTTGTTCAGGAACTCGTTGACTGCCGGGATAGCCGGGCCGACAAATATAGGCCACAACAACTCCTGTACGTGGACATCGACCGTTAGCGGCGGCGTACCCCCCTATTCGTACTACTGGTCCGCCAACTGGAGCACGCCGTCCACGGGGTTCGTCTTCTCGACGAGCCCGTCAGCACCGTCTGTGACTGGGTATGGCTTCTACTACCAATCCTACCCGACATCCACGACCATCACGCTCAGACTGGAGGTTGCAGATGCCGGGGGCCAATCACGGCTCGTCGAACGGGCCGTCAGTCTTCAGGGATATCCCTCGGGTTGCTACGGGAGCTGATACAAGGCGGCGCCTGAGGCGACGAGACCTGGATCGGGAAAGTGATCCGGTCCTCGATTCACTGAGACGGAAAGTGTAGAGCAGGGCATCCGGCACCGCCTCGTCCGATATGGGCGAGGCGTGTGCCTGTCGTTCTGATCAATAGGATGCTTAGCCGCATTCCGTAATCGCGTCCGAGGCGGGAACCGTGAGTTCGAGCGGCCCGCCTTACGCCCAAACGGGACACCTCCATTGTGAGGGATTACCCGCGCGTCCCCCGTAAAACTCGTACCATTGACAATCGCTCGTCCCGACTGTAAACGTTTCCAGTCGCAGCTCTCGGTCAGCATGCCCACGCACCGAAGCCCGGAAGGCTCATGGTTCATGCCTGGAACGCGTGAAAGTGACCATTAGGGATGTCGCCCGTGAGGCAGGTGTCTCGGTCGCCACGGTTTCCCGCGTGTTCAACGACAGCGGGCCAGTCGGTGACGAGACCAGGCAGCGCATCATTACCGTCGCGACACGGCTTCGATACACTCCCGACAGCGCCGCACGCAGCCTCATCACGCGACGCACGAACACCCTCGGCGTGCTCCTCCCAGACCTGTACGGCGAGTTCTTCTCCGAAGTGATTCGCGGCATCGACCCGACGGCCCAGCGCAGCGGATATCACATCCTCGTCTCGCGGTCGCACAACGACCGCCGCGAGCTCGAGGCGGCGATGCGTGCCATGCGCGGCCGGGTCGATGGGCTCGTCGTGATGTCGCCCGACATCGACGCCGAGGCACTCGTCGCCAATCTGCCGGACGACTGTCCGGTGGTCCTGCTGAACTGCGTCGTCGAGGGCACCGATTTCGATTCGCTCAACATCGACAATTTCGGCGGCGCCTACGCGATGGTGCAGCACCTGCTCGGCCGCGGCCACGAGCGCATTGCCTTCATCGCCGGCCACGAGCGGAACCACGACGCCGCCGAACGGTTGCGGGCGTACCGCGCCGCCCTGAAGGATGCCGGCGCGGAGTGGCGCGAGGAATGGGAACGCAGCGGCGACTTCACCGAGGCCAGCGGCTATCGGGCAGCCGCCGAGATTGCGGAGCTGTCGCCGCGACCGACGGCGATCTTCTCCGCGAACGACTCGATGGCGATCGGGGCGCTGAGCGCCTTGCGCGAGGCAGGCCTTCGCGTTCCGGAGGACGTGGCGGTGGCGGGGTTCGACGACATCCCGATCGCGCGATACATGAGTCCTCCGCTGACCTCCGTGCACGTCGCCATCAGCGAGCTCGGTGAGCGGGCGACGAGAACGCTGCTGCATGCCGTGGAGGAAAAGAACCAGCACCAGAAGACCCAGGCTACATTGCCCACGACCCTCGTCATCCGGCAGTCGTGCGGTGGTGACCATGGGTGAATCGCCCTTCGCACGCGTCCGTGACGCTCGGCCCGTCGAGCGTCCCCCACCTCACCCTCACGCGCGACCTTGGTTGCGCAAGCGCAACCACCGAAACGATCATCTGATGTCATCGCACCATTATCACAGGAGCTGTACATGATCAGCAGCAGTTTCAAACTTCAACGGTTCGTCCGGGCCGTGGTGCTCGCGGTCGTCAGCCCACTGGTCCTGTGGGCGGGCAGCGTCTCTGCGCAGAGCTCGACGGGCACCGTGCGCGGGACCGTCACCGGCGACGGGGCGTCTCCAGTGGCCGAGGCGCAGATTTCCGCGCGCAATGTGGCGAGCGGGGTCATGCGGGGCACGGTGAGCCGCGACGACGGCACGTACATTCTTCCTGGTCTCGTCCCGGGCTCCTACGAGTTCACCGTCCGGCGGATTGGCACGTCGCCGCAAGTTCGCTCGGTCACGGTGCAGATCGGCGCGACGCACATCCAGGACTTCGCCCTCGCCGCCCAGGCGCAGCAGCTGTCCAGCGTCGTCGTCGTGGCGGCACCCGTCGCCGAAACGCGCACCTCAGAGGTAGCCACGAATATCACCCCCGAGCAGATCGAGAAGCTCCCGACGCCTAGCCGGAACTTCCTCGACCTCGCGCAGCTGTCGCCCGGCGTGACTGTCACGGAGGACCGTATCAACGGCAACGCCGGTTTCCGCACCTTCCAGGCGGGCGGCCAAGGTCCGAACGCGGTCAACGTCTTCATCGATGGAACCAGCCTGAAGAACGACCTGACCTCCGGCGGCGTGGCCGGTCAGGATGCGAGCCGCGGAAATCCATTCCCCCGGAACGCGATTCAGGAGTACCGCATCCTCAACCAGAACTTCAAGGCAGAGTACCAGAAGGCGTCGAGTGCGGTCATCACCGCGACGACCAAATCGGGCACGAACGTGTGGAGCGGCAATGCACTCGTCGGGTACATGAGCGAGAAGTTCGTGTCGCTCGACACCTTCCAGATCAAGGACAAAAACGCGAATCCGACGACGTTCCGGAAACCGGACTACGGCCGGACGCTGACAGCGCTGAGTGTCGGCGGCCCGCTGATCAAGGACAAACTCCACGTGTTCGCGTCGTTCGAAGGGAACAACCAGAACCGGACGAACCGCGTCAGCTTTGCCGCGTTGCCGGCGGCCGGCGCCTTCCCCGCGCTCGACACCGTCAGACTCGCGTCATACAACGGCAGCTTCGGATCCCCCTTCCGGCAGCAGCTCTATTTCGGGAAGCTGAACAGCTCCATCAACGATCGCTCTTCCGCGGAAGTCAGCTTCAGCTACCGTGACGAGACCGACATTCGCGATTTCGGCGGTAACAACGCGCAACAGACCGCGGTGGACTACCGGCAAAACGTCTCGGTTGGCCAGGCGAAGCACAGCTACTTCGTCGGATCGCTGCTGAACGAGGCGAAGGTGGATTTCTCCCGCTTCCAGCGCAATCCGAGCCCGGCGTTCCCCGGCATGCCGAATCGCATCTACTTCTACACGGGCGGCGAAGCGCGCATTGGTAGCAATCTCAGCACGCAAGACTTCATACAGCGCCGGATCGGGCTGCGCGATGACCTCACGTATTCCGGATTTCGCATGTGGGGCGAGCACGTCGTGAAGACCGGCGCGAGCATCGACTTCGTCAAGTACGACGTGTTCAAGGACAATCGCGGCACTCCCGAGTTCCGGTATCGCGCCACCGAAGGCGGCCAGACATACAACTTCGCGACACCGTACGAGCTCGTGTACGCCACGGGAGATCCGAACCTCGATGCCAACAACAATCAGGTCGGACTCTACCTGCAGGACGACTGGACGCCGATGCCGCGTCTCACGATCAACCTCGGCATCCGCTGGGACTACGAGTCGCACATGCTGAACTACGACTACGTGACCCCACAGAACGTCGTGGACACGCTGACTCGCTACAACAGCCAGCTCATCACCCCGTTGGATCTGGATCGCTACATCAGCACGGGTGACAATCGCAAGCCGTTCTATGGCGCAATCCAGCCGCGCGTCGGATTCTCGTACGCGATCGACCAGAACAGCCGTACTACGGTCTTCGCAGGATGGGGGGTCTACTACGACCGGTCGCTGTTCGACTTGTTTGCCGTGGATGAGACCCAGAAGCTGACCCACCCCGAGCTCACCGTCCGCTTCGCTCCGCGGGGCGTTACTCCCACGGCTGGACAGGTGGCGTTCCAGGATTCCTACCTGACGGCCGACAAGGCAGTGCTCGACGCCCTCGTCGGGACATCCGGCCGGCCCGAAGCCTGGCTGATCGACAACAAGGCCCGGCCTCCCAAGTCAACCCAGTACAGCGTTGGCGTCCGCCAGGTGCTCGGCGATTTCACCGTCTCGGCAACCTACGCGGGAGTGCACGGCACGGATCAGATGACGCTCAACTGGGCGAACTTTGGCCTGAACGACCAGGGCCGTTGCTGCACGAGCTTCGACCTGGCGCCGCACGGGTTCAGCAACTTCATCTATTCGGCGAACAACGCCGAAACATGGTACAATGCGCTGCTCTTCCAGGCGGACCGCCCGTATCGCCGCGAAGCGCGAACGTCCATTGGATGGGGAGCCGGCCTCGCCTACACTTACGCGACCCGCACGCTGAAGGGGGTCGATGGCGCCGGCGATGTGTTTGCCTTCCCGAACGCCGCGGGCATCCCGAAGCATCCGTCCAACGACGAGAAGCACCGGATCGTGGGCAACTGGATCACCGATCTGCCCTATCTCTGGGGAACCCAGTTCTCCGGCGTCGCGGTGCTGGGCGGGAAGTACAAGCAGGATGTGGGCTGCCCCGGCCGATTCTGCGGCGAAGGAACCACCGGGAACGCCTACGAGCGTGGTGGATTCACCGTGCCGGGGACCTTCCCGTACCGAAACGTGGATCTCCGGTTCCGAAAGGACTTCCCGTCGTTCGGGCGTGCGGGGTCGGCGCTCGGCGTGACGCTCGACCTCTTCAACGCCTTGAATCGCGACAACTTCGGCTGCTATAACACCGGTGACCGAGGCACGACTCCGGCACAGATCGCAGCCTTCGGGCAGCCGGGATGTGTGGTCACCGATGCACGGCGGTATCAGATCGGCGCGGAGGTCAACTGGTAGGAAGATGATGGCGGACGAGGCATGATATCGGCGCGGGGCCCGGGCCAACGCGGCCCCCCCCGCAGGCATTAGTGCCCCAGCCCGAGCAATTGAGTTTGGACACGGGGTCCCATACCCCCC
>JANPKQ010000388.1:0-12346 GCA_031426115.1 Gemmatimonadaceae bacterium | reverse complement strand
GCCGGGACGCACGGCCGATCGATCTGGATCGCGGATGTCGCGCCGCTCCAGCAGATGGGCGACAGCGTCGCCAGGAAGCCGGCGCACCTGTTCGCCCCGAAGATGGCACTACAGTACGACGAGGCCGCCTCCGGCGAAGGGACGCCAGGCCACCGTCCGTGGCGTGGCGATAATGCCGCGTACGGCGCGGTGATCTCCTACTATCTCGGTAGTAGAGCGACTGCTCCCGTGTCGATCGTCATCACCAGCGTTGGCGGCGACACGGTGGGCACCCTCGTCGGCTCCGCGAACCCGGGCGTACAGAGCGTCACATGGAACTTCATGCGTGGTGGTGGCGCCGGCTTTGGCCGCGGAGGTGGAGGCGGCGGCGGTGGGCGTGGTCAGGGCGGGCCTGCGCAGGACTTCCCCGGGTTTCCGAGCGGGTTCAACCCGCGTCCGGGTGAGGCCGCGGGTCCCGCATCGCCACAGGGCGACCCGAATGCGCCTGTTGCACCGGGTGGTCGTGGTGGTGGCGGCGGGGGTGGCGGCGGCGGCGGTGGAGGCCGCGGAGCGGGTGGACCGGTCGGTCCAGTGGATACCGGAGATTACCTGGTTACGATGACCGTTGGTGGGCAGCGATTCACGCAGCCGCTGAGGGTCGTGCGGGCCGGTGTCGCCGGAACGGTCGTAACGCCAACGGGGCAGATAATTCGGCGCTAGGCGAGGTTCTGAAGGAGAAACGGGGCTCGTCGCGGTATGCGACGGGCCCCGTTTTCTTGTATGGACTGGTCGGTCCAGATCAACCGATAAAATTGCATCCGCAAGGGATCCGTGCGTCGGTCGGGAACTATAACTGCAGCCGCGGATTTTCGCGGAAAGACGCGGATAAATCAACTGCCACTGCAACGGCATTTATTGGCCGCGGACGAACGCGGACTCACGCGGACAACTGCAACGGCAAATGCTAACTGCAACCACGGAGGCCACGGAAGCCACGGAACGAGCAGCAGGCAACCCTAAGGAATGCCGTTGCCCTTCTTCATGCTCTTCATCCCTTCATGCTCTTCCAGTTCCGGCTTCTGGAAAGCCAGCCGCCACTCCGGATCGTGAAAGAGCTCGCCAATCCGCCTGCCTACCCGACCGGCACCAGCGTATACAGCTGAATGTGCGCCTGCCCTTTCGCGTCGCGCAGTCTGCCGAGTATGTAGTCCGATCCAACCTCGAACACCCGGAACCCGACCGGGACCGCCACGACGCCCAGCATCTTCCCGGCGGGGTCGAACACGCTCCATTGCAGCGGGATCTGCGGGGCGATGAGCTGGTGCTGCGCCCAGATGCGGCCGGTCGGATCGGTGAGGAGGCGCTGGAATCCCGGGATCGTTCTCGGATAGGCCGCGGTGCGCAGCCGCTGTTCGGTGGCGTCCTTGGCCTGGCCCCACTTGCCGGCGAGCTCCGCTTCGCGGTAGCGGGCCTTGATCGCATCGGTGAGCGTCAGGTCCACGTCGCGTCGGATGATCCGCCGCAGGCGGCCGTTGGCTGCGTACTCGAGGATCTCGAAGGTCTTGCCATCACCGAGGACGAAGCCGTTCGGGAGTCCGGCGATCGAGACCGAAGGAAGGAATGGCGTCGCGCCCATGGTGCTGAGGACGTAGGCCCCGCCCTGGAGCGTCGGATCGCGCGGGTCGTAGACGGCGAGCCGGACGCCGGTGTCGGCGGCCGACGCGCCCTTCGCCGTGCGCGCCACCCGGAAGACGCGGACCGAATCCCGGCCGGTGCCCCGGCGCGTGACCCAATCACCGTCGGTAAGCAGCGAGATCGGGGTCATCCCCTTGAACCCCATGCTCTCGACGCGGATGAACTTCCCCTCCGGCGTGAAGAGGTTGATGCGACCATCAACTACTGCAATAGTATCTGCCGCGAGAATGAAGATTCGTGTGATCGGTGCGAGCTGCCCCGGACCTGACCCCATTGATCCGAAGGTGCGCTGGTGCTTGCCCTTCGTGTCGAAGACCCGGACGTTGAACGACCACTGGTCGCCGACGACGATCCTCCCGTCCGATAACCGCGCAACGGCGGACACGTTGGGCGAGAAGAGGTACTCGAGCACGTCGTTCCGCCCCGTGACCTGCACCGTGGGCGTTGCCGAGAGGGTGAACGCTGTGCGCGGGACGGCGGCTCGCGAGTTCTCGACGATGGTGATGCCACCGCTGTCGCGGACCGTCGCGCGCTGGGCCGCGGCAGGGAGTGCAATGCCGGTCGTCAGCGCCATGGCGATGGCCATGGCAGCGGTGAGACGAGCCACGATCGGTGGGCGCTGCGAAACGAATCCTTCCATTGCTTCACTCCAGTCGTGACTTTGTCTGCCGCCGGCTCAACGCACCCCGGCGCTGCGGCGTACTGCTCCTATTGTCTCCCGGCTTCCGCCGGCCCTCCCTCCATCCGACCACCACTACATGCGCAGATCAGTTCCGCTCGCGCTGGTCGCGGGCGCGTTCATCGCCATCGCCCCGCAGGCCAGTGCTCAGCTCTCCACCCCGCTCGACTCCGCGACGCTCGCCGGCTTCCGCTGGCGCACCATCGGGCCGTCGAACATGGGGGGCCGGCTCACCGACGTCGAAGGCATCGGGTTTCCGTCAAAGACGTTCTACGTCGCCGCGGCGGCAGGCGGCATCTGGAAGACCGTCAACAACGGGACGACCTTCTTCCCGGTGTTCCAGAACGAGAAGGTCATCTCGATGGGCGACATCGCCATCGCGCCTTCCGATACGAACGTCATCTGGGCAGGGACGGGTGAGGAGGACGCACGTAACTCCATCTCCCCGGGGGGCGGGATCTACAAGTCCACCGACGGTGGCATCACGTGGCAGCTCATGGGGTTGGAGAAGACGGAGTCGATCGGGCGCGTCGTCATCCATCCAACGGACGCGAACATCGTCTACGCCGCGGCCGTCGGCGCCACCTGGCGCACGAACCCGGAGCGCGGCCTCTACAAGACGACCGACGGCGGCCGCACCTGGGCGCTGAGCAAGTTCATCAGCGACAAGGCGGGTTTCGTCGACATCGCCATGGATCCGCGCGACCCGAACGTCCTCTGGGCAACGAGCTGGGAGCGGCAGCGCGGTCCCTATTTCCTCCGGAGCGGCGGCCCGGGCAGCGCCCTGTGGAAGACGACCGATGCCGGCCGCACCTGGACCGAGATCAAGGGCAACGGCTTCCCGACCCAGCTGAAGGGCCGGATCATGGTCGCCCTCGCCCTCAGCAATCCCGACATCATGTACACGGTCGTCGAGGCCGAGGCGACGCCGGCGCAGCCACAGGCGAGCGGCCTCTATCGCTCGGCGGACGCGGGACGGACCTGGACGCACATGTCCACGAAGAACACGCGGCCCTTCTATTACTCGCAGGTTCGCGTGGATCCGTCGAATCCCGATCGCGTCTACTGGAGCTCCACGCCGGTGGCCTTCTCGGACGATGGCGGCAAGACCACCCGGACGACGGCCCTCACCGTCCACGTCGACACCCACGGCATGTGGATCGACCCGAAGGATCCGGAGCACATCATCATTGCGCACGACGGCGGCGCGGCGCAGAGCTTCGACAAGGGCGGCACCTGGCAGGACCTCCGCTACATGGAGCTCGGGCAGTTCTACGCGGCGAGCTTCGACATGGCGGTGCCGTACAACATCTGCGGCGGGCTCCAGGACAACGGGACCTGGTGCGGACCGAGCCGGAAGCGCCAGGGACCGATCCTCTTCGCCGACTGGAACCACGTCGGCGGCGGCGATGGCTTCGTGACCGCCCAGGATCCGCGCGACCCGGCCATCATCTACACCGAGTCGCAGGGCGGCAGCATGCGCCGGCTGAACCAGCGCACCGGCGCGTCGGCGGGCATTCGCCCCAACAGCTTCAACCGTGCGAGCTACACGGCGCAGATCCGGACGATCTGGCCCGACTCGACGAAGCCCCAGACCGTCGAGCAGGCACGGCAGATCGCCGAGATTCGTACGCGCATGACGGCGGACTCGGTCGCGAATCCGGCGCCGCGCTTCAACTGGAACACGCCGTTCTTCCTGTCGCCACACAACCCGTCCACGTTCTACACGGCCGGCAACCGGGTCTTCAAGTCGGTGGAGATGGGCGACAACCTCCGGGCGATCTCGCCGGACCTCTCCACGATGGACGCGGCGCGGATTCGTGTGAGCACGGGCCGCAACCCGGACGGCACTCCGGCGCGCGACCGCACCGGCGGCATCACCAGCGATGCCACTGGGGCCGAGACGCATAGCACGATCGTGTCGCTCAACGAGTCGCCGGTGCGGCCGGGGATTCTCTACGCCGGCACCGATGACGGCAACGTCTGGGTGACGAAGAACGACGGCGCGAACTGGGAGAACCTCACTGCCCGCATCCAGGGCGTCCCGGCGAAGAGCTGGGTGAGCCACGTCGAGCCCTCGCGCTTCGACTCGGCCACCGTCTACGTTGCGTTCGAGAACCATCAGGAAGGCGACTTCAATCCGTACGTCTTCGTCTCGACGGACTTCGGGAAGTCCTTCCGCTCGATCGCCAGCAACATCCCGAAGGATCGGCCGAACTTCGTGCACGTCATCACCGAGGATCCGGTGAACCGGAACCTCCTCTACGTCGGCACGGATGTCGGGGTGTGGATCACCCTCGACCGCGGCGCGACCTGGCAGCAGTTCATGACCGGGATGCCGACGGTCCCGGTGCACGACCTCAAGGTGCATCCGCGCGATCGCGAGCTCATTGCGGCGACGCACGGCCGGTCGATCTGGATCGTCCCCGTCTCGCCGCTCCAGCAGATGGCCGACAGCCTCATGCGCCGTCCGGCCGCGCTGTTCGCGATGCCGACGGCGTACCAGTACAACCAGCCGCGGTCGGGTGGTCTGTCGACGAACCTGAATGCCGATCAGTACTACCAGGGAACGAACGCGCCATACGGCGCGCCGATCACCTATCGGCTTGGCAGCCGCGCGGGTTCGCCGGTCAGCATCGTCATCACCGACGTGAAGGGTGATACGGTGAGCCGCCTGACGGGCCCGAACACCGAAGGGATGCATACGGTGACGTGGGCCTTCACGCGTGGTGCGGGCGCCAACTTCGGCCGCGGCGGTGGGGGCGGCGCCGGTGGTGGTGGCGGCGGTGGAGGTGGTGCTGGCGGTGGTGGAGCCGGCGGGCGGGGTGGGGCCGGTGCGGCACCGCAGAACTTTCCGGGCTTCCCTGCCGGATACAACCCGCGGCCCGGCGAGGGGGCTCCGATCCCCGCAGCTCCCGGTGCGGCACCGGCCGGTGGCCGTGGCGCTGGTGGGGGTGGCGGTGGCGGGGGTGGGGGTGGTGGGGGCGGTGGTGCGCCGCCCGGCCCCGTCGAGACCGGCAGCTACCTCGTCACCCTCGACGTCGGTGGGCAGAAGTACACCCAGGTCCTCCGGGTCGTGGACGTCGGCGGATCCGGATTCCAGAGCTGGATCGTGGACGACCCGCGGACCAGCCGCTGACCCGCCACTCAAGGCCGGAAGGGCCCGCGAGCGATCGCGGGCCCTTCTCACATGTACCAGATGGCCGATCTGGCGGCGGACTCCCGAACACTGCATGTTGGTGTCTCCCGCGACCAGGCGCGAATGCGTTCATCGGCCGCGTCCCCATCCCGAGGCTCCAAATGCGCAAAGTCTTCCTGCTCGCACTCGCCGTCGTCGCGTGCTCCACCAAAGATGCATCCACCACCGACAGCGCGGCTGGTACGGTCCCACCGCCGCCGGCAGCGCCTGCACGGCTGACCGCAGCGGATGTCGCCGGCACCTGGTCCGGAACGACAATGGCCGAGACGACCGACTCGGTCACCAACCGCTGGACGTCCATCCGCGACACCGACTCGACGTCGAAGCTCGTCTTCGAGAACTCCAAGGACACCGTGCGATACTCGGTGGTCTACGACGCCGACAGCATGGTCGCAACGTCGAAGCCGTACATGAGCACGACGACACCGAAGACCCAGGTGGTATTCCGTTCGGTCGGCCGCCTCAAGGATGGCAAGCTCGTCGGAACGGCCACGACGATGCTCGCGGCGAAGCCGGACTCGATCATCAGGCGCGGGCGCTTCGAGGCGACGAAGCAGCCGTAGTCCTCCCGTTCGAACAATGCGGGTGATGGTCGAAGTGCCTGCGAGAGGATCGCAGGCACTTTTCGCATCGTGCGGTAAGCACCGTCAGCGGGAAGAGGCACAGGGGTAGCTGACAGCTCTCTCCGGGCTAACCCCTGTGCCTCTGACGGCTCGCGGCGCGACCTCAGGTGTTCGCCGTGACCGCCATCCCCATCGTGTGGTAGCCCTTGTCCACGTACACGGTCGTCCCCGTGATTCCCGTCGCGAGATCGCTGGAGAGGAACGCGGCTGTGGTACCAACCTCGGGAGCAGTGAGGGCGTCTGCCATCGGGCTGTTCGCGGCGCAGTACTCGACCATGCGATCGATGATGCCAATGGCGCTCGCCGCACGCGATGCAAAGGGTCCGGCTGAGATGACGTTGACGCGAAGGCCGAACTTGCGCCCCGCCTCGAAGGCGAGGACGCGCGTGTCGCTCTCCAGCGCCGCCTTCGCCGACGACATGCCGCCGCCGTAGCCCGGAATGACGCGCTCGCTCGCCATGTAGGTCAGCGACAGCACCGATCCGCCCTGTCGCATTAGCGGGCCGAGGCGGCTCACCATCGAGACGAGGGAGTACGCGCTGACGCCCACCGCGGAGAGATAGCCTGCGCGGCTCGTCTCGAGCAGCGGCTTCTTCACCTCGGGTCCGTTGGCGAGGGAATGCACGAGAATATCGAGCGGACGCTCGCCGAAGTCGGCGGCCAGCCGCTCCGCAAGTCCGGCGATGGAGTAGTCGCCGTTGTCCTGGTACCGCTTGTTGGCACGGACCTCTTCCGGGACATCGGCGAGCGTGTCGAACGCGGCGTCGAGCGGGTAGATCTTCTCGAACGTCAGCAGCGAGCCGTCGCTCATGCGGCGAGACTCATCCATCTTTCCGCGCTCGAGCAGGCGGAGAAAAATGTTCATGGCGGGCGGCCAGGTCGCGACGACCACCGTGGCGCCGGCTTCCGCGAGGGACTTCGCGATCGCGAAGCCGAACCCACCATCGTCGGCAACGCCGGCGACGAGCGCGCGTCGGCCCGTGAGGTTTATGTTGAGCATGCCGGGAGTATGGCAGCGCGACTGTCAAAAACAAGGGCGGATGCAACGCCCCAGGCCCAACGTCCCACTCCCTATCCCTCCTCCCCCTTGCGTCGCACGCGGGTGATCTCGATCGGCGGAGTGAGGGCTTGTCGCGTCGCCGCCGATGCCTGGATCCGGCGCACGACATCCATGCCCGCCACTACCCGCCCGAAGGCGGCGAAGCCCTGGCCATCGCGATTGCGGGCGCCGCCGTAGTCGAGGGCGGGCTGGTCGCCGATGCAGATGAAAAAATCCCACACGGCGCTGTCGGGGGCGCCGCGCGCCATCGAGAGAGTTCCATCGCGATGCCGAAGTCCCGTGACCGACGTCCGCTCGAGCGCAATCGGTGCGCGGCGTTCGGACGCGCGCGCGGGATGTGCGCCTCCCTGGATCACCTCGATGCGCACGGAGTCGGTGGGCTGGTTCGCCGGCGTCACCGTGCGATGAAAGCGCCCCCCATCGTAGGTGCCGGCATCGACATAGGCGAGAAAGTTGGCGGCGCTGATCGGCGCACGCACGGAGTCCACCTCGATCTCGATGGATCCGACCGTCGTCTCAATGAGGACGTGCGGCAGGCGCTGCGCGGGGACCGGGTCCTGAACGGGCGCGGGCTGCGTGCGCGCGCACAGGGCGAGCACAGCGGCGGCGCAGAGAGCGATGCGGTACATGGACCACTACCGTACCGCTTCGATCTCCACCTCGCAATCGACGATGCGTCCGATGACCCGGTCGGCGACGCCGAGGATACCGAGGCCACGCACTCCGAAGTCGGTTCGATCCAGGGCGAAATGTCCGCGGAACCTGATGCGGCCATCGAGCTTTGCGCTCCCATCGCCCTTCGCCGGAATGCGGGCCATCGTCACCTGGATCTCGCGCGTCACGTCGCGAATGGTGATCGGGCCGGCAACGATGATCCCCGAATCGCGGCGCTCGATGGTCCGCGCGCGGAAGTGCATCTCGGGAAATCGCGCGACATCGAAGTAGTGGGAGCTCCGCAGGTGGCGGTCGCGCAGCGGGATGAGCGTTGCAATGCTCGCGATGTCGATCCGGACCTCGACGCCACAGCGCCGCGCATCGGGACATTGCTGGATGCTGCCGGTCACTGACGCGAAGCGGCCACGCACGGTGTGCACGCCGAGGAACCGCACCGTGAACTCGACGGCGCAGCGCGCGCCATCGATGGCGAACGTATCCGGCTCGGACGAGGCGTGCACTCGTTCCCCCTTCGCGGTCTCCATCATCGCGGCAGCGACAGCGAGAGCATCTGCGCGGGCTCGGCGGCGATCCGTGCGTGCGCCTGGAGTCAGTGGACGATGACGGTGCCGGACATGCCCGCGTGCAAGGTGCAGTTGTAGGCATAGGTGCCCGCGGCGGCGAAGGTCCTCGTGTTCGAACCGGTGGAATGGGAGCCAATGTTGTTCGCGGCAAGGGTCGCGAACGTGACGTTGTGCGTCGTCCCGCCGGAGTTGTTCGTCCACCGCACCGAGCCGCCGGCAGCGATGTCCACCGCATCGGGGTCGAAGGTCAAGGCAAGCAGGGTGACATCGGCGCTGTTGGGGAAGGTCTGATTCCCGACCGTGATCTGGGACGTCGCCGTCCGCGTTCCATCCACCGTCACCGCCGTCACGGTGATCGTCGCCGTGCCAACGGCGACGGCAGTCACGGTGCCCGTGCCGCTCACCGTCGCCGCCGCCGTGTTGCTCGACTGGAAGGTCGGCGTCAGGCCATCGGTGATCTCGGCATTGAGCCCGTCAAATGCGCGCACGACGAGCGCCTGCGTCTGACCCGGAGGCATCGTCCGGGTCGCTGGCGTCACGGTAATGCTCGCGACCTTGCGGCGAACCACCACCTCCACGGTCTTCGAGACGGTGCCCGAGGCGACCTCGATGTTGGTCTTGCCGTTGCCCTGCCCCGTAATGAGGCCCGCGCCGCTGACCGTCGCGATGCTCGTGCTGCCGCTGGTGAACGACAGCGGGGGGGTGCTGATGACGTTCCCGCCTCCGTCCTTCGCCTGGACACTGAGCTGCACGGTGACGCCGCGGGAGAAGAACGTGTCGATCACCCCGGGCGACACGGCCAGCGTCGCGACGACCGGCGCATCGGTCCCCCCGCCACCACCCCCACCACAAGCTGCCGCCAGAACACAACACAGCAGAACGGCGCGGGACGATCGCATGAATGCCTCACTGTCGATGCCTGGCCGGCGCGGGCGTGAAGTTGCCGAGGCGGCGTATCGACGGCGAGTCTACGACCGGTTCGACGTGTTGGAGAACGATTTTGTGGCGAGGGGTGCGTGGGGCGGGGTGAATGGAGCGGGGGGGGAGGTGAGCGCACCGGGTACGGCTACAGCCAGGGGGGCGAAGGGACTGCAACGGCGGAACTGATGCAGGGCGTCGACGGCGGCATCGGGCAAAACTGGACGGCGGTAAAGCGTACGTAGAACTAGAACGGCGGCAACTCCGTCAACGCCGTGAAACGGTTTGCCGACGTTGACGGAGTTGGCGGAGTTTACGCTCCTCAGTTCTACGTACGTTTTCACGCCCCTCTGTTTGCCCGATGCCGCTGTCGACGCCGTGGCCTTCACCGCCGTTCCGCTCCCCAACACTCTACACCTGCTCGAACAACGACCTCACTCTATCCCTGTAGCTCCGTCCCGACGTCAGCCTCGTGCCATCGGTCAGCAACAGCACGTAGTCGCCCTGGAACCACGGCTGGATCTCGCGAATGCGCGCGATGTTCACGAGGGTCGAGCGGTGGATGCGCATGAAGGTGCGGTCGGGGAGTCGCGCTTCGAGCTTGCTCAGCGTTTCACGGATGAGGTGGGATTCCTTGCCGACGTGCACGCGGACGTGGTTGCCATCGGCTTCCAGCCAGTCGATGTCCTCGGGCTTCACGAGAAAGATCCGGCCGTCCTTGCGAATGGGGAGGCGCTGCGGCTCACCGCGCTGTGAGCCGAGGCTGGCGAGGAGGGCCTCGAGCCTGTCACCCAGGCTGCGCGCGTCGTCGCCCCTGACCCGGCTGCGAGCGCGGCGAAGCGTCGAGGCGAAACGGTCCCGGTCCACAGGCTTGAGAAGGTAGTCGAATGCGTGAACCTCGAACGCCTTCACCGCATACTCGTCGAACGCGGTAACGAAGACGACGGCGGGCATCTCGGACACCCCCACCTCGCGCACGACGCCGAAGCCATCGAGCTCCGGCATCTGGATGTCGAGAAACACGAGGTCGGGTCGCAGATCGCGAATGCCTTGCACCGCGTCGCGGCCGTTGCCGAACTCACCGATGATCTCGACGTCCGATTCGCCACTGAGCAGTGACCGCAGGCGGCGGCGGGCGAGCGGTTCATCGTCGACGATGATCGCGCGGAGGGTGCTTCCGGAAGGAGTCATGCCCAAGGCTGCGGTCGCCCGCAGCACAGGTCAAGCGAGAACTCCGGCGGCGTCCGGGGGTAGGACACTGCGAGGCCGGTGCAGACCCCTACGACCAATCCCACCATGCGCACTTCTCCCGTGATTCGTCGATTCGCGGCAACAGCCCTCATGATCACCGCGTCGACGCTCTCCGCGGCCTGCGGCGGCGATGACACCGATGCCCTGTCATCCGACAGCACCCTCGGACGCGATCTCACGCTCGCCACGCCCGACTCGGCGCTGCTCGAGCTTCGCGATGCTCCTCCCCTCGCTCCGCCTCCGACACGGGCCCCGGTCTCGAGGGCGACCACGGGCACGCGGACGCCGACACCGCGTCCGACACCACCACCTGCTCCGCGTGCCGATCCCGCTTACGACCCGGCTCCCGGGGCCGCAGCACCGGTGCCGGCACCTGCGCCGGCGCCAGCACGCGCGATGATCGCATCGGGCACCGCGATGTCGCTCGCCGTCGGCTCGCAGGTCTGCACCACCAACAAGATCGGCGACAAGTTCATCGCCACGCTCTCGGAGCCCGTGTACGGCTCGAACGGCGCGACGATTCCGGCTGGCAGCCGCGCGGTGCTCGAAGTCGCGTCGGTCACACCCGCATCGGGCGACGTGGACGCCGTCATTACCTTCCGCGTCCGCACGCTCGAGACAGGCGCGGGCGCGGTCGCGCCAGTCGGCGTTGCGACACCGGTGGACTCGCTCCAGCGCGTCCGCGCTGAAGGCGGCACCTCCGATGCGAAGAAGGTCGCGGCAGGAGCGATCGCGGGCGCGATCCTCGGCCAGGTTCTCGGCAAGGACACGAAGGGGACGGTGATCGGCGCCGCGGCCGGTGCGGCCGCCGGAACGGTGGCGGCGCGGCGCGGGGCGAA
The DNA here is from genome assembly GCA_031426115.1 of Gemmatimonadaceae bacterium. Lineage (GTDB taxonomy): Bacteria > Gemmatimonadota > Gemmatimonadetes > Gemmatimonadales > Gemmatimonadaceae > JANPKQ01. The sequence continues at coordinate 865 of JANPKQ010000388.1, read as the reverse complement.
GTACGACGGGTGCCTGCCGAGCGGGAGCCGGGTGAGGATGGTGCTCGCGGAGGGACTGGTGGTCGGGTGAGGAGTTTTCCCGCACCCCGTTGCCGCCTGTCCGCTGGTAGCCAGGCAGCTTGCCGCTCGTCGCACGGTTTTCCAGTTGTCAGAGCCGCACGGGGAGCGCTCAGCTCACAGCAAGGGGCTGACAGCAAGACGCTCGCAGCGCAGTAACGCCGCGAGCTATCAGCCGGGAGCCGATCGCTGCCCGTGCGCGTATTCGCGTTGGAAGAACGTGCGACGAGCGGCTAGCTGCTCCGCTGCCAGCTGACAGTCAACTGCGTGGTTTACTCGCCGAGCAACTTTGCGCGTCGCGTGCGGGGGTCCCACTGCTTCGAGGCGCGCATCGCACGAAGGATGCTGAGGACGAGCTTCCCCATCAACGCGATCCCGAGGTACGCGGCGATATCGGCGAAATTCATCACGATCTCGCGCCCACCGCCGACGGTCACCGCAATGAAGTCGGGAACGCCGCCCGGGGAAATGGTGAATTAGGCGATGGAATAAATGCTGACAGAAGAAATCCTGTTCAAATTGGCAACGAAAACAATTACGTAAACATTGATGCTGGTGCATCGCATGGATTAACTATAAAAGCCGATAGAACTCAATTTTGTGCCACTGGAAATAACAATTATGGGCAACTTGGACTTTCTAATTATGTTGATAGAAATAACTATTCGTGTAATACAAATTGTAATTTACCACTTGCGCCTACTGTTACAAATTCAAGTGCTTGTAATGGGAATTCTGCTTTATTAACTGCAAATGGAGTTGGTACTTTAAGATGGTATAGCGCAGCTGTTAATGGTAATTATTTAGG
>JANPKQ010000387.1:0-3965 GCA_031426115.1 Gemmatimonadaceae bacterium | reverse complement strand
CCTCGTCGCGCGGCTGCTCGGCCTCTCCTGGCGTGGTGCGCGCGAGCGTGCATCCGAGTTGCTCGAAGCGTTCGGGCTGGAGGAAGCCGCCTCACGCCAGGTGATGACCTACTCTGGCGGCATGCGGCGCCGGCTCGACATCGGTGCGAGCCTCGTCGCGACGCCCGAGATCCTCTTCCTCGATGAGCCCACGACGGGACTCGACCCGCGCGGCCGCAACCAGGTGTGGGAGCTCGTCTGCCGCATCGCCGCCTCCGGAACGACCGTGCTCCTCACGACCCAGTACCTCGACGAAGCCGACCGGCTCGCCGAGCGGATGGCCGTCATCGACCACGGACGCGTCATAGCCGAGGGAACGAGTAGTGATCTCAAATCATCCGTCGGATCGAACTCCCTGCACGTTCGTCTCGCCAGCCCCGAACAGCGCGCGCTTGCCGAGGGGCTCGTGACGCGCGTTCTCGGCGGACGCGTCCTCCCTGCGACCGACCCGCTCGAGATCACCGCGCGTCTCGACAGCCCGGCGCAGGCCGCCGAGGTGCTGACGCTGCTCATCGCGCAACGCGTGGACATCGACCAGTTCTCCGTCGGGAATCCGAGTCTCGATGAAGTCTTCCTCGCGCTGACGGGCAAGTCCACGGATGGTTCGGCAGTGGAGGCAGGACGATGAGCGCCGCCGTCGCCCCCTCCAGCGAGGTCCTGCCCTCCAGCGAGCGGGCGCAGGAGCTGCTCGCGATTCGTCCGCGGCCGAAGCCGGCATCGGTGCTGTCGTCGGTGACGACGCTTGCGTGGCGCGCGCTGCTGAAGATCAAGCACGTTCCCTTCCAGCTCTTTGACGTCACCGTGACGCCGATCATGTTCACGCTGCTGTTCACCTACATCTTCGGTGGCGCGCTCGCCGGGACGCCGCGCGAGTACATCCAGTTCCTGCTCCCGGGCGTGCTCGTGCAGACCGTCGTCTTCATCACGGTCTACACCGGCGTCGGGATCAACACCGACATCCACAAGGGGCTGTACGACCGCTTCCGCTCCCTCCCGATGTGGCAGCCCGCACCGATCTTCGGCGCGCTCGCCGGCGACCTGTTCCGCTACTCCGTCGCCGCGGCGCTGATCCTCATCGTCGGCCTCATCCTCGGCTTCCGCCCGCAGGGCGGCGTCATCGGCGTGGTTCTCGCCGTCGGACTGGTGCTCATCTTCGCCTTCGCGCTGTCGTGGCTGTGGATCATCGTCGGCATGAAGGTGCGCACGGCCGAGTCGGTGATGACGACGAGCTTCATCTTCCTCATGCCGCTGACGTTCGCGAGCAACATCTTCGTGGACCTGTCCACGATGCCGGGGTGGCTGCAGGCGGTCGTCGGGCGGAACCCGGTCACGTACCTCACGAATGCATCGCGTGCGCTGATGCACGGGAAGCCCGCTGCCACTGACGTCATGTGGGTGGTGGTGGCGTCGGCGGTCATCGTGCTCTTCGCAGCGCCGATCGCCATGCGGATGTACCGGAAGGAGCGCTGATCGGCGTCACGCGTCGGGCTCGTTCGATGATGGTCGGGGGCCATTGCCGTTCCACCGTGAGCGGCAATGGCCCCTTGCATTCCATTTGCCGAGCCGAGCACACTATGGGCATGCCCCACGCTGCTCCGAGACGCTGGACGCGCGCCGAGGTCGAGGCGCTCATCGACGCCAATCCGCTGCACACCCCGCGGTACGAGCTCATCGACGGCGAGCTGCTTGTGACGCCATCGCCGGGGTCGCCGCACCAGATCGTCGTCGGGTCTCTCTACGCGGCCGTGCGGGCGTACGTCCTGGCTCATCGGCTCGGAACGGCGTTTCTCGCTCCGGCCGACCTCGAGCTACGTCCGGGGAACATCACGCAGCCCGACATTTTCGTCGTTCCTCCCGGGACACGGCCCGGTCGTCGCTGGCGCGGCGTGCGATCGCTCGTTCTCGCTGTCGAGGTGCTGTCGCGTGGGAGTCGCCGGCATGACCGCGTAACCAAGCGTGATCACTATCAGGGCGTCGGCGTCCCGGAATACTGGATCATCGACATCGACGGAGGCGTCGTCGAGCGGTGGCGTCCGTCAGACGATCGGCCGGAAATCGTCGTCCAGGAGCTTTCCTGGCAGCCGGACCCAGAGGTGCCGGCGCTCGTCATCGACCTCGCGACGCTGTTTGACGAAGCAGCCGCGATGGATGACGAACCGGAATGATGACGACCTCCTCGTCGCTCTCTCCGCTCGGCCGACTGCTCCTCGCCCTCGCTAGTGCCGTCGCGGTCCTCGCCGGCATGCGCGCCGCCGCCCCGGTCATCGGCCCCGTCTTCATTGCGCTGCTCATCACCATCGCGTGGAGCCCCGGGTCCGCCGGCCTGCGTCGCCGCGGCTGGCATCCTACCGTCGCTGCGCTCACCGGCATCGTCCTCGGCGTCATCGCGATGACGTTCTTCGTCGGGCTCGTCTGGATGTCGCTCGTCCAGCTCCAGGATCGCCTGCCGGAGTACCAGCCGCGGGTCGCCGCGATCCAGGCGACGATCGCCCAGCAACTCGCCGCGCTGCCGATCGACACGTCGCGGCTCTTTTCGAGCGAGACGCTCCAGCCGGGCGCGCTCGTCGGCTACGCACTCCGCGCGATTCGCCGGCTCACGGAGACCGCCGGGAATCTCGCCATCCTCGTCCTGCTGATGGCGTTCATGATGATCGAGGCGGTGCGCTATCCCGAGAAGCTGCGCGACGCGCTCGCATCGTCGCACGCCGCGGTGGATCGCGCGAACCGCTTCGGTGCGAGCATGCGCAGCTACGTCGTCATCAACGCGATCTTCGGGCTCATCGCCGCCGTCGCCAACACGGCGCTGCTCCTCGCGCTCGGCGTGGACTTCGCCGTGCTGTGGGGGGTCGTCTCCTTCCTGCTGAGCTTCGTTCCAAACGTCGGCTTCCTCCTGGCGCTCATTCCGCCGGCGTTGCTCGCGCTCGTGCAGTACGGGTTCGTGCGCGCGGCCGGTGTGCTCATCGGCTACCTGGTCATCAACTTCGCGGTGGACACGGTCATCAAGCCGCGCTTCGTCGGCGAGAGCCTCGACCTCACGCCGATCGCAGTGGTCATCTCCCTTGTCTTCTGGGGGTGGCTCCTCGGGCCGGTCGGTGCGCTCATCGCCGTGCCGCTGTCGATCGCCGCGAAGTTTCTCTTCGAGAGCTTCGAGGAGTCGCGCTGGCTCGCCCACCTCATGAGCGACAAGGGGCCGTCGCCGGCGGCGGTGGCAGCCGTCGCGGTAGATCGCGTCAAGATGTCGGCGGCGCCGGGGGAGCTCTAGCGGAAGCACGGGGCGGGCTTGTGGACTCCCCGGGCGGCATTCATGTTGGCGCGTCCGGTCCGTTCACTCGAGCCATGGGTACTGCCGATGCGAACGCTCCCCCGCGCGAAGGTCATCGTCTCGCTGGCGATCACGGCTGTCCTCGTCACCGCGTGCGTCATTTCAACGACGACGAAGCGCGTGACCATCGACCCCAACGGGCCGGCGCAGCGGGTGATCACGCCCCTCAAGGTGCACCTTCGCGACGGCGGGGTCATCGTCTTCCCAGGCGGGGCCATGATCAGCGAGAGCACCGTGGACGGCACGGGCCAGCGCCACGACGTCGCGCGCGTGCCCGGACCGGCCGAGACGGCGATCAGCATCGCGCGCGACAGCGTCTTCGCATTCGAGACCTATGACCGCAAGGTTAACCCTGCACGCACTGTGGTTTACTCGGCAGCCGGGCTCGCCGCCGCCGCAGCGACCGTCGTGGTAGGGTCCGTCATTATCTTCGGCTCGTGCCCGACGATCTACGGCGACAGCGCCGGCGTGCGGGTGCTCCAGGCGGAAGCATTCTCCAACAGCATCGCACCTCTGCTCGCCGGGCGCGACCTCGACCGCATGACCGTGGCACCCGATGCCGCCGGCAGGATCCGGCTCGACGTGCAGAACGAGGCGCTGGAGA
>JANPKQ010000386.1:0-8341 GCA_031426115.1 Gemmatimonadaceae bacterium | reverse complement strand
GTGTCAGAACAAACAAGCATACGAGCCCGGCAGGACGATGTCACGGGCGCGCGTTGTCAGTCACCCGACCCAGCTCCTTGGGGGCGATACCCGGGAGGGATAGGTGCTGCCGCTGACGAACTGATTTCGCCGCGCTGACACGGCAGGCAACAGCAACGGCATTATGGGCCGCGGACGCACGCGGACTGACGCGGACAAGTGCAACTGCAAACTGCGGCCGCGGATGACGCGGATGAACGCGGATTAGGCAACGGCAACGGCATTGGTGGGCTTCTCGGCGCAAAACCTCTCGCGCCACGACGTGGCCCTTGGTGTTCCGAAGTCAAGCGATGAGCGATCAGCGTTTGTCAGCGATCAGCGCTCAGCGCGCTGTTGAGCCCTCATGTCCGCCCTGGCAGTTCGCACCCGCCTTGGCAGTTACAGCTCGCCGTTCGCCGTCCCACCTCGGGGGTGGGCCCGACCGGCCCGCCTCAGTCCGATCGCAACGCACTCACCGGATCGATCGCCAACGCCCGCCGCGCCGGCAACACGCTCGCGACCAGTGCAGCGCCGAGCAGCACCACCGCGACCTGCACGAACGTCATCGGATCCGACGACCGGATATCGAACAGCACGCTCTGCATCGACTTCGTCAGCAGCGCCGCACCGGCGACACCGAGCACGACGCCGATTCCGGCCAGCCGCATCCCCTGGCCGACGACGAGTCCCAGCACCGAGCGCGGTGGTGCGCCGAGCGCGATGCGAACACCGATTTCCTGACGGCGCTGATTCACGGCGTAGGCGAGCACGCCGAAAATGCCGAGCGCGCCGAGTGTGAGCCCGATGATGCCGAAGAGCGCGAGCAGCCAGGCGAGCAACCGTGGTCGCGTCATTGCGCTGCCGAGCACGGATTCGAGCGTCGTCAGGCTGGTGATGGTCTGCGTTGGATCCTGTGCCCAGATCGTCTTGCGAATGGCGTCGGCGTACTGGAGCGGCTCACCACTCGTGCGGACGACGATGCTCATGCGCGATCGCATCTGCTGGAGGACATGCATGTAGAGCGCGGGGTCCGCCGGCTCGGCCAACCCGCGCTGGCGGATGTTGCCGACAACGCCGATGATGGTGACCTGGCCTCCCCAGACCGGCAGTACCTTGCCGACGACGTTCTCGCCCGGCCACACGCGCCGCACGAGCTCCTCGTTCACGATGATCGCGCGCGGCGCGTCGGGGCCGTCGGTCATCTCGAACTCACGCCCCGCGATGACCGGCACGCCGAGCGCCTTGAAGTAGTCGGTGCTGACGTGATGTCGCTGCGCCGGCGGTCCTTCGCCCGGCTTCGACGCGAGCCCGGGGAGGTCGAGGCGCACCATCTCGCCGTTTCGTCCTGTCAGGGGAATGTCGCGCACCGAGCCCGCGGCCCGGACGCCGGGGACGGCGCGAACGGCGGTGAGCACCCTGTAGTAGTAGTCCCGCATCGCCTCGGGGGTCGTCTGGTAGGCGGCGGGCATCCCCGCCGTCACCACCAGCGCGTTCGACGGCTCGAAGCCGGAGTCCACCGATGCCAGGCGCGCAAAGCTCTTCGTCGCGAGCCCGGCGCCGATGACGAGAATCACCGCCAGGGCGACCTCGGCGATGACGAGGCCGCTGCGCAGCTTCTGGCCACTCCCGCCGATGTTCCCGCGGGAGCCTGAGCGGAGAGACTGCTCGAGACCGGACGATGCACGCAGCGCCGGCATGATCCCGAACAGCAGCCCGGAGAGAATCGCGACGGCGGCGGTGAACATCAGCACCGTGCCGTCGATCCTGATGTCGCTCGATCGCGGCAGCTCGCTCGCCCCGAATGCGGCGAGCGCGCGAACCGCGACCGCGCCGAGGCCGATGCCGAGCAGGCCGCCAAGGATCGCGAGCGTCAGGCTCTCCGTGAGGAGCTGCCGCGCAATGCGGCCGCGTCCCGCGCCGAGTGCCGCGCGGACGGCAAGCTCCTGTCGCCGACCCGTGGCGCGTGCGAGCATGAGGCTCGCAAGGTTGACGCAGGCGACGAGCAGCAGCATCGCCACCGCGACCATCAGCACGACGAGGGGCTGCCGCACTTCGCCGATGATCGATTCGCGGATGCTCGAGAGTGTGACGGTATCCCATCCCGGGTTATCCGGGTACTCCTGCGACAGGCGCGCCGCGATGGTGCTTAGCTCCGCCCCGAGCTGCGATTCCGTGACGCCGGGCTTCAACCGTGCGATGACGTTCATGAAGCGTGCACCGCGCACCCGGCCGATGTCATCGGGGCCGAAGAACGACATTGGAACCCAGCCATCGACGGCGCGCTCGGCGGGATAGATGAATCCTCTCGGCATCACGCCGACTACCTGGAACAGCTCGCCGTTGAGCGTGATCGTCCGTCCGACGAGCGACGGCTCCCCGCCGAACCGTCGGGACCAGAAATCGTGGCTGAGCACGATGGCGCGATTCCGGCCGACGACCTGCTCGTCCGGAATGAGCGCCCGACCGATGAACGCCGGTGTCCCGAGGGTCTCGAAGAACCCATCGGTCACGAGCGCGGTGGAGATCTGTTCCGGATCGCCGCTTCCCGTCAGGTCCATCCCGACGGTGAAGTGCCCGCCCATCGACTCGGCCATCCGGCTTTGCGCGCGCCAGTCGAGGAAATCCGGCTCGGACACGGGAGCATCCGTGATGCCGTTGCCCCGATGGGCGTGCCAGATCCGGACGACGCGATGGGGATCGCGGAAGGGAAGCGGCTCGAGCAGCACGCCGCGCACGACGCTGAAGATCGCGGTGTTCGCGCCGATGCCGAGTGCAAGTGTCAGCAGGGCGACGGCGGCGAAGCCCGGGGACCGGCGCAACGCGCGCACGCCGTAGCGCAGGTCCTGGGAGAGATCATCGAAGAAGGTCATGCGTCGCTTTCCTCGCTCGCGCCGAATGTCCTCGGTGCGGCAGTAGTCTCGAGTGAAATCCACATCGCCAAAGCGGCGAGTCGCTTCCAGGCGTGCGTCGGCCTCCGACCAGCCGGCGGCGCGCAGCTCCGCCGCAACAAGCTCCAGGTGAAATCCGAGCTCGTCGTCCACGTCCGCCGTCACTTCGTGGCGCGAGCGCCACGGGAGGTGAAAGCGCGGCCGGCGTCCGGACGGTTTGCTCACGCCGGCTGCAGGACCTTGAACAACGCGTCCACGTAGCGTCGAAGCTCGGCAACGTCGGCCTGGAGCTGTTTCCTGCCGTCGCGCGTGATGTTGTAGAACTTCGCGCGGCGATTGGTGTCGGAGATCCCCCACTCCGATTCCACCCACCCTTTCCGCTCGAGGCGGTGGAGCGCCTGGTAGAGCGCGGCATCCTCGACCGACAGGGCGCCGTCAGTGCGCTGGCGGATCCACTGGGAGATGGCGTAGCCGTGCATGGACGATCCGGTGAGGGTCTTGAGGATCAGGACGTCCACGGTTCCCTGGACGAGGCCGAGGGGTTCACGGGGCATGGGCATGGCTCACGGGGTGAGTACTCATCATGTGAGGCGAAGGTAGGCGTTCTTGCGGGAACTGGCAAGGGGCTACAGCGGGTTTGACGGCGGTCAACGCCGTTCCGTCGTTCGCATAATGCGCCGATCTCTGCGAACCAAGACTCGATCCGCTAGACTTCGATCAACCTTTTCCCCCGGTCCCATGCACTCACTGCGAACACCCATCCTTCCCGCGATCGTCCTCGTCGTGCTCGGCGCCGCCTGCGCCTCGCGGTCCGACTCACCCGTGGACAGCAGCGCGGCCGGCGCGAGCGGCGACAGTGCTGGCGCGGCCGCGCGCGGCCCCGTCGGCACGCAGGCGGACTGCTCTCCCGTCGAGACGCGGTCGGCCAACGGCGCCGATCAGCGTCCCGCGATGTCCGGCCAGACGCGCATCTGCAGCATCAAGTCGGACGTCGCCTTCGACGTCGCGGTGGTCACCGCGGGGCTCGTGAAGCCGTGGGCCGTCGAGCCGCTTGCGGGGGGCGATGTCCTCGTCACCGAGAAGGGCGGAAATATCAGGCTCGTTTCGGCCGATGGCACGGTCGGCGCGCCGATCACCGGCGTTCCCCGTGTGGATGCCGGTGGGCAGGGTGGGCTGCTCGACCTCGCACTGAGCCCGACGTTCGATACCGACCGCACCCTTTACTGGAGCTTCACCGAGCCGCGGAGCGAAGGCAACGGCACCAGCGTCGCGCGCGGCGTGCTCTCCGCCGATCGGAAGAGCGTCGGCGAAGTGCGCGTCATCTTCAGGGCGCTGCCGAACTATCGCAACAACATGCACTACGGCTCACGCCTCGCGTTCGGACCCGACGGGATGCTCTACGTCACGACGGGAGAGCGCTCGGACAAGCCGATGCGTGCTCACGCGCAGCGCCTCGATGGCCACCTCGGGAAGACGATGCGCATCACGACCGACGGCGCCGCTCCACCCGACAATCCGTTCGTCGGGCAGGGAGATGCCAAGCCCGAGATCTGGTCGCTCGGCCATCGCAACATTCAGGCAGCCGCCTTCGACGGGAACGGCCAGCTCTGGGTGATCGAGCATGGCACGCGTGGCGGCGACGAGCTGAATCGCGTGGAGAAGGGAAAGAACTACGGGTGGCCCCTCGCCGCGTACGGGATCGAGTATGCGGGTGACGCGATCGACGGCGCGGCGACGAGCCGTCCGGGTCTCGAGCAGCCGGTCTACTACTGGGATCCCGTGATTGCGCCGTCCGGCGCGCAGTTCTACACCGGCGATGCGTTCCCCGCGTGGCGCGGTAGCCTCTTCATCGGCGGGCTGGCGTCAACGCGCCTCGTGCGGCTGACGGTTGCGGACGGCCGGGTCACGGGTGAAGAGCACCTGCTCGCCGACCGCCGGCAGCGCGTCCGCGATGTTCGCCAGGGGCCCGACGGCGCGCTGTACATCGTCACCGACGCGAGCAAGGGCGAGCTCTGGAAGATCACTCCGCGCCGCTGATCGGGGGATGAACGACAAGCGCGTCGAGCAGCGGTTCACCGCGGCGCTCGACGCGCTCGTTGCGCAGGTGCGACAGGACCGGTCGGTCCTGGCGGCGATCCTCTGTGGAAGCCTCGCGCACGATACGGTCTGGGCGCGATCGGACATCGACCTGGTTCTCATCACGATCGATGACCGGAAGGCGCCGGAGGGGCACGTGTCGCTCGACGCGGACGGTATCAACGTTCACGCGCTGATGATACCGCGCGCGCAGTTCCGGAAGCTGACGGAGGGAGCGACGCACAACTCCTTCATGCACTCCTTCGTCGCCAAGGGCCGGCTGCTCTACACCCACGACGACACGATCGCGGACCTCCTGTCGCGGCTCGGCATGATTGGCGAGCGCGACAACCGCGTGCAGCTCCTGCGTGCCGGCACTGCCGCGCTCGGACCGATCTACAAGGCCCACAAGTGGCTCCTCACGCGCGGCGACCTGAATTACGCGGCGTTGTGGATCCTCTATGCGGCGACACCGCTCGCGCAGATTGAAGTGATCGGCCGGCGCCTGCTCGCCGACCGCGAGGTGATCCCGCAGGCGATAACACTGAACCCTGCGTTCTTCCGCGTGGTCTACTCCGACCTTCTCAACGAGTCGAAGACACGCGCCACCGTCGAATCGGCGCTCGCCGCGGTCGATGCATACGTAGCCGAACGCGCGCAGACCCTCTTCGCGGCAGTGCTGGAGTACCTGCAGGAGGTCGGTGAGGCGCGGTCATGCACCGAGATCGAGGATCACTTCAAGCGCGCGATGGATGTCGAGGGCGTCACACTGGCGTGCGAGTATCTCGCGGATCGGGAGCTCATTGGCCGGGCCTCGACGCCGGTGCAGCTGACGAAGCGGAGCAATGTCTCGGTGCAGGAGCTGGCGTTCTTTGCTCTGGTGTAGGGGGGTGCGGTCGTCAGGATCCCGCTCGTGGGCTGGCTTTCCAGAAGCCTGAACTGGAAGAGCATGAAGGGATGAGAAGCATGAAGAACGGCAACGGCATTCCTTGTGGGCGTGGCGGGAAGGACTCTGCGCCGAAATGCCAATCAATGCTGTTGCCGTCGCCCTTTCCGTGGCCTCCGTGGCCTCCGTGGTTGCAGTTGGCCCGTTGCGGTTGCAGTTGTCCGCGTGAATCCGCGTTCGTCCGCGGCTAGTGATGGAGTTGCCGTTGACCTATCCGCGTCGCTCCTGCGAAATCCGCGGCTGCAGTTTGCCGTTGCCACGATCCAGTCGCACCCACTCCGCGGCGCACGGATCTGGCGCGGAATAGCAGCCGCGGCCAGACTAGGCGCATGAAGAAAGACGTCCAGCGCTCCTCGCATCAGCGCTACCGCGGGTTCGTCGACGACTACAAGCACGGGCGTCTCGACGACAAGACGGAAGCCGCCGAGCGTGCGAAGGGTGTCGTTGACGCACCGACGGCAAACGGGGACGCGCCGGCTGCGCCGCAAGCGCCGGAGGGGAAGGGACTGTTCCGCGGCAAGCGACGGGAATACCTGCGCGAGTATCTGCGGTGGCTGTCGCCGCATCGCCTCGGAGTGACGGCGGTGTTCGTCCTCGCGCTGGCGACCGCGGGGCTCCAGATGATCGAACCGCTGTTCATGCGGTACATCGTCGATAGCGTCCTGCTGAACACCGCGCTCGATGCAGCCGCACGGCTCAACCGCCTGCACATGGCGGGGGCCGCGTTCCTCGGCGTCATCATCCTCTCGAACCTCATCAACGTCCTGAAGGACTATCGGCAGCGCCTGCTCAACGTGAAGGTGATGCTGTCACTCCGGCGGTCGCTGTTCGACCGGATGCTGCATCTCCCCCTGCCGAAGCTGTGGGAGATGAAGACCGGCGGGATCCTGTCGCGGCTCACCGGGGATGTGGACACGACGACCGGCCTGTTGCAGATGGCGGTCGTGTCACCGGCGGTCTCGGTGATCCGGCTGATCATCGCGGTCATTGTCCTCATGAACCTGAACTGGCGTCTCGCCCTGACGGCGCTTGCGATCATTCCGGGCGTCATGCTCATGAGCTTCACGCTCGCGCGCCGCGTCCGGCCGATCTATCGCTCGGTGCGCAAGGATGTCGAGGCGCTCGACGGGCGAGCGGGCGAGACGTTCTCCGGCATCCGCGTGGTGCGGGCCTTCCGTCGCGAGACGCGCGAGCTCCTCGACTACATGCGCGACCGCCACACGGTGCTGCGGAAGGAGCTGTTTGCACACCGCCGCGAGCTCGTGCTGTGGACGTCCTGGGGGCTCCTGCTCGCGGGCGTGAACGTCGTCATCGTGTGGTACGGCGGCCTCCTGAACATCGACGGCCGCGCGACGATCGGCGACATCATGGCCTTCCAGTGGTACACATTCCTGCTGCTCAATCCCGTGTGGAACATCGTGAACTCCTTCTCGGAGCTGCAGCGTTCGCTCGCCGCGATGGAGCGTGTGTTCGAGGTCCTGGCGCTGGAGGATGACAAGCCCGATCGTGCCGACGCACGGGATGCGCCGGTCGCGGTGCAGGAGGTCCGCTTCGAAGAGGTCGAGTTCGAGTATCGCGAGGGTCGGCCGGTCGTTCGCGACTTCAACGTGACCGTTCCCGGCGGGACGGTGGTCGCGCTCGTCGGACGCAGCGGCGCAGGGAAGACGACCGTGACCGACCTCGTCGCGCGTTTCCACGATCCGACGCGTGGGCGGATTCTCCTCAACGGCTCCGACATCCGCGACTTTCGCCTGCGCACCTACCGCGACCTCCTCGCCATCGTCCAGCAGGAAGTCTTTCTCTTCGACGGATCCGTCGCCGACAACATCGCCTACGGACGTCACGATGCGACTGACGCCGAAGTCGAGGATGCCGCCCGCCGCGCCAACGCGCACGAGTTCATCGAGCATCTCCCCGAAGGCTACGACACCTTCATCGGCGAGCGCGGCGTAAAGCTCTCCGGCGGCCAGCAGCAGCGGCTCGCGATCGCGCGCGCCTTCCTCAAGGCACCACAGATCCTCATCCTCGATGAAGCCACGAGCAACCTGGACACGGAGAGCGAGCAGCTCATCCAGGCATCGATGGGGAAGCTGCTCGCCGGCCGCACGACCTTTGTCATCGCACACCGGTTGTCCACCATCCGTCGGGCGGACCTCATTCTATTGCTGGAGGAGGGCCGAGTGGTGGAGAGCGGGGGGCACGAGGAGCTCATGGCGGCTCGCGGGAAATATCACGATATGGTGGTGAGGCAAATGGAGCAGGCGAGGGAGGATGGGGCATCTGTCTGGACGTGACCCGGGGTTGAACGGCGGAACGGCGGAGGGCGGAACTGATGCAGGGCGCAGGGAGCGGCATCGGGCAAAACTGAACGGCGGTAAACGGTACGTAGAACGAGCACGGCGGCAACGCCGTC
>JANPKQ010000385.1:0-46491 GCA_031426115.1 Gemmatimonadaceae bacterium | reverse complement strand
AACTCAAGTGGTTAGCGCGCTAGGCTCACAACTCGGGACCCTCTTTGCCTCGGGCGTCCGGAGCATGGCCCCGTGCCGTCGCTCGCGACATGAGGGTCCCGAGTTCTGAGCCTGGTAGACTATCGAGCTTGAGTTACTGGCGACTTGTCCCTTGGTGTTCTCCGTTGCAGTTCTTGCTGCTCTTGAAGCCACGCCCACGCTGTACCTGTACGCACGCAGATCTTCCACGAGCAGAGTCTCATGAGCCCAACCCGTCGTGATTTCGTCAAGCTCCTCAGCGCCGGTGCGCTCGGGGCATACTCGCACGACATCATCGCCGACCTCATCGGCCAGTCGCCGCAGGGTCAGGTGCGCGAGTCGAAGTTCAAGGGACTGGCCGACATCTCCCTCGGTGAGGCGAAGACCGCGGGGTGCAGCTACGCCGACATCCGCTTCACTATGACCACCGGCCTCCCAGGCGGATCGGCGAACTTCACGACGGCCGCTGCGGGCGCTGCGGGCGGCGCCGGTCGTGGCGGTGGTGGTGGCGGCGGCGGCCGGGGTGGCGGTGGTGGCGGCGGACGAGGGGGACGTGGCGGCGGCATCCCGACGGCGGCCGATCGGCAGGCCGGCGGCTTCGGCGTCCGTGTCATCCACAGTGGCGTGTGGGGATTTGCGAGCAGTCCGATCGTCAGCGAGGATGAGATCAGGCGCATCACGCGCCTCGCCACGGAGATTGCGCGCGCAAGCGCAATCGCGAAGAAGATGGACATCAGGCTCGCGCCCGTTCCCGCCTATGTCGAGAACTGGACCACGCCGATGAAGAAGCACCCGACCAGCGTATCCCAGACAGACAAGCAGGCGTGGGCGCAGGCGATCGTCGACAAGGCGAGCAAGATCCAGGGCGTCACGGGCGTCAGCGTCCAGGCGAACCACGGCTACGAGTGGCGCTACTTCGCGTCGAGCGAAGGCTCCTACATCGAGCAGGAGCTGTTCACGACGAGCCCAATGATGAACGTCACGGCGCGCGTCGGCGACCAGACGCGGACGCGGAACTATCCGGGCACGGCGCAGACAGGTGGATGGGAGATCGCCGAGGAGCAGGACTTCTTCGCGGTTGCCGAGAAGGTTGCGCAGGATGCGGTCGATCTCTGCACCGCGAAGCCGCTCGGCTCCGCGGGACTGCGCGACCTCATCCTCTCGCCGTCGCATGCGATGCTCACGATCCACGAGATCGTCGCGCACGCGACCGAGCTCGATCGCATCGTCGGCTACGAGGCGAACTACGCGGGGACGAGCTTCGTGAAGCTCTCCGATGTCGGGAAGCTCAAATACGGCTCGAAGCACTTCAACGTCACGGCGGATCGTACCAGCCGCGGACTTGGCTCCTTCGGCTTCGACGACGATGGTGTGAAGTCGATGCAGTGGCCGATCGTCCGCGACGGGATCCTCGTGGGCCTTCAGACGAACCGCGAGACCGCACACTACGTCGGTGAGAACTTCAGCCGCGGCTGCACGTACGGGACGACCTGGCGCGATTATCCCTTCCTGCGGATGCCGAACGTGCACGTCGAGCCCGGCCCGGCCAACTCACCGACGCTCGCCGAGATGGTCGCCAACACGAAGAAGGGCGTGATGATCGATGGCCGCGGCAGCTACTCGATCGACCAGCAGCGCTACAACGGCCAGTTCGGCGGACATGTCTTCTGGGAGATCAAGGACGGCAAGGTCGATCGCATGGTGACCGACGTCGCCTACAACGCGATCACTACCGACTTCTGGGGCAACCTCGACGCGATCACCGGGCCGAATGAGTACCAGATGCATGGCACCGGCGGCGATGCCAAGGGCCAGCCGACGCAATCGAACAGCATCTCGCATGGATCACCCTGGCTGCTGATCCGGAACATCATGGTCGGTGGGGCGTTCGATGGCTGACGGGCACGGCTGAACGGCGGAACACCTGCATCATGCATCTATGACGAAGGTTGTTGGGATTCAGCGGATGCAGCGGATGAAAGGGCAAAACCCGGTCAGCGGTCTCGCGACCGTTTGCCTCTGAGGCATCGCTGCCGAGACAGTCTGGACTTTTTTTGCAATTGCAACGACGGCCACGTCATCTCATGAAGAGATACGGTGGCCTTTGTCATTCTCGATGACCGTGATTCATACTCGTCAGTTCAATGAATCATTCAGGCCCGGCTTCGGAGAACCGCCCTAAGACTGCGACACGGAGCTGTCGCACTTCATCCGTTGCATCCGCTGAATCCCACACCCTTCGTCATAGATGTCACGATGAAGGTGTTCGCAGTGAAGACCCCGGCCCTACGTCATCGCATACACGACGATATTCACCGCGAACTTTGTATTGTCCCGTGCCCTGAACCGCTTGTTCCGCCAGTCGTAATCCCACTCGCAGCCGTAGTCCTTGTAAGAATAGAGCACCCCAAGCCGACCTTTCCGCTCGATTGCCATCAGGTAATCGTGCACGATGTTGTCGCCCCAGCCATTGAGCTCGTGGCTCGTCTGCGGCGGGCCATCGGGGAACTTGAAGAAGGCATGGTAGAGCGGGTGGCGGTTGGGAATCTTCGCGAGCACGTTCGGCCCGGTGAAGGCGCGGTGCATCTCGGCCTCGAACGACTTCGCGTAGAGGCCATCGATGTCGTGGTTGCAGTCATCGGAGAAGAGCAGGCCGCCATTCTCGACGTACCGGACCAGCCCCTTTCGCTCGGCTTCACTGAACCGCACGAGCTTGTGGCCGGTCATGAAGAGAAAGGGGAATGCCCCGAGCTCCGCGGAGTCGGCGGTAATGACGACTTCCTGCTGATGCACCGGGATCGTCGTGTACTGCACCACCGCATCGAGCACGTTGGCGCACACCTTCGGGTTGTAGTCCCAGTCGCCCGAGTCGTACCGAAGCCGGGCAAAGACGAACTCGGGACCCGTCCATGGTGCGCGGGCGGCGCGTGCGGACGATGCGCCGAGCGGAACGGATGCCAACCCAGCGGCAGCGAGTCCGAGCCGCTGGAGAAAGCTGCGTCTATCGATGCGGGGCGCTGGCGCCGACATTCGGGGCATGCTCATAGTATGGACACGCGCATGATGACGCGGCAACGGGCCGCTCGACGTCCCTCGCGGGCGATGGAGAGGTGCTTCCACGAAACACCCGCCCCGCGCGTAAGCTCGCTGTGACCTGCCACACCCCCACGCCTCACGTCGCCATCCTCCCATGACCGCAGCCCGAACAGTTTCTCGCTCGCTCCTCTTGGCGCTTCTCCTGGCGCCCGCAATCGCCGGCGCCCAGGAGCCGGTGGACCGCGCCATGATCGCGAAGATCCGGGCCGAAGGGCTCGAGCGCTCCCAGGTCGGCCCGATGTTCGACACGCTCTCCAACGTGTTCGGTCCGCGGCTCACCGCGACGCCTGCATACCTCGCGTCAGCGAACTGGGCGCGTGCCAAGCTCGTGTCGTGGCGACTCGACAAGCCACGCCTCGAGCCGTGGCCCTTCGGCCGCGGGTGGACGCTCGAGCGACAGACCATCGAGATGATAGAACCGCGCTACATGCCGCTCATCGGCTACGCTGAAGCGTGGTCCCCTTCGACGAAGGGCGAGCTCGTCGGAACGCCGATTCTCGCGGGTGGAAAGTCGGTCGAAGAGCTTCAGGGGATGAGCGCGAGCCTCGCCAACGCGATCGTCATGTCGCAGCCGATCCAGGCGTCGTTCATTCGGGAAGATCGCGTGCAGCCGTCCGACCCGAACCGCGTCGCCCCACCGCCGCCCGCCACGAATCCTGCTGCGAACGCTGCCGGCGGGCGTGGTGGTCGAGGTGGCGGCCGCGCGGGCGGTGCGCCGACGCCAGCTTCAGTTCTTGCCGGCTCCGGGCCCGGCGTCATCCTCAAGCAGAACCGCGGCGAGCATGGCACGCTCTTCGTGCTCGGCGCGCCGGGACGTGGCAGCGGCCCGCCGTCGATGGTCCTGTCTGCCGAGCATTACAACCTCGTCGCGCGGATGCTTCAGCATGGCGCGCCGGTGAAGCTCCGGGTCAACATCGAGGCCCGCTATCACAGCGCGGACACCAACGGCTACAACATTATCGCGGAGATCCCCGGGACCGATCCCGCGCTCCGCGACCAGGTCGTGATGCTCGGGGCACATCTCGACTCGTGGCACTCGGCAACCGGAGCGACCGATAACGCCGACGGCAGCGCCGTGCTCCTCGAGGCCGCGCGCATCCTCCAGACAGTCGGTGCGCGGCCGCGTCGCACGATTCGTTTCGCGCTCTGGGGCGGGGAAGAGCAGGGGTTGATCGGGTCAGCACGTTGGGTCGAGGCCAACCTTGCCGGCGACGCGAACGTGGCCGCGCGCGCGAAGCTCTCGATGTACCTGAACATCGATCCGGGGAAGGGGCCGATCTACGGCTTCTTCATGCAGGGCAACGAGGCCGCGAAGCCGATCTTCGATGCGTGGCTCGAGCCGTTCAAGGACATTGGCGCGCGACGCAACATCCCGGACAACATCGGCAACACCGACCACCTCAGCTTCACCCGCATCGGCGTCCCCGGATTCAATCCGATCCAGGACTATGTGGGCTACGACGTCCGCGAGCACCACACCAACATGGACACCTTCGAGCGGGTCTCGATTGACGACTTGAAGCAGAACGCGGTGATCCTCGCGTCGTTCCTCTACCACGCCGCGATGCGGAACGAGCTGATCCCGAGGCCGCCGGTGAGGTAGCGGGACACGGTCTCATCGGTAGCCGTATCAGATCGGGTCGACCGCCAGCCCGATCGCGATGATGCCGAGTAGGCCGACAACCACCGCGAGGGTGATCAGCAGCATCTTCTTCGCGTCGGCGACATCCTCGGTGATGGTGGCGCGGGAGGCCCGGGGAATGGTGACGACGGAGCCCGGTGGAACTACCCACGTCGAGCCGCCACTCCGCTGGCTCTCGAGTACGCGCACGTAGAGCGTATCCGGTACGGAGCGGGCGACGACGCCGTTCAGCTCGCGGACGCCGGGGATAGTGATGACGATCCCCGCGCGTGTTTCGACCAGGATTTCCTGCGGGGCCGGGTACGCGACACGCACGGTCGCACCCTCGGTCGTCGCTGTGGAAGCCGGGCGCGACGAGACGCACCCGACGCCGCCGCACACCGCGAGACCCAGCCCGATTGCGCGCGTGGCGATTCCGATGTTTCCGGGAAACTGTGTCAACGATCCTCCATTGGTTCCGGCAACTATCGCGACGCCCTCTTGCTTCGTCAACGGAGCCGTGCGCCGGCCGCAAGGTCTGGCGCAACGCGCCGAAAAGCGGATACTAGGGCGACCCTCGCCCGGAGGCACCCATGTCGCACCTCGCGCCGGAAACGCCGGCCCGGCAGCTCGCGAACCTTATCGGCAAGCTCGACCCCGCCCTGCGGAAAACTGCTCGCATCTCGCGAGCCGCACTCCGGAGGCGATTCCCCACCGCTGTGGAGCTCGTCTACGAGAACTTCCACGCGCTCGCGATCGGCTATTCGCCGACCGAGGAGATGGCGGACTGCATCGTCTCGCTGAGGTTCAACCCGATGGGCGCGTCCGTCACCTTTCTTCAGGGAGCGACGCTTCCCGATCCAACCCGCATCCTTGAAGGCAACGGCGACCAGACGCGCTTCATTCGTCTACCCAACGAGGCGACCCTTGCGCGTCCCGAGATTCTGGCGCTGATCGACGCCGCCATCGCGCAGTCGGCAGTGCCGCTGCCCGCGAGCGGGACGGGATCCACAGTCATCAAGACGACCGCCGTGCACGACCACTCCCGCGGTGCCATCGCCTGAACATGCGCCCCCCTCCGAGAACCGACCGTTTCTCCATCCCAACCGAGGAGGATCGACGTCCATGAGCTTGTCAGATGTGCTGCTGCCCGAGTTCGATCAGGAAATGACCACGACGCGGCGCGTGCTGGAGCGCGTTCCGAGCGAGAAGGGCGAGTGGAAACCTCATCCGAAATCATTCGCGATGGCGCACCTCGCGCAGCTCGTCGCGATGATCCCCGATTGGATCGCGCAGACGATCGAGAAGACCGAGGTGAACATCGCCGGCGGACCGGGCTACAGCGTCCAGAAAACGGAGGCGCTGGTCCAGCAGTTCGACAGGAACGCGCGCGCGGCGCGGGCCGCGATCGTGTCAGCCACGGACAAGGACTTCGCGGTGAGCTGGTCGCTCAAGCTGGGCGACAAGGTCCTGATGACGCAACCGCGCGGGGCAGCCGTGCGCTCGCACATCAGTCACCTCGTGCATCACCGTGCCCAGCTCGGCATGTACCTGCGGCTCGCCGACCTGAAAGTGCCGCAGATGTACGGGCCGACCGCCGATGAAGGGTGGGGGTAGGAAGGCATCGCCTGACGAGACCGTGTTCGGAGTTGACAGAGACACAGCGATCGGAGGCGGAGAGACGTACAGAGAAGGGACAGTGTGGGGGTTTCTCCGCCTCTCGCACACGACGCCCCGGAACGACGTATAATCAGACGTCTCCGCGGCACCGCCGAGTGGCGGCCGCAACCCGATCCTCAGCGCAACCTGACTCTCGAGGCACCCATGGTGATCTCTCCCGCTCGGTCCGCGCGGACCGCTTTCGTACCCCTCGCCACCGCCCTGCTGCTTGGTGTCGGCGCCAGCATTTCCGCGGCCCAATCGACGGCCTCCAGCGGCTCCCTGCGGCCGATGACGTTCCTCGACATGCAGCTGATGAAGCAGGCCGGATCGCAGACACCGAGCCCCGACGGGAAGTGGATGCTGTACACGCTCTCCTCGCCGGACTGGAAGGAGGCGCGGCGGCAGACCGACATCTACCTCGTGTCGCTCGACCGCGGCGTCGCCTCGACGAAGCAGATGACCTTCACGAAGGACAAGAATGAGACGTCGCCCGCGTGGGCGCGGGACGGGTCGTTCTTCGTCTTCAGCTCGAATCGCGAGGCGCCGGCCAGCGCGTCGGGACAGAGCCAGCTCTACGTCATGCGCGCCGACGGTGGCGAGGCGCGGAAGATCACCGATGCGAAGGAAGGCGTCTCGACGTTCGCGTTCAGCCGCGATGGGCGCTGGCTCGTCTACCGCAGCGGGAAGCCCGGCGAGGAACAGCTCTACCGCCTCCCCATCGCCGGCATCGACTCGGCCAAGGCCGAGCAGGTCTCGAAGCAGAGCACGGGCGTCGGCGTGTGGCAGTGGGCACCGGACAGCCGCCGGATCTACTTCATTACCGCGGATACCATTGATGCGGATGAGAAGGCACGGACGGAGAAGAAGTTCACCGTCAACGTGCGCAACATGGAGACGCCGATCTCGAGCCTCTGGGCGCTCGACGTCGAGCCGCGCACGACGACGCGCCTGACGCGCGACACGTCGATCACCGTCTCCGGCTTCGACATCTCCGAGGACGGAAAGTGGGTGGGCTTCCGCGGAACGTCGGCGAACCGCTATCAGCGAAACATCACCGAGCAGGGAATCAACACCGACCTCTATCTCCTCGAGACGGCCACCGGGAAGATCGAGCGGCTGACGAACAACACGGAAGTCAGCGAGAGCGGGCTCAGCTTCTCCCCCGACGGTCAGTGGGTCGCCTTCTCGGCGCCCGACGACCTCACGAAGTACTCGATGAAGAACAACCGCCTCTACCTGCGCCGCACCGCCGACCAGGGCGGCCAGTGGAAAAAGCTCGGCACCTCGTACGACGGAGACGTCACCACCGGCTTCTGGTCGAAGGATGGCAAGACGATCTACTTCAACGACGGCGTCCGGGCGACGAACCAGCTCCTCGCCATCGACATCGAGAAGAACGCGGTCCGGCAGGTCACCAACGAGAAGGCTTCGATCTCCGTGAGCCGCGACGACGACAGTGGCATCCTGCTGATCAACTACGCCGATCCGAAGACGCCGCCGACCACCTACGCCGTTGCGAGCGTCGAGCAGGTCGCGACGCGCGCCGCGTGGCGGCAGCTCACTGATGCGAACCCGCATGCGCGGGGCTTCGCCCTCGGCGACGAAGAGGAGATCACCTGGAAGTCGAAGGATGGAAAGACGGTCGGCGGCATCCTCGTGAAGCCCGTCGGCTTCCGCGCGGGCCAGCGCTATCCCCTCATCGTCGCCATTCACGGCGGCCCGGCGTCGGCCGATGTGCTCGGGTTCAACGGCGGTTACGGTGCGCAGGTGTACGCGGGCGCCGGCTATGCGGTGCTCAAGCCCAACTACCGCGGCTCCACCAACTATGGTGAGGCCCACAAGACCGGGATCGTCGGCAACTACTTCCCGCCGGGCTTCGACGACATCATGACCGGCGTCGATCACCTCATCGCTCAGGGCATCGTCGACAGCACGAAGATGGGCGTCCTCGGCTGGAGCGCGGGAGGCCACTGGTCGAACTGGATCCTGACGCACACCGACCGCTTCAAGGCGATCAGCTCCGGGGCCGGGACGTCGAACTGGATCTCGATGTACGCCCAGAGCGATGTTCAGCGGAACCGGCAGTTCTACCTCGGCGACAAGCTGCCGTACGACGACTACGATGCGTACTGGAACCAGTCGCCGCTGAAGTACATCCGGAACGCGAAGACGCCGACAATGATTCACGTCGTCGAGGGCGACCCGCGCGTGCCGAGCCCGCAGTCGGTCGAGCTTCACATGGCGTTGAAGCGCATCGGCGTGCCGACGGAGCTCTTCATGTACCCGGGCAACAGCCACGGCATCCCCGACCCGCGCAACCAGCTCGTGAAGTCCACGAGCGAAATGGCGTGGATGGACTACTACGTTCGCGGCAGCGGAAAGAAGTTCGCCTGGCGTGATGTGCTGAAGACGCTCGACGATGAGGACAAGGCGAGGGCGGAGGCCGAGAAGGCGAAGGTGATTCCGCAGATGTAGCCTGTCTCGACTGGTCGGTTCAGTGACGCGGGTATTCGCCCGCGTCACTGAAGCCTACCGATCTTCACTGACCGCAACTACGTACGGATCAGCACTGCTTACTGCGCACGCATTGCGCACTGGCTACTGCACACTGGCTACTGCGCACGGTCGCTCGGAACCAGTGCCCGTTTCTTGCCTGATTGGGTCCCGCCTGCGCTCATCGGCGGTTGACCCGTCAGGTGAGAGCGCCATAAATCCGTTTGTCTCATGAACTTGCCGCCTCACCCGCTGGTGATGGCGCCGCGACGCTCATCCCAGGGCCGATGTACGATCTCGCCAACTTCAGCCTCAGCGACATGACCCGGTGCGGCGTCGAGCTTCGAAAGCTCGGTGCCGGGGCCTCGAGCATGGAGGAAGCAGCCAACCGGATCGTGCGGCAGCTGTTCGAGCAGCTGCAGTCCCCGAATCGCGAGCCTGCCTGCGTACTCGTCCGCATGTTCGTGACGCTCCCGTACTCGGAGCTCGAGCCCGGCCAGCAGGCGTTTGCGCGTTCGCTCCTCGGCGTGGATGATGCCCCGCCGGCGATGAAGTGCCTCACCCTGCTCGCGACCGCGGGCGTAATGGATGCCTGGAATTCGCGCACGACCTCCACGGGTCACCAGGCGCTCCCGCTGGTCAGCGAAGCGAGCGTCTCGCGCTCCCCGATGATCGCGCAGCTCATCCGACAGCTTGGAATCGAGATCGGCGCGCTTCTCGAGACGGGCCCGGGCCTCGTCGTCGACGCGCGTGAGCACACCTTCAACGTCTTTCACGTCCCTGTCGCCCCGGGAAGTCCGTACATCCCCGCGCAGCAGGAGTTCGTGATCCCGCATGGCGTGCAATCGGTGCTCGGGTTCGGCGGACTGCTGGCGCCCGGCGCGTTGTTCGCCACCATCCTCTTTTCGAAGACGCCGATTCCCCGGAACGTCGCCGACCTGTTCAAGACGCTCGCCCTCAACGTCAAGGTCTCCCTCCTTCCCTTCGCCGGCGCAAGGACCTTCGCGTGAGCGAGATGACGGAACTGTTCGCGATGGCGGGGAGCACCGAGGGTGAGCTCCTGCGAGCGCGCGGACAGATCGCCGCCCTCGAGCAGCTGCTCGAGGTTCACGAGCAGATCTCGCTCGAGCAGGCGACGATGCTCGACCGCGCCCTCGCCCAGGCGAAAGCGGAGCGCGAGCGTCTGTACTCCGTCTTCATGCAGGCACCGGCGGCGATCACCGTTCTCGAGGGCCCCGAACACGTCTTTACGGTCATCAACCCTCTCTACGACCGACTCGTCGGCGGACGCGACCTGATGGGCAAGCCCGTTCGGGCTGCAATGCCTGAGCTCGAGGGCCAGGGGTTGTTCGAGCTGCTCGATCGCGTGTATGCGACTGGCGAGGCGTTCTCCGCGACGGAGATGCACGTGAGGCTCGAGAGCCGGCGTCTCAACGATGCTCCCGAAGACCTGTATGTCGACTTCGTCTACCAGCCGATGAAGGGTGCCGATGGGAGGGCCTTCGGCATCCTCGTGCACGCGGTGGAAACCACCGAGCGCGTGCGCGCCCGTCAGCTCGTCGAGCAGAAGGCGGAGGAGCTGGACCGGCTGAGCCGGGACCTCGAGCGGTCCAACCGCGAGCTCGACCAGTTCGCGTACGTCGCATCCCACGACCTCAAGGCTCCCCTGCGCGGCATCGCCAACCTCGCCGAATGGATCGAGGAGGACCTGGGGGACCGCGTGACGGGCGACAGCCGCGAGCACATGCGCCTGCTCAAGGGTCGCGCGCACCGCATGGAAGGGCTGATCGAGGGTATCCTCGCCTATTCACGCGCCGGCCGCGTCCAGGAGCAGCCGGAGTCGGTTGACGTCGGGCGTCTGCTCGCCGAAACCATCGGGCTGCTGGCACCGCCGTCCGAGACGGCGATCGTCGTCGCCACCGGGATGCCGGTGCTCCAGACAGAGCGCGTTCCGCTCCAACAGGTCTTCCTGAATCTCATCGGCAACGCGATCAAGCACAGCGCAAACGCCGGCGGGCGAATCGACGTCGGCGTCCGATACCAGACAGGCTGCTACGAGTTCTCCATCGCCGACAACGGCCCCGGGATTCCACCGCAATTCCACGAGCGGGTCTGGCAGATCTTCCAGACGCTGGCACCTCGCGACAAGGTCGAGGGTACTGGGATCGGCCTTTCCGTGGTGCGCAAGATCGTGGAAGCGCGCGGCGGGCGCACGTGGCTGGAATCGCAGCCGGGGCAGGGAACGACCTTCTACTTTACCTGGCCCGAACACCCGAGGTTGACGACATGACCGCATCCCCATCGGAGCGACTCCTCAACATCCTCCTCGTCGAGGATGATGAAGTCGATGTCATGAACGTCCGGCGCGCTTTCAAGAAGAACAACATCGCGAACCCGCTCTTCGTCGCCGCCAACGGCGTCGAAGCGCTGGAACTGCTCCGGCAGGGCGCGATCCCGCGCGACCGGCGGATGGTCCTGCTCGACCTCAACATGCCGCAGATGAACGGCATCGAGTTCCTGCGCGAGCTGCGGGCGGACCCGGAGCTCAAGCTGACGCCGGTGATCGTCCTCACAACATCCAATGATGAGCGCGACCGCATCGAGGCGTACAACCTCAACGTCGCCGGCTATCTCCTGAAGCCGGTGACGTTCGGCAACTTCTGCGAGACCATGGCCGCGCTCAACAAGTACTGGGCGCTGGTCGAATTCCCATGACCACGGCGTGACGGAGCAATGGCCGAGACGGTAGCGCGGCACGCACGGATAGCCGCAGAGGGGAGCGGTGTCGGTCGCATCCTCGTCGTGGACGACGATGCGGTGGACCGTCTCGCCGTGCGCCGCGTGCTTGCGAAGTCGGGCCTCGCGGACGCCGAGGTTCACGAAGCGACGGACCTGGCGAGTGCCCTCTCCGCCTTCGACGAGCACGGCGGCGGACGCGGGGACGCGTTCGACTGCGTGCTGCTCGATTACAGCCTCGCGGGCGACACCGGGCTCGATGTCCTCAACGCCCTCCGGGAGCGCAACTACCGCGTCCCGGTGATCATGCTCACGGGCCAGAGCGACCCGGCGACCGCGGCCGCACTCATCAAGGCGGGCGCCGTGGACTTCATGACGAAGGAGGCGTTGACCACCGAGCGCCTCGAGCAAGCCGTGCGCAGCGCGGTGCGCATCGCCCAGGCAGAGCGGGAGGTTGCGGAGCACCGCGAGCGTCTCGCCACGACGCTGCGAAGCATCGGTGACGCGGTCGTCACGACGGACCTCGCTGGACGGATCACCTACGTGAACAAGACGGGCGAGGAACTGACCGGTTGGTCCTCCGACGAGGCGCTCGGCCGGCCGCTCGAGGACATCGTGTACGTCATTGGCGAGCTTCAGGGTCCCTCACTCCGGGGCGCACCGCTGCACGCCCGCATCCGCGAGATCCTCGACCTGCAGCGCACCGATGAGCGCGCCGACATGACGCTCGTCGCGCGTGACGGACGGCGCCTGCACGTGGACGTCACCATCACGGCGCTGCGCGGCCCCACCGGGGCGTCGGCCGGGGCCGTGCTCGCCATCCGCGACATCACCGAGCGGAAGCTGGCCGAGGCGGCGCTCGCTCAGGCGAACGAGCGGCTTCTGCAGCAGGCGGCGGCGCTCGAGCAGCGGATCGAGGAGACCCAGACGCTCACCGAGGAGCTCGAGAAAGCCAACGAGCGCCTCCAGGAGGCGCACGGCCAGGCTGACCGCGCGCGGCAGGAAGCCGAGCTGTCGCGCGGCGAGGTCGAGACGCTCAACCGGATCGGGAGCGCGCTCGCCTCGGAGCTGGAGATCGAGCGCATCGTCCAGGCCGTCACCGACGCGACGACGTCGCTGACGGGCGCGCAGTTCGGCGCGTTCTTCTACAACGTCGTCGATACGCAGGGCGCGAAGCTGACGCTGTACACGCTTTCGGGTGCGCCGCGCGAGGCGTTCCAGGATTTCGGGCATCCGCGCCCGACGCCCGTGTTTGCGCCAACGTTTTACGGGACCGCGATCGTCCGCAGCGATGACATCACCGAGGATCCGCGCTACGGGCAGATGGGCCCGCACCACGGCATGCCCCCTGGCCACCTGCCGGTGCGCAGCTACCTCGCTGTGCCGGTGATGTCGCGGACCGGCGATGTCATTGGTGGCCTGTTCTTCGGACATGCCGATCGCGCGGTGTTCGGGGAGCGGGCCGAGCGTCTCTCGTCCGGCGTCGCGTCGTGGGCGGCGGTCGCGATGGACAACGCGAGGCTGTACGAGGCCGAGCGCAACGCTCGCTCCGGCGCGGAGCAGGCCAACGCCGCAAAGTCGGAGTTTCTCGCGAACATGTCGCATGAGCTCCGCACGCCGCTGAATGCAATCGGCGGCTACGCGGACCTGCTCTCAGCCGGCATTCGCGGTCCGGTCAATGACACCCAGCTCGCCGATCTGGACCGGATCAAGCGCAACCAGCTCCACCTGCTCTCGCTGATCAACGACATCCTCAACTTCGCGAAGATCGAAGCCGGCCGCGTCCGCCTCGATCTCAAGGATGTCTCGATGAACGACGTGCTCGGCCAGCTCGAGGCGCTGATCGCGCCGCAGCTGCTCGAGAAGAAGATCCGCTACAGCTACGAGTGCTGCGACTCGCGGTACACTGCGTTCGTGGATGCGGAGCGCCTTCAGCAGATCCTCCTCAACCTCCTGTCCAACGCGGTGAAGTTCACGCCGCCGGGAGGCGAGATCGACGTGCAGTGCGGGGCGACGCCGGACTCGATGATGGTGACGGTGCGCGACACCGGCGTCGGCATTCCCGCCGACAAGTTCGAGCAGATCTTCGAGCCGTTCGTGCAGCTCGACCGCGGACAGTCGAGCACGAACGCCGGTACTGGCCTCGGGCTCGCGATCAGCCGCGATCTTGCGCGCGCGATGAACGGCGACCTCAGCGCGACGAGCAAGCTCGACGTCGGGTCGACATTCACGCTGACGTTGCCCCGGCGCCCGAAGGCGCCGGAGCGTGGCGCGTCGGGGCCCTCCGAGCCGGCCCGGTGAAACCGGTTCGGGGGTAGCAGTCGTCCGTATTCCAGCCCTACATCCGGTTGGCATCCCATGAAGCACCCGCTTCCCCGGCTCAACGGAGCCGCACTCCTCGAATCCGCGCGCGTCGGCATCGACGCGCTGCACACCAACCCGCTGCGGACGCTGCTGTCCACGACCGGCGTCGTCATCGGCGTCGCGGCACTCGTCGCGGCCTTCGCCATCACCGACGGCGTCGAGGTGTGGTCGCGGGCACTGATCGCGCGCGAGTCGAGCGTGCAGGACGTCGCCATTTCGCCCGTCACGTCTCGCACCGAGAATGGCCGGACCTACGCCGTGCGCGGCTACCCGGTGTTCACCCCCGACGATGCGGCTGCCGCGGGCGCCGAGATCCCGGGCGTGCGCGGACACGTGCTGACGCTGACCGGAACCGCGCCGGTGGAGTACCTCGACCGTCGGGCGAACGCGCTGCTGACGCTGAGCACGGCGGGCCTCGCCGAGTTTTCGGGTTTGCCGGTCGCGGCCGGCCGGTTCTACACCGAGCCCGAAGTCGCGCATTCGGCGCCCGTGATCGTCCTCGGCCACCTGCTCGCCACCGAGCTTGCCGGAACGCGAGATCCGCTCTGGCTCATCGGCCGCGAGATTCGCGTTCGCGGTGAGCGGCGCGAGGTCATCGGCGTCCTGGCGCCCCCGGCAATCGGCGGTGAGGGAGATCTCGTCGCTTTCGCGCCGTTGCGTCGCGGCACGATCCTCCTCGAGCCCACCCGCACACCGCAGCTCGCTACGCTTCGGCTCAAGGCGAACAGCATCGAAGCCGTGGACACACTGCGCGATGCGACGCTCGACTGGCTCGCGACCCGCTACGGCCTCGGTGTCGAGAAGGTGAACGTGCGGCTCTCGACGCAGCAGCTGGAGAACACGCGCCAGGCGATGCTCCTGACGCGATTGCTGCTCGGGTTCCTCGTCGGGCTCATTCTCGCGGTCGGCGGGATCGGCATCATGAACGTCCTGCTCGCCTCCGTGGCGGAGCGGACGCGCGAGATCGGGATCCGGAAGGCCGTTGGGGCGCGGGCGCGGGACGTCCACATGCAGTTCCTCGTCGAGTCGTTGATGGTGACGGGGCTCGGAAGCACGATCGGTTTCGTCCTCGGCGTGCTCATCGCCGTAGGGGGGACGGCGCTCTTCCGGCACTGGCTCGGGTCGGAAATCTTCCCGATCCTGCGGCCGATGACGGTGATCCTCGCCGTGCTGTCGGCGATCGTCACGGGGCTGGTGTTCGGGACATACCCGGCGAGACGCGCGGCGCGTTTATCACCGGTAGAGGCCATCACGCGGGACTGAGTATCGAACCGATACTTCGCACTGCGCACGGCAGACTGTGACCGACCGCGACTACGTACGGATCTGCACTGCTTACTGCGCACGTACTTCGTGCGGAGTACCTGGTACACACTGCCAGGGCGGCCCCCAACGGCAGGCGGAAGGGCCCAGCGGAGTCGGGAACGGCGGGACTGAAGCAGCCAGCCGGTCGCTGCGAGCCGTGAGCTGGGCGCTGGGCGGAAGGGCGGTTCAACCGTGCGCAGTAGCGAGTACGAAGTACGTGCGCAGTAAGCAGTGCCCATGCGTACGTAGTCGCGTTCAGTCTCACCGACTAGCATGAATCTCCTCGAACGATTCGGCAATCTCGACATCTACATCTTCGACCAGCTCCTGCGTGGTCGGATCACGAAGGATGCGAGGATCCTCGACGCCGGGTGCGGGCACGGGCGCAACCTCGTGTATCTCATGCGCGAGGGATTCGATGTCTGGGCGGTAGATGCCGATCCGCTCGCCATTGCGGCTACCCGTGAGCAGGCGCGCGCGCTCGCCCCGCGACTTCCGCCTGATCGGCTCGTCGTGTCGCCGGTCGAGCGGATGACGATCTTCGGCGACGGCGTGTTCGATGTCGTCATCAGCAGCGCCGTTCTTCACTTCTCGCGTGATGAAGCCCAATGGTGGGCCACGGTTCGCGAGATGTGGCGCGTACTCGCCCCGGGCGGAATGCTCTTCGCGCGGCTTGCCGCCACCATCGGCCACGAGGCCAGCGTCATCCCGCTCGGCGATCGCCGCTTCATGCTTCCGGATGGCTCGACGCGGTTCCTCATCGACGAGGCGTTTCTCATGAGCGCCACCGCGCAGCTCCGCGGCGAGCTGCTCGACCCGCTCAAGACAACGGTGGTCCAGGGGGCGCGCTCGATGACGACGTGGGTGTTGGCAAAGGGCAACCCCAGAGGAGGACCGAGCAGTCAGTAGTACGGGGCTTCGAGTAGTACTGCGTACTCGAGCCACTTCGTACGGACAGAACGCGACTACGTACGGATCGGCACTGCTTACTGCGTACGTACTTCGTACTCGCTACTTCGTACGGTTTTGGGGGATGCGACGGAGCCAAGGGGCGTCGCCAGCATCGGCGTGCGAACTCAGGGAGTCGCTCGCGTGATCCGGCGATCCCGCTCGCGAGGGATGATCGCCAGAAGCAGACGCGTGATCTCATCCAGGACGACGCACCGGTTGGACACGGTTTGCGGCCCAAGCACGACCGAAACGTGTCGGTACCACTCGCGCGACTCGCGGCCGGAGCCAAGGGCATACTCGAACAGCCGTGCACGATCGCGCCCAGCGGCGCGGCTATAGCCCTCGGCCAGATTCGCCCGGATAGATCCGATGGCACTCAGCAGCTGGCCAGCGATCTCCTGAGTCCGTGCGTCACGGCCAAGCACGTCTGCGTCCTGCCAGACGACCTCCGAGAGATAGCAGGCGAGCCGGTACGTCTTCATGCGCCAGATGCGGTCTGCTCGAAGCTCAGGGCTGGCCCCGGCTTCCCACTCATCGAAGGTCATTGATCTCATCCCGGGGCGTAGGAGGAACGAACATGCCTCTCGGTGCGCCCCGCCAACCACCAGATCCCCGCGTCCACGCCCTCGATACCGCGGCCCGCCCCACGCCTCCCACCCTCCCCCACGCCTTTCAACCGTACGCAGTAGCGAGTACGAAGTGCGTGCGCAGTAAGCAGTGCCGATACGTACGTAGTCGCGTTCTGTCCGTACGCAGTCCCACCTGGTACGCAGTCAATGCCGAATCTCGACGAATCGCGCCGTCGCCTGGCGGTGGTTGCGAGAGCCCAGTTGCCGTCGCACCTTCTCTCCTGCCTCTTCCGGAGTCACCGATGCCGAATCGCCGCCCTCTTCTCACCGCGCTGCTGATGCTGACCGCAACCTCGATGTCAGCCGCAGCGCAAACGACGAAGTACGTCCGCTACACCGCTGGCGGTGCCCCGGCGTATGGGATCCTCGAGGGTGATGTCATCCGGGAGCTCAGCGGCGATCTCTTCCAGTCGCCGAGGCCCACGGGCAAGACGGTCCGACTGGGCGCGGCAACGCTGCTCGCGCCCGTTGTCCCGTCGAAGGTCATCGCCGTCGGCCTCAACTACAAGTCGCACATCGGCGAGTCGCCGGCCGCGAAGTACCCGGGGTTGTTCGCGAAGATGCCGTCGTCGATCGTCGGGCCTGAGGCCGCCATCGTCATCCCCGCCGGGGCGGACAACGTCCACTTCGAAGGTGAGCTCGTCATCGTCATTGGCCGGCGCGCGAAGAACGTCACTGTCGCCGAGGCGCCGCGGTACGTCTTCGGGATCACGGCGGGCAACGACGTCAGCGAGCGTGACTGGCAGCGCGAAGATCTCCAGTGGTTCCGCGCCAAGGCGGCCGATACTTTCGGACCGCTCGGTCCGGTGATCCTCACCGGTGCCCGCTACGGCGACCTGCTGCTCGAGACCCGTCTCAACGGTGTGGTCGTCCAGTCGCAGCGCACGAAGGACCTCATCTTCGACGTCCCGGCGATCGTGAGCTACATCAGCCAGTTCATGACGCTCGAGCCGGGTGACGTCATCTATACCGGCACCCCGGGGTCCACAAAGGCAATGAAGGCAGGCGATGTCGTGGAAGTCGAGATCGAGGGAGTCGGCGTGCTGCGGAACCGCGTGGTGGCGAGCCCGCCGACGTGAGGCCGCAGCCCTTCGAGATCTCCGATACCGTGCGCATCGTCAGGCTCCATGAGCCGGACCGCGACGTAACCAGCGCATTCGAGGACGCACCACAGCCGCGCGTCGGTGAAAGCGCGACCGTCGTCGACGATGTTGGCGAGGGTCTCTATCTCGTCGAGCGCACGACAGCCGACGGGGTCACGGCCTGGCTCGCGGAGTTCCTCGCAGATGAGCTGGAGCTCATTGACCGCGCGCCGCCCTCGCTGGACCGGTAACTTCGATCTATCCTGCTCATCCTCCGCCCACCTTCTCTCCTTTCCGGATGTGGAGTCGATCATGACCACTCGAATCCTTCATCGCTGGCTCGCGCTCGTAATGGCGGCGCTTCTGTCATCGATGCCGGCGGCGGCGCAACGTCCCGGCAAGCCTCTCATGGAGGATGTCGCGAAGGCGATGGGCGGGCGGGCGCGCCTGATGGAAATCCGTACCATCGTGCTCGAGGGGACGGGCCAGCAGTTCGACATCGGCCAGAACCCGGCGCCCGGCCTCGCACCCAACACGTTCCAGGTCACGAGCTATCGGAACGCGATCGACTTCGCGGGCCGGCGCTGGCGTCAGGAAATCACGCGTGAGCCGCGCTACCCCGTCGCCAACCCGGCACCGCAGCAACTCCGACAGGCGTACGACAGCGTCGCGTTCGACATCGCCGCCAACGGCACGCCCACGCGCTCAGCGGGCCGCGCGGACATCGACCGCGCCGACCAGCTTATGTACCACCCGATCGGCTTTCTCCAGACGGCACTCGCGGAGGGCACCGAGCTCACCGAGGAAGCACCGGTGGGCGGCCTGCGACACGTCCGCCTGAACGCCGGCGGCAACAAGTTCGCCATGCTCGTCAACCCGCAGACCAAGCTCCCCGCGCGCATCACTCGCGTCGTCTACCACCCGGTCCTCGGCGACGTCACCCTCACGACCCAGCTCTCCGACTGGCAGCGCACCGACGGTCTCGTGCTCCCGATGCGCATTCGGCAGCGGCACGAGGAGAAGTGGCCGGTATCCGACATTCGCCTCACCACCTCGCGCGTCAATGCCGACGTCGGCGACCTCGCCGCGCCGAGCTCCGTGCGGGTCTCGACTCCGGCCGCGCCCCCGGTGAACGTCACGGGGCAGGTCATCGCCCCCGGAGTGTGGTATCTCGCCGGCCAGACGCACCACAGCGTCGTCATCGAGATGCGCGATCACCTCCTGCTCGTCGAGGCGCCGCAGAGCGAGGCGCGCACCATCGCCGTGATCCAGCGGGCACGCACCCTCGGCTCCGGAAAGCCGCTGCGGTCGGTGATCGTCACGCATCATCACTTCGATCACATCGGCGGGCTGCGCGCCGCGATGGCGTCGGGCCTCACGGTGATCACCCACGCGAAGAATGCGGCCTTCTTCGAGGAGCTGGGCCGGCGCCGGCATCTCATCGTCACCGACTCCCTCGCTCGCGGCCCGCAGGCCCCGCGCGTCGAGGGCGTCGCGACCAAGCGCGTCCTCACCGACAGCGTGCGGACGGTGGAGATCCATCATGTTCGTGGGAGCCCGCACGCCGGGACGCTCCTCATGGTCTACCTCCCGGCCGAGAAGCTCGTCATCCAGGCCGATGCCTACAACCCGCCGGCGGCGGACGCCACGACGCGTCCGCGCGCTCCCTTCGCCGAGAACCTCCTGGAGAACATCGAGCGCCTCGGCCTCCAGGTGGATTATGTGGTGCCGCTACACGGACGCATCATCCCGCTGAGCGACCTGCGCGCGGCTGTCGAGGCCACGCGCGCCACACCGCCTCCGCCGATTCGCTGACGGCGCGCGATCCCGGCGGAGCTGCATGGATTATCCGCGCGGCCCTCGCGAAGCGAAGCCGACGAACTGGCGACCGATCCGTGCGACCACGGCGATTTTCACCGCGATGGCGCTGTTCGGATCGGTCGCCATCTCCCTCGCGTTCGTGCTGCACCTGGACGGAAGCCGCGTGCCTCCGGTTGCGAAAGCACTCCCGTGGATCGTCGGTGCACACACGGCGTTCGGAGTCTGGCTCGTTATCGCCGTTGCCGGTGGCCGGTCCAACGTACGCAGGCGTCTCGCGTGGTGGATCGCGTCGATCGTCGTCCTCATCGAGACGCTGGGCTACTCGATGTTCATGGGGACCACGATGGGCAGCGGGGCAATGGTCGCGTGCGGAGTGGGGATCATCGCTGCGATCGCCGCCGCGATCGACGTCCGCCGTCTCACCCCGAAGGACGATCTGCCCGCTGACTAGAACGAGAGCATCTGCGTGAACTTGACGACGACCCCCAGCCCCGTCGCGGGCGCGTCGGGCATCGTGATCTTCTGCTGA
Organism: Gemmatimonadaceae bacterium; assembly: GCA_031426115.1. Lineage (GTDB taxonomy): Bacteria > Gemmatimonadota > Gemmatimonadetes > Gemmatimonadales > Gemmatimonadaceae > JANPKQ01. The sequence continues at coordinate 26,184 of JANPKQ010000385.1, read as the reverse complement.
TTGAGGACGATGAACAGGTCGCTCAACGGACGATGGATGACGTTGAAGCGCAGGTTGGTATTGAAGGTGTGCTGCCGCGGGTCGTACTGGGCGAGCGCGTCGAAGAACATGTTCGTCGTGAACGAGTAGGTTGCGCGTGACGTCCAGAGCAGCGCCTCGAAGTCGGCGTCCGGGACGTCGAGGTGCGCGTTGGTGTGTGACATGCCGAACGACGCGTTGAGCTGGGCCGAGGGCCGGGCGGTGATGGTCACCTGCTGGGTGCGCTGTCGCCCGCTCCAGAGACCGCCCTCCACCAGGTTGCCCGAGAGCGCGAGGGGCCGGCTCGCGTTCGACGAGACGCGAAGCTGGTATTCCGTCCACCCGTAGCTCCCAGCGGGAATCGGCGCGATCGACCGGCTGATCGTGAACGGCGACTCGATTCGCTGGAACATCGGGTTGACCGAGAACTCCGCGAACGCTCCGTTGCTCATGAAGACACTGAGCGCCGTGTGAAGGTTCTTGGCGGTCATCTCGCCACGCAGATTCTCGTAGTAGTTCCACGTGACGTGCGGGTGGATCTCGCGACCGCCAAACTTCGAGAGCCACGCGGGGCGCGGGCGAATCCCCGTGTCCAAGATGTATTTCCTCGTGTCGGTGCGCCGGAAGTAACCGAGATCATCGGAGAAGCCACTGCCGACCTCGAGCACTCCTGCCTTGCCGTGAAACCAGTTCCCTTCATGGCTGATCGAGCTGCGCCAGGTGTACTGCCCGCCGCTCTTCGACGGCTTCCGGCTGCCGACCACATAGCTGTTCCAGTCCCAGTTTCCGGGCAGCCGGATGTTGCCGTCAACGCCGACGAGCCGATTCCAGTCCTTCCCGCGGTTGAGCGCCTCGCGGTCGAGCGCGATGACCCCGACATCGGATCCGCGAAAGAGGTTGCGGCGCACCCGGAGGACCGAGTACAGGTTGGCTGGCGATAGCGCCGTGGACTGCGTCCGCATCGAGAGCGCGCCGACGGTGAGCCCCGCCACCGCGCCCGTCAGCCGCAGGCCAGCCGGTATCGACACGGCGCGACCATCCGGGGAGAGACCGATGCGCCGGCTGAAGAAGAGGAGCATGTCCTCGTCCGGCGTCGGCGTCAGCTGCACGCGGTTGCTCCGGGCGGCATCGCCGACGTAGAAGATCCCCGAGTTCTCGAGGAAAAACTCCCGCTTCTCGGGAAAGAACTGGCCGAACTGCGTCAGGTTGACCTGCTGCACATCCGCCTCGACCTGCGCGAAGTCGGGGTTCACGGTAAGGTCGAGCGTCAGGCCAGGTGTAACGCCGTACTTGACATCGAGACCGACGTCGCCGGTCGTGGCGTAGCTCGCGCCGCCGAGCTCTCGCACGCTTCGTCCCGCGGTGTACGGCTTCACCCGGAGATCGCGCGCGGTGCCCGCGTGGACGATTCCGGTGAGCTCCCCGGCGAGCGACACGCGCGCGAGGTTGAACGAGCGCGGGACCGGGGACCAGAACACGATCTCGTTCCGCCGGCGAATACGCCGGGAGAAGTTGATCCCCCAGGTCGGCGCCGACTCGAAATCGAAGCGCAGCGTCCGGAAGGGAATCTCCATCTCGACGATCCATCCGTCGCGTGCGCGGGTCGTCTTCACCGTCCACACGCCGTCCCAACTCGTGTTGATCTCGCGGCCCTCGTTCGCGATCTGCCGATCCGCGCGCGCGCCCGCGACGTTCGTAATGAAGACATAGCCGTTCCGCCGGTCGCGAAAGGTGTCGATGAGCACCTCGAAGTCGTCCTGCTGCTCCTCGCGAAAGTCCTTCTTGATGTCGTTGAGCACGATTCGATCGGGATCGCGGTCGAACAGGTACGCGCCGATGTAGAGACGCTCTGCATCGTACAGCACGCGGACCTCGGTCGCCTCGGTTGCCGGCTCGCCCTCGCGCGGCTCGCTCTGGGTGAACCCGGCGGCGACAGGAGCGCTCGCCCAGTCTGCCTCGTCGAGGCGGCCGTCGATGATGATCGGGCGCTGCGTTTCACGCGCGCCGAGTGAGCGCGCGGTGGCGGGCGTCGCAATGACGACCGGGCGGGGCGCGGGTGGAGCTGCTGTCTGGGCCGCGGCCGATGAGCTCAGCACGGCGGCAGCGACGGCGACGACGATACGGGGGAAGGGCATCGGCCAAAGGTACGACCCGTCGAATCCCGATGCCATCTCCTCAGCCCAACTCCTTCGATCATCATCCGGTCGAGTTCCCCCTGTTCGCTGCCAGGGGTGGCGCCCTTCCTTGTCGCCACGGGCACCTGACCCGTTTGGACGCTCGACATCGGAGGCTTTCATGCCATCGCGATTCCCTGGTTGGCCAGCCGTGCTGGCGATGATGCTCCTGACGGTGGTAAGGGCGGCGGGTGCGCAGCAGCCCCCTCCGCTCGAGCTGACCCGTTTGACCGAGCCGATAGTGCTCGATGGGATGCCAGACGAGGCGGCGTGGCAGCGGATCCCGCTGCTCCCCCTGACGGTGTATGCGCCCGTCTTCCGCGCCCCGCCGAAGCAGCGCTCGGAGATCCGCGTCGCCTACGACGACGAGTTCTTCTACGCCGCGGGCTGGTTCTACGATGATGATTGCTCAAGCCGTTTGGCCGTCCGCGCTTCCGCGCCGCGGTTACCCGCGCGCTGACCTGGCTCAGCGCCCTCGACGCGCTGACGCTGCGCGACACGCTCGCGAGCATGGCCGACGATCGCCGCGCCGGCCTCGAACCAGCTGGTGAGCTCAGCCTCGGCAAGTCCGAGGAGCGGCAGACGCCCCCGCGCCGACTCGGCGTTCGCACGGGCTCGCACATTGTCGTCGTGGACATCGAGACCATTGATTGGGTCGAATCCTATGGGGACTATGCACGGGTCCACGTCGGCAAGCAGACGCACGTCGTTGCGCAGCGCATGCACATGCTGGAGCGAATGCTCGAGGCCGGGGATTTCGTGCGGATTCACCGGTCGCTGATCGTGAACCTCCAGCGGGTGCGGGAGCTCCACCGGGATCCGGACGGAGGGGGGACGATCATATTGAACAACGGCGTGCGGCTGAGAGTGGCGAGAGGAAGGTGGGAGGCGCTGTCGGAGGCGCTGGGCATGCTCGAGCTCTAGCTCTAGCTCTTGAACGGCGAGACGGCCCTGGGGCGGAACCGGCGGGGAGCGAACGGCGTTGACGGCCAGGGCGTCGGGGGGCGACATCGGGCAAAACTGAACGGCGGTAAGGCGTACGTAGAACTAACGGCGTTAACTCCGCCAACGCCGTTAAACAGTTTGCCGACGTTGACGGAGTTCACGCTCCTCTTCTCTACGTACCTTTTCGCGCCGTTCAGTCTTGCCCGATGCCGCTGTCGACGCCGTGGCCTTCAACGCCGTCAAACCCCGGCCGTCCCGATTCCCAACACGCGCGCGCGACGGCTAGCTTTCGACTCCGCCCTCACCCGGACCCAGACTTTGCGCATTCGCGTCCTCCAGATCCCTTACGACTCGGGCCAGCATGCCGCGCGCATGGGGCGCGGTCCCGCGCACCTCACGGACAACGGGCTGCTCGAGCGGCTGCGCGGGCGGGGGCACGAGGTCGAGGTCGAGGTCATCGAGACCGCGGAGCCGTTTCCATCGGAGATCAAGGTCGCGTTCGACCTCCAGCGGCGGATTGCGGAGCGCGTGCGCGCGACGATCGTTTCGGGCGCGCTTCCGGTGGTGCTGTCCGGGAACTGCAACGCCGCCGTGGGCGCAATGGTCGGCATCGACTCGCTGCACACGGGGCTCGTCTGGTTCGACGCACATGGCGAGTTCAACACACCCGAGACGACCGTCGGCGGATTCCTCGATGGGATGGGGCTCGCGATGGGAACGGGCCGTTGCTGGCGCCAGATGGCCTCGCGGACCCCGGGATTCCGGCCGATCCCCGACGATCATGTCGTGCTCATCGGCGCGCGCGACTTCGATCCGCTCGAGATTCGCGAGCTTCAGCGCACCGGCATCACGCTCGTATCGCCCGAGCTGGCGCGCGAGTGGGGAGTCGCCGCGGCCATGACTCCGGCGCTCGCGTCGCTCCACGACCGGGTCACCGACGTCTATGTGCACATCGACCTCGACGTCCTCGATCGGGATGAAGCCATCGCGAACATATGGCCGACCGCGGGCGGGCTGACCGTCGCACAGGTGGACGAGATGCTGCACCTCGTGCGCGAGCGGTTCGTCGTTCGCGGCGTCGGCCTCGGCTCCTACGACCCGGAGGCAGACCTCAACCAGCGCGCGCTGCGCGCCGCGTTCCGCTTCATCGAGACCGCCTGCGAGCCCTCGTCGCGCACAGCGGCGCGGTGAACGGTACGGCCGGCTCCGACGTAGCGCCCCCGAGCATGACCGACACGCCGGCCGTCCCGCTGCCCGACGAGCTCCGCGCGCTCGACGCGCTGCACGTCTGGCATCCGCGCGTCCAGCGTCGGAGCTCCCCGCCGCCGATCCCGATCGCTCGCGCCGTCGGCGCATGCCTGCACGATCACACCGGCCGGAAGATCCTCGACGCGATCTCCTCCGGCGGCACGACGCTGCACGGCCACGCCCACCCAATGATCGCCAGCGCAATCGCCGAGCAGGCGCGATGCCTCGACCACAGCTCGTTCGTCGGCCTGACCCACGAGCCCGCCGTGCGTCTCGCCCAGGGGCTCGTCGCGATGCTTCCGCCGGGATTGACGCGCGTCTTCTACTCGGACAACGGATCCACGGCGGTCGAGGCGGCGCTGAAGATGGCGTTCCAGTACTGGGCCAACCGCGGGGAGCAACGACGCCTCATCGTGGCGCTCGAAAATGGCTATCACGGCGAGACGTTCGGCGCGATGGCGGCCAGCCATCGCGGCGAGCCCACCCAGCCCTTCGCCAGCCATTTCTTCAAGGTCGTGCGCCTTCCCGATCCGTCGATGGACGATGGTGAGGCCGCCGCGGCGAAACTCCGTGACGTGCTCGAGCGGCGCGGACGCAACGTCGCCGCCGTCATCGTCGAGCCAGGCCTGCTCGGCGCCGCCGGCATGCGGTGCTGGCCCGGAAAGACGCTGCGCGCGATCCGCCAGCTCACCGAGGAGCACGGAGTGCTGCTGATCGCGGACGAGGTGCTCACGGGTTTCGGGCGCACTGGACCGCTCTTCGCTTGCGGCGCGGCCGATACCGTCCCCGACATCATCTGTCTCGCCAAGGGGCTCACCGGCGGAGTCCTTCCGCTGGCGGCGACCGTGGCGCGCGAGGAGATCTTCGCCGCGTTCCAGGGCGATGATCGGGCCCATGCGTTGTTTCACGGGCACGCGTATGCAGCGAACCCAATTGCATGCGCGGCCGCGCGCGCGAACATCGCGTTGCTCGATGACGACTCCGCGGTGAAGCGCGCGGCGATCGAAGAGACGCACCGCGGCCAGATCGCCGCGCTCGCCGTTCACCCGCGCGTCCTGGCCCCGCGCGTGCTCGGTACCCTCGCTGCCTTCGAGCTCGGGCCGCCGGCCGATCCGAACTGCCTCCCGGATGGATTGGACCTCGCCGAGTTCGCGCTGACACACGGCGTGCTGCTGCGGCCGATCGGGTCAACGGTCTACGTCCTCCCGCCCTACTGCATCTCGTCGCAGGACCTGACCGACGTGTACGCCGTGATCGGGCTCTATCTCGAGGCGCGATGCTGAGACCTTCCGCGTGCCCGGCGCGTGCAACCACCGCCCGACGCTGCCGCCGGACGCTGACTCCGGTGTGAGGCCACCCGAACGGCGGGTGTCGCGCGTGTCACCGGAATCGCGTCGGACGATCGCCTGGTGCGTTGGCGGCTACCTGCTTTCGCTCGGTGCCGGAGTCATCTACGCCCGTTCGCTCATCGCCGCAGGGGAGTGGACGAAGGGATTTCCCTGGGAGCACGACGTACTTCAGGCCGTTCACCGGGTGCAGCTGTCCGCGGTGGCCGATCGCATACTGCTGCTCCTCCCCTGGTTCGGCACGAACATCACGCTCCTGCCGCTGAGCTTCGTCGCCGCCGTGTGGCTCTTCCGTCACGAGCAGCGCCGGCTCGCCGCGCACCTCATGGTGCTTCAGATCGGAACGCTGACGCTGAGCGCCGTGCTCAAGGCGTTCTACGATCGCCCGCGCCCCACGCTCTGGGAACACCGCGGCCAGTTCGCGTGGGCGTCCTACCCCAGCGGCCACGCCATTGCGAGCGTTGCCGTGCTGTTCACCTTCGCGATCATGCTTCATCGATTGCGCGGCTGGCGCTGGCCGTTCGCGGTTGCCGCGGTCATGCTCATCGTGACTTCGTACTCCCGATTGTATCTCGGCGTGCACTGGCCGACCGATGTCATCGCGGGACTCGTCATGGGGCTCGTGTGGCTGCTCACGACGCTGATCGCGTTTCGTCCGATCATCGGAGCCGCGGAGCGGAGTGGTGATATCGTTACGGCTCGCCGCGGATAGGAATCGAGCGACAATCGGAGCGGAAACGACAACAGCGACTGCCGCCGCGGATTTCGCGGAAACGACGCGGATAGGTCAAGGGCAACTACAACTGCTTTGTTGGCCGCGGACGAACACGGACTCGCGCGGACAACGTCACGACCAAAGCCCAAAGCCCAAAGCCCAAAGCCCAATGACCAACGACCGCCCCGAAAGCCACGGAAACGGCAACGGCTGTTGGCATCTCGGCGCAGACTCTTTCGCGCCACACCCCAAAAAAGGATTGTCGTCGCCCTTCTTCATGTCCTTCATTTCCTTCATGCTCTTCCAGTTCACGCTTCTAAAAAGCCAGCCCCCAAGCGGGACCCCGGATCCACCAGATGCCAACCTGAAACGGGAACTGAACCCCCCGTTCCCCGGTATGTTCAGTGGCCCGCGGCGTGCGGGTCCTCCCAGTTTCCCACCGTCCCGGATCCGCCATGCTGATCAAGAAGCCGTCCGACATCCCGTCGTCCGAGATCACCGACGAGCAGGTATACGTCAATCGCCGGGAGTTCATGCGAAAGGCGGGGAACATTGGCCTCGTCACGGCCGCGGCGATGGTCATTCCGTCAGCATGTGATGCCGGGGTGCCGCAGAGCGCGATCGCAGCGGGGGCGAGTGAGCAGACGAAGGACAAGCTCACGTCGCTCAAGGACATCACGACGTACAACAACTACTACGAGTTCGGCCTCGACAAGGACGAGCCGGCGAAGAACGCCCACACCCTGAAGACAAAGCCCTGGTCGATCGTCGTCGATGGCCACGTCGCGAAGCCCGCGACGTACCAGCTCGAGGACTTCGTGAAGCCGCACAAGCTGGAGGAGCGGATCTACCGACTCCGCTGCGTCGAGGCGTGGTCGATGGTCATCCCATGGCTCGGTTTCCCGATGGCGGACCTCATCAAGCGCGTGCAGCCGACGTCGAAGGCGAAGTTCGTCGCGTTCACGACGCTCCATGACCCGAAGACCATGCCCGGCCAGCGCAGCAACAGCCTCGACTGGCCGTACAAGGAGGGTTTGCGCCTCGATGAGGCGATGCACCCGCTGACCATCTTCGCGACGGGTCTCTACGGCAAGGCGCTGCCCAACCAGAATGGCGCCCCGATTCGCGTCGTTATCCCGTGGAAGTACGGCTTCAAGAGCATCAAGTCCATCGTCAAGGTGAGCTTCGTCGAGACCCAGCCGCGCACCGCGTGGAACGACGCCAACCCTGGTGAGTACGGCTTCTACTCGAACGTGAATCCCACCGTCGATCATCCGCGCTGGAGCCAGGCGAAGGAGCGCGTCGCCGGCGAGTACACCGATCGCCTGAAGCTCCGCAACGCGACGCGCGAGACGCAGATGTTCAACGGCTACTCGGAGGTCGCGAGCCTCTACGCGGGAATGGACCTGAGGAAGAACTACTGACCGCACCGCAGTCAATCGAGACATCACGACCCGCCCGCTCGCCGCGCCAGACTCCACCGGCGCGGCGACGCACGTTGCCGGCTGATCGGATCTGGAAGCCACTCGTCTTCCTCATCTGCCTTTTGCCCTTCGCCTGGCTGGCGTGGCGCACGCTGCACGGTGAGCTCGGCCCCGTCCCGTACGAGGAGCTCGAAAAGCAGACCGGCCGCTGGACGATGCGCATCCTCGCGCTGTCGCTCGCGATCACGCCGGCGCGCCGCCTCTTCGGCTGGAATGCGGCCATCCGATACCGGCGAATGCTCGGGCTCTTCGTGTTCTTCTACGCCTGCGTCCACCTCACGGCGTACCTGTACATCGACATGCAGCTGAACGTCAGCGACATCGTCGAGGACATCATCGAGCACAAGTACATCACGATCGGGATGTTCGCGTTCCTGACCCTCATCCCGCTGGCGGTGACGTCCACGAAGGGCTCCATCCGCCGGCTCGGCAAGCGATGGGGAAAACTGCACCGGCTCGTCTACGTCACGGCGATCGCCGCCACGGTGCATTACCTCTGGGCCGTGAAGAAGGATACATTCCTTCCTCTCGTGTACCTTGCGATCTTCACCGTGCTCCTGGGATATCGACTCGTGATCTGGCAGCGAAGCCGGCGCAACTCCGGCGGTCCGGCATCCGGGCGCACGCGGGAGATCGTGACGACGGCGTGAAGCGACGCATTCCGCTCGGCGCTCCCGGCAAACCCAAGCCGGGGAGGAAGCCCCGCCCCGGGAAGCCGGCTGGCGAAAGCGCGAGCCCGAAGCCCGCGAAGAAATCGGCGCGGCGCCGAAAGCCGCGCGGCGACGACGAGCCCGTGCGGCCCCCGCGACCTGAGCCCGCCCCGCCAGCGACGCCCGCCCGTCGCCCCGTTCCGCTGCGGCTCCCGGACGCCGATCACCAACCCCTCGCACTGTTCGCGATCACCGCGCCAGGCCTCGAGCAGTTCGCTGCCGCGGAGCTCCGCGCGCTTGGCATCGCCGCGCCAGTGATCGAAGCCGGCGGCGTCGCGTTCACGGGAACGCTGGACGATGTCTACGCCGCGAACCTCTGGCTGCGAACGGCCAGCCGCGTCGTCATCCGGATCGCGTCCTTCCACGCGAGCGAGTTTCACGAGCTCGAGCGGCGCGCCAAGCGCGTCCCGTGGGACCGCTACATCGGCGTACCCGCGCGCGTGCGTTTTCGTGTGACATGCCGGAAGTCACGGCTCTACCACTCCGATGCGGTCGCCGAGCGATTGGCGAAGATCATCGCAGGCGTACATGGGCTGCCGGGCGGGTTCGCGATGGCTTCGGGCGACGAGAGCGTTGATGACGCGGCGGATGCAGATGATGCGCAGCTCTTCGTCGTCCGGCTCGTGCACGACGAAGTCACGATCAGCGCCGACAGCTCGGGAGCGCTGCTGCATCGCCGCGGCTACCGCCAAGCCGTCGCGCGCGCACCGCTGCGCGAGACGCTGGCCGCCGCGATGGTGATGGGCAGCGGCTGGGATGGAACGAGCCCGTTGGCCGACCCGATGTGCGGATCGGGGACGATCCCGATCGAAGCGGCGATGATTGCGCGGCGCATGGCGCCGGGGATCGACCACGCCACCGGTGCGAGCCGGCAGTTCGCGTTCATGGGGTGGGCAGGATTCGATGATGGCGCGTGGCGGCAGCGCGTCGCCGCGGCGATGGCGGCTGCTGAGCCGCGTGTCGCCGGAACGATCATCGGGTCCGACCGCGATGCCGGCGCAATCGCGGCCGCGGCATCCAATGCCGCGCGCGCTGGCGTGACTGACGACATCAGCTTCCGTCACCACGCGATCTCCGGACTCGATCTTCCGGAGGGACCCGGGTGCGTCGTGTCGAATCCGCCCTATGGAGTCCGGCTCGGCGACACCGGGCCGTTGCGGAACCTTTATGCGCAGCTCGGGAAGTTGCTGCGGGCACGCGCGTCCGGCTGGACGGTCGCGCTGCTCACCGCCGACCGCGCGCTGGAGCGACAGGTGGGCGTTGCATTCCGGGATGGGTTCCGCACGAGCAACGGCGGAATCCCCGTTCGCCTCGTGCGTGGGGTCGTCGAATAGGGAGGTCGGGTAGGACGGGCAAAACCAGTGCGACATCCGTGTGACCATCTCGCGCGACCGGGGGTCGTTCACGTCGCAATGTCACGAGCACGATCGCCGCGGTCGGTTGCGCTCGACAGCGCACGACGTATCCGGTTCCCTCTTGATTGCATCCCATGCCACGACGCGAGCCATGACGGCGCCGATGGCCATGGTTTGAACATTGAAAGTCACTTGCGGAGGAATGACAATCATGAAGAAGTACGCAATGCTGTCCCTGGTGGCCGCGCTCGCGCTTGGCGCGTGCAGCGATGATGACGATTCGCTTGGACCGACGAACTCGGCCGAGGTCCGCGTCGTGAATGCGTCGAACGGCGTGTCGTCGGTCGGCCTGTTCCGTGGCAGCAGCCAGCTCGTCGGCGGTGTCGTCTTCCAGACGGCGACGTCCTGCGGCAACCTGAAGCGTGTCCCGTCCGGCCAGCAGACGCTCGAGTTCCGCTCGACGGCGAGCGCGACGACGACCAAGACGGTGTCGTTCAACTTCGTCGCGGGCCAGCGCTACACGGTCGTCCTCTATGGACCGTCGAACAACCTGCAGGCGGTCGTGCTCCAGGATCAGGCGACGGTGACCGCGGCCGGGGCGAACGCGAACCGCCTTCGGTTCATCAACGCGACGCTGCTGGCGGGCGACATCTACGCGACGACGGCCACCGGCGCGATCGCCGGCAACCCGACTGTCGGCAACATCGCCGCTGGCAACAGCACCTCCGGCGCGACGATGTACCAGGAAATCGCGAACACGAACGTGCGCTTTCGTCTCTTCAACACGGGGACGACGACGGGCAACCCGCGCGGCGACTACACGATCAACACTTCCACGAGCTTCCCCGCGAGCCGCAACTCGACGATCGTCTTCACCGATGCCGCGGGCGCGAGCACGGTGACGGGATTCCAGATCAACGCCTGCAGCTGATTTTCGGTTGGTTTGATGAGACAGCGGGGCCTCCGAGAGGGGGCCTCGTTTGCATCTGCCGGTGTTTGTTGGAAGGGCAACGGCGGAACTGATGCCGCCGTCGACGCCGTGGCCTTCACCCGCCGTGCAGTTCCCCCCAACGCCGTCAGCCGTGTACGATGTCTGATGCCCCCAGCCAGCGTAGTCTCGCTCCATATTTCCAACGGCGGCGTCCCGAAGCGCGCCGTTCCCTCTGCCCGGATCATGCTTGCCGGCATCGAAGGCGACCGCCAGCGGAACCTCAAATACCACGGCGGCCCCGATCGGGCGCTCTGCCTGTACTCGATGGACCTCATCGACGCGCTCCGCGCGGAGGGCCACCCGGTGGCGCCGGGAACGATGGGCGAGAACGTGGTCGTCCGTGGGATCCCATGGGATGCGATGGTCGCCGGGGTCCGCCTTCGGCTCGCGGAGGTCGAGATCGAGCTCACGGCCTTCGCCCACCCCTGCCGGAACATCAGCGATTCCTTTCGCGGTGGACGGATCGAGCGCGTATCCGTGAAGACTCACCCGGGCTGGAGCCGGATCTACGCGCGCGTCCTGAATGGGGGCTTGTTGGCGCCAAATGATCCGGTAGTGGTGTTGTAGTGCGCCCTTGCTGTCCTCTATTCGGCGCTGAGATGGCCGCGGGAACTGCACACCACAAGTCGTGTACAACGCGCTCGCACTCGGCGCCGCGCACGCGTCTCTCATGGTGAAGGGCGCGGAGAGCCGAGGATCCGGGTCGCCTCCGCACGGCAGGTGTAGCCCTACGACGAGTTTACGGCCCCAGATTTGATCTAGAAAACTCTGCTCTTCGGTAGACGGCCGATCCGCCCCGGCGAGATCGAACCGCCCCCCGTGAGCACGGCACCGCTCCCCGCGGTGCCTCGTTGTCTTTCTCCCAATCGATCGCAGGAGCGGACCGTGGAAGTCGGCGATACCAGAGACACCATCGACGAAACCGAACCCTCGACCCCCCGAGGCGATGGCGGCCGCGGAAACGGCGGCCGGTCCAAGGGCCGAAACGCCAGGCGCGGCGGTCGCGAGACTCCCGCCAAGAATGGCGGTACCGACGGGAACGGCGGCAAGCGGAGCCGTGGCAGCGCCGGCCCCGAGGACGGCAACGAGAATGGTGAAGCGCGGCGCGACCTGCGACGTCTCCTCGTCGGCCTCCGTGACCTCCGAGCCGGTGACATCGGCGTGCGGATGCCCGATGACAGCTCCGACCCGCTCATGGCCGAGATCGCGGATGCCTTCAACGAGCTCGCCTACCTCCGCGAGCGCCTGACCGACGAGGTCGTGCGCGTCAGCACGACCGTCGGCCGCGAAGGCCGCATGATGGAGCGCGCCAACCTTGGCGACGTCACCGGTGGCTGGGCAGTCACGGTGGACTCGCTCAACAGCCTCATCACCGACCTGATGCAGCCGACCACCGAGGTCGCCCGCGTCATCGAGTCGGTCGCCCGCGGCGATCTCTCGCAGAAGATGGTGCTCGACATCGACGGCAAGAGCGTCCAGGGAGAGTTCCTGCGCATCGGTACCACCGTCAACACCATGGTGGACCAGCTCGGCGCCTTCGCTTCCGAAGTCTCCCGCGTCGCACGCGAAGTCGGAACCGAAGGCCGCCTCGGCGGCCAGGCAAACGTCCCCGGCGTCGCCGGCACGTGGAACGATCTCACCGACAACGTCAACGCGATGGCGAGCAACCTGACCAACCAGGTGCGAAACATCGCTGAAGTCACCACCGCCGTCGCCCGCGGCGATCTGTCCCAGAAGATCACCGTCAGCGTGCGCGGCGAAGTGCTCGAGCTCAAGGACACGTTCAACACGATGGTCGATCAGCTCGGCGCATTCGCGTCCGAGGTCACCCGCGTCGCTCGCGAGGTAGGAACCGAAGGCCGACTCGGCGGACAGGCGAACGTCCCCGGAGTCGGCGGAACGTGGAAGGATCTCACGGACAACGTGAACGCCATGGCCAGCAACCTCACCGGCCAGGTCCGTAATATCGCCGACGTGACGACGGCCGTCGCGCGCGGCGACCTCTCCCGAAAGATCACCGTCGAAACCAAGGGCGAGATTCTCGAGCTGAAGAACACGATCAACACGATGGTCGACCAGCTCGGATCCTTCGCCGCGGAAGTCACCCGTGTCGCGCGCGAAGTCGGAACGGAAGGTGTGCTCGGCGGCCAGGCGAACGTGCCGGGCGTCGGCGGTACATGGAAAGACCTGACGGACAACGTCAACGCGATGGCGAACAACCTCACCGGCCAGGTGAGAAACATCGCCGACGTCACGACCGCCGTTGCACGAGGCGACCTGTCGCAGAAGATCACCGTCAACGCCCGCGGCGAGATCCTCGAGCTGAAGAACACGATCAACACGATGGTCGATCAGCTCAGCGCCTTCGCCTCGGAAGTCACCCGTGTCGCGCGCGAAGTAGGAACAGAGGGCGTCCTCGGCGGCCAGGCGAACGTGCCCGGCGTCGGTGGTACGTGGAAGGATCTCACGGACAACGTGAACTTCATGGCCAGCAACCTCACTGGCCAGGTGAGAAATATCGCGCTCGTCACCACCGCCGTCGCCAACGGCGACTTGTCGCAGAAGATGACGGTCGATGTGAAGGGCGAGGTGCTCCAGCTTAAGAACACGATCAACGCCATGGTCGATCGACTCGGCGTCTTCGCCGACGAAGTCACTCGTGTGGCGCGCGAGGTCGGAACGGAAGGCGTGCTCGGCGGCCAGGCGAAGGTGCCCGACGTCGCCGGCACGTGGAAGGACCTCACCGATAACGTGAACGCGATGGCCGGCAACCTCACGACCCAGGTGCGTAACATCGCCCTCGTGACCACCGCCGTCGCCAACGGGGATCTGTCGCAGAAGATCACCGTCGATGTAAAGGGCGAGGTGCTCGAGCTCGCGGACACCATCAACACGATGGTCGACCAGCTCAGCTCCTTCGCCTCCGAAGTCACCCGCGTCGCCAAGGAAGTCGGTACCGAAGGACGCCTCGGCGGCCAGGCGAACGTGCCAGGGGTCGGCGGGACGTGGAAGGACCTCACGGACAACGTGAACTTCATGGCCGGCAACCTGACGAGTCAGGTGCGTAACATTGCCGACGTCACGACGGCCGTCGCCCGCGGCGACCTGTCGCGCAAGATCACGGTCGATGTAAAGGGCGAGATCCTCGAGCTGAAGAACACGATCAACACGATGGTCGATCAGCTCAGCGCATTCGCGTCCGAGGTCACCCGTGTCGCGAAGGAAGTAGGAACCGAAGGGAAGCTCGGCGGTCAGGCGCGCGTCGAGGGCGTCACTGGCGCGTGGAAGGATCTCACCGAGAACGTCAACGCGATGGCCGGATCGCTCACCGTCCAGCTGCGCGACTTCTCGGCGGTCTCCGCGGCGATCGCGAACGGCGATCTCACACGCAAGATCACGGTCGAGGCACGCGGCGAGATCCTCCAGATCAAGGAAGTCATCAACAAGATGGTCGACAGCCTCAGCGTCTTTGCGGGCGAAGTGACCCGCGTCGCGAAGGAGGTCGGTACGGAAGGAAAGCTCGGTGGTCAGGCGAATGTGCCGGGAGTCGCCGGCACGTGGAAGGACCTCACCGAGAACGTGAATTTCATGGCCGGCAACCTGACGTCGCAGGTGCGTAACATCGCCGACGTCACGACTGCCGTCGCGCGCGGCGACCTCTCGCGGAAGATCACGGTTGAAACCAAGGGCGAGATTCTCGAGCTGAAGAACACCGTCAACACGATGGTCGATCAGCTCGGATCCTTCGCCGCCGAAGTCACGCGTGTTGCTCGCGAAGTAGGAACCGAAGGTGTGCTCGGCGGCCAGGCGCGCGTGCAGGGTGTGGCCGGCACATGGAAGGATCTTACGGACAGCGTGAACTTCATGGCTGGCAACCTGACGGCCCAGGTGCGAAACATCGCCGACGTCACGACCGCGGTCGCAAAGGGAGATCTCTCCCAGAAGATCACGGTGGACGTCAAGGGCGAGGTGCTCGAGCTGAAGAAGACCTTCAACTTCATGGTCGACTCGCTCCGCGTCTTCGCCGACGAAGTGACACGCGTCGCGAAGGAGGTAGGAACGGAAGGAAAGCTTGGGGGCCAGGCGAACGTGCCGGGCGTCGGTGGAACGTGGAAGGACCTCACCGACAACGTGAATTTCATGGCCGGCAACCTGACGAGTCAGGTGCGTAACATCGCCGACGTCACGACCGCTGTCGCGCGCGGCGATCTCTCACGCAAGATCACGGTCGATGTCCGCGGCGAGGTGCTGGAGCTCAAGAACACCGTCAACACGATGGTCGACCAGCTCGGTGCCTTCGCCTCCGAAGTCTCGCGCGTCGCTCGAGAGGTCGGTACCGAGGGCCGCCTCGGCGGCCAGGCGAGCGTGCCGGGTGTTGCCGGAACGTGGAAGGATCTGACGGACAACGTGAACTTCATGGCGAGCAACCTGACCAGTCAGGTGCGTAACATCGCGCTCGTCACCACCGCTGTCGCGCGAGGCGATCTCTCGCAGAAGATCACCGTCGACGTGCGCGGCGAAATTCTCGAGCTGAAGAACACGATCAACGCCATGGTCGATTCGCTCCGCGTCTTCGCGGACGAAGTCACCCGTGTCGCCAAGGAAGTAGGCACCGAGGGCAAGCTGGGCGGTCAGGCAGAAGTGCCTGGCGCCGCCGGCACATGGCGCGCGCTGACCGACAACGTGAACGCGATGGCCAACAGCCTCACGCTGCAGGTGCGCGCGATCGCGGACGTAGCAACCGCCGTGACGAAGGGCGACCTCACGCGGCAGATCGCGGTCGAGGCGCAGGGCGAGCTGGATGAGCTGAAGAACAACCTCAACCAGATGATCGCGAACCTGAAGGGCACCACCGAGAAGAACACCGAGCAGGACTGGTTGAAGACGAACCTCGCCAAGTTCTCGCGCATGATGCAGGGGCAGAAGGATCTCGAGTCCGTCTCGCGCCTCATCATGTCGGAGCTGACGCCGCTGGTCTCTGCCCATCACGGGGCCTTCTACCTGATGGACGAGAGCGGCGGTGTCCCGTCGCTCCGCCTCATCGCGAGCTACGCCTACAAGGAGCGGAAGCACGTCGGCAACCGCTTCGGCATCGGCGAGGGGCTCGTCGGCCAGGCGGCGCTCGAGAAGAAGCCGATCCTCCTCACCAACGTCCCGGACGACTACATCAGGATCACGTCGGGACTCGGCGAGGCGCCGCCGCGAAACATCCTTGTGCTCCCCGTGCTGTTCGAGGGTGAGGTGAAGGCGGTGATCGAGCTCGCCTCGTTCCTGCCGTTCAGCCAGATCCACCAGCTCTTCCTCGACCAGCTCGCCGAGAGCGTCGGCGTCGTGCTGAACATGATCAGCGCGAACATGCGCACCGAGGAGCTGCTGCAGCAGTCGCAGAAGCTCACCCTCGAGCTGCAGAGCCAGTCGGAAGAGCTCCAGACGCAGCAGTCGGAGCTCAAGCGCTCCAATGCCGAGCTGGAGGCGCAGGCAAAATCGCTGCGCGCGTCGGAAGAGCTGCTCAAAGACCAGCAGGAAGAGCTGCAGCAGGTCAACGAGGAGCTCGAGGAGAAGGCCTCGCTGCTCGCCGAGCAGAATCGCAAGGTCGAAACGAAGAACCAGGAAGTCGAGGCGGCTCGCGTCGCCCTTGAGGACAAGGCCGAGCAGCTCGCGCTGAGCTCACGCTACAAGTCCGAGTTCCTCGCGAACATGTCGCACGAGTTGCGCACGCCGCTCAACAGCCTGCTCATCCTTGCGAAACTCCTCACGGAGAACAAGGACGGCAACCTCACGCCGAAGCAGGTGGAGTTCGCGCAGACGATCCTCTCGTCGGGCACGGACCTGCTCAACCTCATCAACGACGTGCTCGACCTCTCAAAGGTCGAGGCGGGCAAGATGGAAGTCGAGCCGGCCGACGTACCGATCGACGAGGTCCGCACCTTCTGCGACCGGACGTTCTCGCAGGTCGCGGAGCAGAAGGGGCTCTCGTTCAAGATCGAGGTGCAGCCGGACGTGCCCGCAACGCTGCACACGGACGCGCAGCGGCTCCAGCAGGTCCTCAAGAACCTTCTCTCCAACGCGTTCAAGTTCACCGAGCGCGGCGGGGTCACGCTCACGGTCCGCCGTGCGGAGAAGGCGCGGCGGTTCTCGAATCCTGCGCTCGACAACGCCGAGGGCGTCATTGCGTTCGCCGTCACCGACACGGGGATTGGCATCGCGAAGGAGCACCAGCGCCTCATCTTCGAGGCGTTCCAGCAGGCCGACGGCACGACGAGCCGGAAGTACGGTGGCACCGGCCTCGGACTGTCGATCAGCCGTGAGATCGCGCGGCTCCTCGGCGGCGAGATCCGCGTCGAGAGCGTGCCAGGCAAGGGGAGCACATTCACGCTCTTCCTCCCCGGGAAGTACGTAGACCCGACGGGTGGCGACGGTGGTCAGTCGCGAGCGAAGGCGATGCCGTCACGCCGCGGCGGAAACGCTCCTCCGCCGGTACCGGGCTCGAGGCGGCCAACGGGTACCGCGCTCAACCAGACGCCGCGCGCGGCGGCCCCGTCGCGCGATGCGACCGCGGTTGGGAACGCTGCGAGCGTCGGGAGCGCAGGCAATGCCGGCGAGAGCGGTGGGGGCGCCGGTGACTGGGATCCGGCCGGCGGCCGCGGCTCCGCGCCTCAGGCGGCTGCACCCGTCGAGCAGCCATCCTGGTCGGGAACGGCGACCGACTGGGAGGAGGCTCCCGTCATCAACACGGCTCGTCCACCGCGGCCGGGAGTGTCCGATGATCGCGCGATCGTGCAGCCGGGCGATCGGGTCGTGCTCATCGTCGAGAACGACCTCAACTTCGCGAACGTGATGCTCGACATGGCGCGCGAGAAGCGCTTCCTCGGCATCATCGCGCTTGACGGGGAGGAGGGCCTCGATCTCGCCCACGAGTACAAGCCCGACGCGATCACCCTCGACATCGACATGCCGGTGATGGATGGCTGGTCGGTGCTCGACCGGCTCAAGCATCACCCGGACACGCGGCATATTCCCGTGCACATCATCTCGGGGGTGGACAAGCGCACGGAAGGGCTGAAACAGGGCGCGCTCGCCTACCTCGAGAAGCCGGTCAGCAAGGATGCGCTCGAGGATGCCTTCGGCCGTATTTCGAACTTCATCGACAAGCGCGTGCGCAACCTGCTCGTTGTCGAGGATGACGAGAACCAGCGCAAGAGCATGGTCGAGCTCATCGCGCACGAGGACGTGCTCATCACGGCGGTCGGGTCGGCAGAGGAGGCACTCGCCGAGCTCGAGAAGACCGCGTACGACTGCATGGTGCTCGACCTGGGTCTGCGCGACATGAACGGCTTCGAGCTGCTCGAGCGCGTAAAGGCGGACGTGCGGCGGAAGGACCTCCCGATCATCGTCTACACGGGCCGCGACCTCAGCTCGGCCGAGGAGACGCGTCTCCGGAAGTACGCCGAGACGATCATCGTGAAGGACGTGAAGTCGCCGGAGCGGCTGCTCGATGAGACAGCGCTCTTCCTCCACCGGGTCGAGGCGAAGATGCCCGACCAGAAGCGGCGGATGCTCGAACGGCTGCATAACGCCGACGGCGTCTTCGCGCAGAAGAAGGTCATGATCGTGGACGACGATGTCCGGAACATCTTCTCGTTGACGAGCGTGCTCGAGGGCCACGGGATGACGGTGAGCTTCGCCGAAAACGGCAAGGACGCGCTCGCGGTTCTCGAGAAGGACAGCGAGGTCGATCTCGTCCTCATGGACGTCATGATGCCGGAGATGGACGGCTACGAGACGACGAGGGCGATCCGCGCCATGAGCCAGTTCCGGAACCTCCCGATCATCGCGCTCACCGCCAAGGCGATGAAGGGCGACCGCGAGAAGTGCATCGCGGCGGGCGCGTCCGACTACATCACGAAGCCCGTCGATACGGAGCAGCTGTTGTCCCTCATGCGCGTATGGCTGTACCGGTAAGCCGCACGCCGGGGACGTCGCTCCCCGACACGCCGGCGTCGTACGATCCCTCCCTGGAGCGCATCGAGATCGAGCTGCTCCTCGAGGGAATCTACCGGCACTACGGCTTCGACTTCCGCGCCTATGCCTACGCCTCGATCCGGCGTCGGCTCTGGAAGCGGATCGAGGCCGAGGGCCTCCAGAGCATCACTGGCCTCCAGAACCGGGTGCTGCACGAGCCCGACATGATGGAGAAGCTGCTGCTCGACTTGTCCATCAACGTCACATCGATGTTCCGCGACCCGAAGTTCTACGTCGCGTTCCGCGAGCAGGTCGTTCCGCTCCTGCGGACCTACCCGTTCATCCGGCTCTGGCACGCCGGCTGCTCGACCGGGGAGGAAGTGTACTCCATGGCGATCCTCCTCGATGAAGAGGGTCTCTACGACCGGGCGAGGATCTACGCCACCGACATCAACGATGTCGTGATCCAGCGGGCGAAAGCGGGCATCTTTCCCCTGGACCGGATGCAGGAGTACACCGAGAACTACATCAATGCCGGTGGGAAGCGGTCGTTCTCCGAGTACTATACAGCGAAGTACGACGGCGCCCTGTTCAGCCCGAGCCTGCTCCGCAACATCGTGTTCTCGCAGCACAACCTCGTCACCGACCGTTCGTTCAGCGAGTTCAACGTCATCCTCTGCCGGAACGTGCTGATCTACTTCGACAAGGCGCTCCAGAACCGGGTACACCACCTGTTCTACGAGAGCCTGTCCACCTTCGGGATCCTCGCGCTCGGCAGCAAGGAGTCGCTCAAGTTCTCGGAGTTCGAGGAGTGCTACGACGCCATCAGCCTCTCCGACAAGATTTACCGGAAGGTGAAATGATGGCGGCGGGCATCATTGTCGTCGGGGCATCGTGGGGCGGCCTCCAGGCGCTGACGACGCTGGTCGGCGGTTTTCCCGCCAACTTCGCGCTGCCGATCGTGCTCGTTCAGCATCGCAGCCGCGATTCCACCAGCGCGCTGGCCGAGCTGCTCCAGGATGCATCGAAGCTCTGTGTCTGTGAAGTCGAGGACAAGGCGCCCATCGTCGCGGGCCACGTTCACATCGCACCGCCGGACTACCATCTGCTGATCGATCGCGGCTTCTTCGCGCTGTCCACTGAGGCGCCCTATCGCTATAGCCGGCCCTCGATCGACATCACCTTCGAGTCGGCAGCCCTGGCCTACGACGGCGACACCATCGGCGTCGTGCTGACGGGTGCGAACCAGGACGGCTCCGATGGCCTGCGGCGGATAGCATCCTGCAAGGGTGTTACGATCGTCCAGGATCCTGACACCGCCGAGAGCCCAACGATGCCACGCGCTGCACTCGCCGCCGTCCCCAAGGCGACAGTGCTCCCGATCGACGGGATCGCGCCCTTCCTCGTGCGCCTCGTCGCGAAGCGTCAGGCCTCCGAGAAGGCAAAGACCCGCACGCCGACGCCGACGCAGCCGCCGACGCGTACGATGGACCGGACCGGATGAGCCCTGCAAAGCGTCCCAGCATCCTCCTGGTTGATGACCGGCCGGAGAACCTGCTCGCCCTCGAGGCACTGCTCGAGCCGCTCGATGCGGGTCTCGTCCGCGCCAACTCGGGCGACGAGGCGCTGAAGAGGATCCTCAACCAGGAATTCGCGGTCATCCTGCTCGACGTGCAGATGCCGGGGCTGAACGGGTTCGAGACCGCAAAGCTCATCAAGTCGCGCGAGAAGTCGCGCTTCATCCCGATCATCTTCCTCACGGCGATCAGCAAGGACGAGCAGTTCGTCTTCGAGGGATACTCGGTTGGCGCGGTGGACTACATGTTCAAGCCGTTCCCGCCCGACGTGCTGCGCTCCAAGGTGTCGGTCTTCATGGACCTGCACTACAAGCAGCAGCAGATCCTGGAGCAGGAGCAGCGGCTCCGCGACAGCGAGCGGCGAGAGCTCGAGCTGCGCCACGTCGCGAAGCTCGGCGAGACCGAGGCGCAGATGGCGCAGGTCGTCGACTCGGCGATGGATGTCATCATCACCTTCGACGCCGAGCAGCAGATCACCCGGTTCAATGCGGCGGCCGAGCGGCTGTTCTGCACCACTGCCGCCGACGCGATTGGCGAGTCGATCGGCACCTTCTTCACCGCAAAGTTCACGGAGGACTACCTCCAGACCATCTGCGCCGTGTCGGCCGCGACGAAGGCGGATCAGGCGGTCGGCCAGGAGTCGCGCTCCGCGCGCGTCGAGTCGTTCACCGGCGTGCGTCACGGCGGCGAGCAGGTCCCCCTCGAGGCGTCGATCTCCTGCCTGGAGCTCCCGACGGGACGTACCTTCACGCTCATCGCGCGCGATGTCACCGAGCGGCGCGCGGCCGAGGAGTCGATGCGGTCGCAGGCGGTGTCACTCGCCAACTCGGCGGCCGAGCTCACCGCGCTCAACGAGGAGCTGCATCGGCGGCAGGCGGAGCTCGAGCGCGCGATGTCCGCGCGTAACCGGTTCTACGCGTCGATGAGCCACGAGCTCCGCACGCCGATCAACGCGATCATCGGGTACAACACGCTGCTGCTCGACCATATCTATGGGCCGCTCAACGAGAAGCAGCAGCGCGGCATCGAGCGCACCCACAAGGCTGCCAAGCACCTCCTCGAGCTCGTGAACGACATCCTCGACCTCTCGAAGATCGAGGCCGGGAAGATGGAGGTGGACCTGCAGCAGGTCGAGTTCCCGCACCTCATCGAGGATCTCTTCGTCACGGTGCAGCCGCTGGCCGATGAGAAGGGCTCGCAGCTCAACATGAGCATGGACGGCGGGCCGCGGACGATCATCAGCGATCCGCGCCGTCTCCGCCAGATCCTCCTCAACCTCCTGTCGAACGCGATCAAGTTCGGCGAGGGCAAGCCGATCGACGTCTGCTGCGGTCCGGTGGAGGAAGGACAGTTCGAGATCGAGGTGACCGATCGCGGCCAGGGCATTCCGCCCGAGGACGTGTCGCGGATCTTCGATGAGTTCATCCAGCTGACGCGCCCGAAGCGCCCGCCGGGTGCGCCGCCACAGCAGGAAGGCACCGGCCTCGGGCTCCCGATCTCCCGCGGACTCGCGAAGCTCCTCGGTGGCACGCTCCAGGTCGAGTCCACCCAGGGCCAGGGAAGCACCTTCCGGCTCGTCGTCCCGATGAACACGCGCCAGTCGGTGGAGCAGCCCGCGGGGGTTTGACCGCCGCCTTCCGCGCTTCACCCCGCGGGACCGGGCGTCTGCATCAACGCCGTTCCTGACGATCGCGCGGGGTCGTAACTTCGCCGCGTGGTGAGGCGGAGACGATCCTCCCTCGTGACGCGAGGCCAATCGGTGCGAACGGGACGAAACGGGCTGGCGCAGTGTGCGCTGGCGATGCTCATCGTTGGCGTCGCGTCCATGGCGCAGGCTCAGGACGATCACGACCACGGCGTCGGCCGGGACGGCCCGCGGATCGTCGAGCGATACCGCTGGCGTGATCCCGAAGGACGGTTGATGGCGTACTACTCGGCCGCGCTCGCCTTCTCTCCGGTCGGCGCGCCACGGATTGCAGCCGCGCCGTGGATTGGAACTGTGGGATTCGAGGTTTCCTACCTCCCCGCCTTGAGCGAAGCCCAGCGATCCAACGGATTCTCGAAGACCGAGAGCACCAACCTCGCGCCGATCATCCCGAGGCCACGCATATCTGTGAGCCTTCCCGCCGGTTTTTCCGTCGAGGGCAGCTGGATCCCACCCATTCGCGCGTTCGGCATCACGGCGAATCTCGTCAGTGCCGCGATGTCGCGCCCATTCGCCTTGCGGAACGGGATCATGCTGACACCGCGCGTTGCCGGCACGACGGGATCGGTGAAGGGACCCATCACCTGCAACGGCGACCTCGAGGATCGCGGTGGGGGAGATGCGATCTTCTACGCCCATGTCTGTCACAGCATCGAGAGCGAGGATCGGTTCGAGCCGATGGCGGTGAGTGGAGAGGTCGTGGCGAGTCGCAGCGTTCGGGGCGGGACGATATCACCATATGCCGGCGTAGGGCTGCGCCATGAGCGCAGCACGTTCGACGTCGGCGTCCGGTTTTCGAATGGGGCCCCCGACCCCAATCATCCGATCCTGAAAATGAACCTCACTCGCGGGTATGGATTCGTCGGCGCTACCTATGGCGGTGTCCGGCGGAGTGCACTCAGCGGCGAGCTGTTCTACGCGCCCGGGAGCCTGCTGACAGGCCGTGTCCAGGCGAGCATTCGCTTCTTCGGATCGTGATGCGCATCACCATGCGCCGCAGCGCAATCGCTGCATCCGCGTTCGCCGTCGCGTTCGCGTGCACGGACTTCGAGGCACCCGAGGCCGAGATACTCCCCGATGTGCTCGTTGCGAGCCCTTCGTTCGAACGCGATATCCAGCCGATCCTGACGGCCCGATGCGCGACAGCGAGCTGCCACAATCTCGCCACCCAGCAGATGGGGCTGAACCTCGAGGCGGGCCACGCGTACGACGCGATCGTGGACGAGGACTCCCCGACCAGCCACGACCTTGCGTACATCCGCCCCTTTCAGCCGGACAGCTCGTGGCTCGTGCGGATCATCCAGGCCGACCCGGCGCGACGATTCTTTGTCGAGCGCATGCCGCTCGGGCGCGCGCCGCTGACCGACAACCAGATCGCGACGATCATCAACTGGGTGAACGCCGGAGCCCCGCGGAACTGATCGCGGGCTGCATCTGTCACGCGGTATAGCGATGAAGACCCGGCCCTATCATCCCGCCGCCGGGACGATATATCTTCATCGCACTCCATGACCCCGCCAATCTCTGCCCTCTGCGTCGGCCGGCACCGCTTCCTCAGCGAGCATCTCGGCGTGTATTTCAGCAGGATCGGCCTGCAGACGCGCTGCGTCACCGGCCTCGATGCTGCACTCGGGGCGGTGCGCGAATCTGCGCCCGATGTCGTGATCTGCGACTACGACCTGCTCGCGACGATCCCGATCGAAGCGTGGGAGCACGAAGCCGCGTTCGCGCGGGTGCCCGTCATTGCGGTAAGCCTGACGCGGCGTCCCGAGGAGATGCATGTGCTGGACGTCAACGGCATCGGCGGATTCCTGTACCTGCCGACGCTCGATCCCACGGCGGCGCTCCGGGTGCTCGAGATGACACGCCGCGCCGCGGAATACACACCGGCTCGCGGCATTCCGCGAACCGTGTCAGCGACCGCACCAACCTGATCGCTCGGCACGGCAGCGCACCGACCGCGCTGCCGTCTTCATCCCCGTAGCTCAGCCCGCGCACACACCCGCAGTCCGATGTCCTCGTAGTGCCGAGTCACGAAGGGCGAGCCCCGGCCGGTGAAACCGGCATCCCACTCTCGAAGCCGCGCGTCGGACCAGAGATCGATCGGGCGGCCGCTGCCACGCTCGAGCTCCTCTCGACCGGCGTGGCGCTCGTGTCGCCTGACGGCACGATCACCTTCGTGAATCGCGCGTGGACGAGCCTGTTCGAGACCTGTGCGGCCGACTGCGTCGGGAAGTCGGTGTGGGATGTCGTCCCCCAGCTCCAGAGCACCAACGCCGACGGCGCTCCGCTCGCGACGCTGGTCGATGGCGTTCCCCGAAGCGTGCACGTCCCGCTGCTCCACGGGCTCTACGAGATTCGATCGAGCCGCAGCGCCGCCGGCATGCTGCTGCTCGAGGTTCGCGACTGGACGCGAATCGCCCGGATCGAGCGCCAGCACGACCGCCTGCTCGAGAGCATCACCGACGGACTCTGCGTCGTCGATGCCGAGTGGCGCTTCACCTACTGGAACGCGGCCGCGGAGCACATCACGGGGGTGTCGCGCGCGGAACTCATCGGCAAGACGGTGCGCAGCGCGTTCCGCAATCTCCAGCACACACCGGTGGAGGACGCCCTCCGCGAGACGCTGTCGTCGCGCGGCGATCGCCAGGTCCATCGTTGGCGCTACGAGGGAGATGATCGCGGCCGCGCCGCCGGCACCTACGACGCATTCACCTACGCCGTCGAGGACGGAGGCCTGCTCGTCATCTTCCGCGATGTCAGCGACCGCATCGACCAGGAGCGCGAGCTGGCCGAGCGGAGCGCGGAAGCGAGCGCACTCCGGCGTCTCGCCCGGGCAATGGCGGAAGAGAAGGATTTCGGGGAGCTGCTGAACCTCCTCAGCGAGGATGCGCTTCGGCAGACGGGTGCTCACGGGAGCGCCGTCGTGAAGATTCACGACCGCGACGGCGAAGTGGTTGCGACGGCGGGAAGCACGAACGTGCTGCGCGGTACCCGGTTTCCACTCGAGGGCTCGCTGACGTCGGTGGCGATCGGCATGCGCGCGATGGTGTCCGAAGCGACCTACGAGGGCAACCATCCCCGCCAGCAGGGGGCAGCCGGCGTGCAGCGCGCCGGCCCGGTGCTCATCACGCCGCTCATCGCGCACGAGCACGTGCTCGGTGTGCTGAGCGTGTCGAAGGTGCCGGGAAGCGCTGACTTCACGGGCCGCGATCGTGAGCGGCTCCAGGCCATCGCCGACCACACGTCGCTCGGCCTGTGGAAGCTCCAGCTGCTCGACGAAGCACGCGCGGCGGGGAAGGCGAAGAGCGACTTCATGGCGACGATGTCGCACGAGCTGCGCACGCCGCTCACGGCGCTCACCGGCTACGGCGAGCTGCTGTCGGAAGAGATCGTGGGACCGCTCACGACGCAGCAGGCCGACGTCGTGGATCGCATGCGGTCAGTGACGCACCACCTCGGCGTCGTCATCGATGAGATCCTCACCTTCTCGAATCTCGAGGCGGGGCGTGAGATCATTCGACCCGTGCGAATGGATGTCGCCGCGCTCATCCGGTCGGTCGGCGCGGTCGTCGAGCCCATCGCCCGCCAGAAGGGCATCGCCTTCTCGACGGAGGTGACGGGCGAGATCGATCTGGTCAGCGACCCTGACAAGGTGCGCCAGATCCTCGTGAACCTCATCGGCAATGGTATCAAGTTCACGGATGTCGGATCGGTGACGCTCGTCGTGATGGCGAAGGCGGACCGCGTCGCGTTTCGCGTCACCGACACCGGGATCGGGATTCGCGCGGCCGACCGGGTGCGACTCTTCCAGCCGTTCACCCAGCTCGACTCCGGGTTGACGCGCCGGTATGGCGGGACCGGGCTTGGCCTCTTCATCTGCGGCCGCCTCGCGGCGCTGCTCGGCGGGAGCATCGAGCTCGAGTCCGAGCCCGGGACGGGATCTGTCTTCAC
>JANPKQ010000384.1:0-22963 GCA_031426115.1 Gemmatimonadaceae bacterium | reverse complement strand
TCGAGCAGTGGATCCAGCGGGCGGGCGAGCCCATGGTGAAGGTCATGGACTACATGGGCGACGTCGGCACCCCGCACCAGGGGCTCATCCACACCGGGCCCAGCACAGGCCAGTGGCTCGGCACCGGGAGTGCCTTCGGCTGGTACGACCTCACCGCCGTCGGCCCCATCTACCAGGGCGGCAACACCCTGACCCTGGGCTACTTCCGCATGTGGTCCCACCCGCGCGAAGCGCTGCCGTAGCTCACACGTCCGAGGAGTGAAGGGGTGGCCCCCCCGTCGCGGCAATCGGACGGGCGGGCGCCACGCGGTTCCGAATGGCTCCCGCAACCATCGCGAGGAATGTCCCGCGCGAATAGCGGTGCGCGTTCCTCGCCATCATCATGACCGTAGTGCGGACCTGACGCCGGTGCTCCGACGCAACGAGGGCGCAATACCCCCGGCGCTGGACCGCCACCGTCTGCTCTCCGCGGCGGCGCTCCATTCGGTCGACGGCGATGGCCGATTCGCTCGGTGACAGATACGTCGGCAGGTAGTCGGGCGCGATGTGGCTCAGCGCCAGCCTGTGCGCGCCAACGCGCTCTCCGTCCATCTCGATGACCAGACATCCGCCAAGACGGGTCTCGGCGTTCCACGTCATGTCGCCGATGAAGTTGCCAAGACTGTAAGCGATGATCCCGTCCCCATACCGCTCTACCTCGCGCAACACGTGCGGATGATGGCCGACTACGATCGTCGCTCCCGCATCGATCATGGCGCGCGCGATGCGCCGCTCGCGTGCCATCGGAATCTGTACGAACTCTTCCCCCCAATGGATGGATGCGACGACGATTCCAGCTCGGCGGCGCGCCGCGCGGATCTGCTCGTATGCGTGCTCCCCGAACTCGTTGTATGGCGGTGTCTCGGCCGCATACTGGCGCGGGCGGTCCGACCAGCCAAGGAAGGTGATCCGGGATATCCCGTCGTCGATCGTTGGAGCCTCGTCGAAATCCGACGGGACACCGACGACCTTCAGGCCTGAGCGGCGCAGCCTGGCCGCAGTGGCCCAGAAGGCATCGTGCCCGTGCTGGGCACTGTGGTTGTTCGCGACGTTGAGAACGGAGATACCGGCTGCCGCGAGAAAGGCTGCGTGTTCGTCGCTCCCCCGACATTGAGCATGCGGAGCACCCACGGCACCATCCGCTCCAAGGGGAAATTCGAAGTTTCCGAATACGAGATCGGGTCGTGGTCCCGGTGGCAGGATCCGCCCGGCCATCGCGATGGGAACGCCTCGCGGATAGCGGGAATGCAGGCCGAATCCCACGGTTTTCGGGTGATCGCCAAGTGCGATGTCGCCGACGAACGCGAGGCGCATATGACGTGTCATCCCGCCAGTGCCGGGAGCCCGAGCGTCGTGCGCAACACCATGACGCGCTGCCGAGTTGCCATCTCGTGTCGTGCCACCCAGGGCGCGATCTCGGCGCGGAGCGCTTCCCGGCGTTCGTAGGCGATCTCCACGGCGGCCGCAATGTCTGCCGGGGTGTGCGAGGAGAACACGGTCCCGTGGGTGAACAGCTCGGTCAACGCCGGCGTCCGTGACAGGACGCACGGCCTCCCCGCGGCCATTGCCTCGTACGCGCCGCACACGAGACAGTCCTCCCAGGTCGTGAGGTCGAGAACGACATCGACGTGGCCGAGGTATCCATCGTAGGTGTCGCGATCCACGTAGCCGAGGAGCATGGCGTGAGGGACCGCCTCCGGCGAGAGGCCGGCACGCCAGTATCGCCCCGATACGTAGAGCGTGTAGCCATTCCGCGCGAGCGTGCGTGCTGCCTCGAAGACCTCCCCGAACGGCTCATCGAGATCGAACGAGCAGATGAACAGCACCGATTTTCCCGCGCCGTTCATTGCGGATGGACGCGGGGACGGCGTGACGCGGGGGAGCGGATCAGGGCACACGAACGCGGTGCCTCCGATGTCCCGAATCCGCCGTGCGTGCACCGAGTTCGTCACGACGACGACGTCGACGCGGCGATTGACGAAGTCGAGCAGCCGCTGGGTCGCTCGGCTCCCGGTGACCGCCACGACTCCGCCGTAATGCGCATCGCTCGCAAGCCGGAATCGGAAAAACGTGCGACACACCAGCAGCAGGCACGTCAGCACGAGCGATGGGTTCGATGCGAAGACGACGCGCGGCCGTGCCTGCAGCAGCAACGCCACGGTCGCGCGAACCGCGCGTTGCTGCCGCCCGATGCGGGATCCGCCGAAGTCGAACTCGTGGAGTGGCACGCCGAGCTCGCGGGCCATGGAGCGGTTCCTAGGTTGCGTTTCCCACGTCACCCAGACAGCCGACGCGCGCCCGGGGTTCACGCGCTGTCCGGGCTCGATGCCGCTGCGGTCAGCCCTTCCCACGCCGGCGAGTACGGCGACGCGACTTTCGAGATGACCCAGCGGAACTTGCCCGATTTCTCCGGCGGAATATCATCGACGAGACTCACCTCGATGTGGACATCGCTTCCGAGGCGCGCCTGGAGCCCTCCGATCAACTCCTGCTGCTGGGCCGTCGAGAATCCGGCGCCGGCAACCAGCTTCACCAGCACTCGGTCAACTGCGAGCTGGATGATCTGCGACTTCACGAGCGTGTCGAAGGGCTTGAACGGGTGCGTGAGAATGGATGGAGAGATCATTCGTCCGTCCGGTGTCACGAGCACGTCCTCCGCCTTCGTCGTCACGGGATCGAGCACCCGGAACGAGCGACCACACAGGCAAGGCTCCGTGAGCACGCGCGACACGTCGTTCGTGCGATACCGGATCATGGGCATCGCCGTGTTGTGAAGGCTCGTGCCGACGAGGTATCCCCAGCCGCCGGGCGGCACCGGGCTCCCCGCTTCGTCGACGACCTCCGTATAGCCGAAATCCTCGGAGAGATGCCGTCCTCCGTGAGCGCCACACTCCCCGGCGAAGATGGTGCGCTCCGCCATCCCGTAGAAATCGAACAACCGGCATTCGAAAGCGTCCTGGATGACGTCCCGCTGTACGGGATGGAGCGTTTCCGATGAGCTGAACACGGCGTGCATCGGCAGGCGTTGGCCAGTCCGCCGCAGGAAGGTTGCGAGGATGAACAGCGTGGAAGGATAGCCCTCCAGGAATCGCAGGCCGCGGCGCCGGATCTCCGCGACATATGCGGGCATCGAGCGTTCGCTCATGTGGAAGCTGGAAAACCAGACCTCGCGCTGCACGACGTTTGCGCGCCAGTACGGTGGTTGCAGCTGTTCCGGAGGAACAACGACGCGGCCCAGAAACATGCCGATCCAGTCGGTGGTGTCCATTCCACCCCAGATTTTCTGCCGGCGATCCTGCGCATTGTTCTCCACGACCGTCTGCCGGTCGTACCACACGGACAACGGAGAGCCCGTCGTCCCGCTGGTGTGGCCATGCCGCCAGTCACGAGCGGGGGTGCGTGCAGTCATCAGGTCGTTGATGCGCTCACGCACCACTGCGCGGGTCAACAGCGGCAGTTTGGGCAGGTCGTCCCTGCCCCGAACGTCGGATGGGCGAAGACCCGCCGCGTCCATGACCTCCCGGTAATAGGGGCTGCGCGCATACGCGGCCGCGACGACGTGGCGGACCCGCTCGTCCTGATACTCGCGCACCTCCGCCCCAGTCCACCGTTCCTGGCGCAGGAGTCGTTCAACGGCTCGCCGATGGCGCGGCCCGAGCCCGTGCACCTCCTTCTGCAGCGCGTAGCCGTTGAGCATGAGGCGCTGCACCCAGATGGGAGCCCGGCGGTAGATCGACTCGGCACGTGCCATGAGGCGCCGGGGTTAGCAACGCCTATGCCATATGAAGAACGTATAGGGCACAGAACTTGAGTCGACCCCGCCTTCATGTGCGGCATTTGCGGCATTGCAACCAATCATCCCGACGCGCCCGCGGACGTCGATCTCGTCGTCAGCATGCGCGACGCGATGTCACACCGTGGGCCCGACGGAGCGGGAATCGTCGAGCTTCGCGGCGCCACGTTGGGGCATCGCCGACTCAGCATCATCGACCTCGAGCACGGCGAACAGCCGATGACCAACGAGGACGAATCGGTGTGGGTCACGTTCAACGGGGAGATCTACAACTTCCTCGAGTTGCGCGCGGAGCTCGCGACGCGCGGTCACGTATTCCGGACGCGGTGCGATACCGAGGTCCTCGTGCACGCCTACGAGGAATACGGCGACGATTTCGTGCGACGCCTCAATGGCATGTTCGCCTTTGCGCTGGTCGACCAGCGTCGCCAGCGGATGGTTCTGGCCCGTGACCATCTCGGCATCAAGCCGCTCTTCTATGCGACGGTCGACGGCGGCATCGCCTTCGCTTCCGAGATCAAGGGCGTCCTTCCCGCGCTCCCACACGGGGCCTCCCTGCGGCGTGACAGCCTGCAGGAGTACATGGTCTTCCGGTACGTCGCCTGGGACAGGACGTTCTATGAGGGTGTGCACCGCCTTCCGCCCGGTCATCTGGGAATCTGGGAGGGTGGTCGACTCGTCCTTCGTCGCTTCTGGGATCCGTCGCGAGTCGGACCGGCGATTGCGCCCACCCTCGACGAGGCCGCCGAGGAGCTGGATGCCCACCTCGATCGGGCCGTTCGCAGTCAGCTCATCAGCGATGTCCCCCTCGGCACTTTCTGCAGTGGCGGTGTCGATTCAGGCCTTGTCACAGCCTATGCAGCCGGCGGCTCCCCAGGCTTGCAATCGTTCTCCGTCGGGTTCGCCGATCCCGCCTGGGATGAAACGGAGCTCGCCCGCGACTCCGCCCGCCGCGCAGGCGCAGAACATCGCGTGGTCGTTGCCACTGCGCAGGGTCTCGAACAAACGCTCCGGCGTCTAATCCACTACCACGATGAGCCGCTCAGCCATCCGAATTCCGTCCCCCTGCACGTGCTCAGCGCCCTCGCCCGCGAGCACGTCAAGGTCGTTCTCACCGGCGAAGGCGCCGATGAGCTCTTCGCTGGCTATCCCCGGTACCACCTCGCCAGATGGCGAGGGGCGCTCGGGGTCCTGCCTCACTCGGTCCTGGCTGCCGCGGGTGGCCTCGTGGCCGCGTTGCCTGGGCACCGCGCCGACAAGATTGCGCGTATGCTCCCGTTGTCGTTCGAGGATGCGGTACTGCTGAACTCGGCGTACGTCGACCCATCGCTGGTTGCAGCGATGACCGGTGAAACGGTCGACCGCGCGCTCGACACCAGGCGCCGTCTCGTGGCCCAGACGCACGTCACCGGCGATCCGGTCGGATCGATCAGCCGTTACGAACTGTTGACGTACCTCCCCTGTGCGCTCGACCGGATGGACCGTATGTCGATGGCCAACGGGCTTGAAGGACGCGTTCCGTTCCTCGACGTTCCGCTGGTGGAATGGGCCCTTCGGACTCCGTCGTCGCTCAAGCTCGGCCTGCGCGCCAACAAGCGCGTGGTGAAGCGTCTGGCCGAGCGGTTTCTCGACAAGCGGATCACTCAGGGTCCGAAGTCCGGCTTCGGCCTTCCGCTGGACGCCTGGTTCCGCGGCCCCGAGATGGCGAGCGTGCTCCAGCGCCTGCTCGACCGTCACCACCCGGCTGCGTACCATTTCGACACCGCAGTCATCGAGCGCATTGTGCGGGAGCATCGACACGCTGCAGCGAATCATGGCGAAGCGCTCTGGCTCCTGGCGAACGTCTACCTTTGGGCGGAAGGAGCCGTGGCGCAGCGTCGGGTTACGTCAGGGCCGCGGACATCGCGTCACACATCCGCGCGGTAACCGCGCTCCACGTATGCTCGCGGGTGTATTTCTCGTAGGCCCGGTCGCCCATTTGCCGGCACGCCAGTGGGTCGCGCAACAGCTGGGTCAACCGCCGAGCGAGAGCGTCATCGTCCTTGACCGGGACGACGTACCCGGTCTCACCATGCCTGATGATTTCGGGCATCGCACAGATGTCCGTGCCGACGCACGGAAGCCGATGCGCCATCGCCTCGGCGAAGACGATGCCATACGGCTCGTAGAGCGAGGGCATGGTGAACACCGTGGCGCGCTCGTATTCATCGAGCAGCTGCTCGAGCCCGGCGGGATCGCTCTTGGAGATGAACCCCAGGCACCGCACGCCCGCAGGCGGATCACGGAGCTCGGACCCGATGATCGTCAGTTCGGCATCGCGGAGCTCTTGCCGGACGCGCGCGAACGCACGCAAAAGCCCGGGACCTCCCTTCCGCTCGAAGCCCCTGCCGACGAAAAGAATGCGCGGGGCGGAGTAGTCCTTGTCCTTCACCTCCCGGATCCGGGGCAGATTGATCCCCGCTCCCACCGGTACCACCTTGCGCGCGGGGACGCCGTTGTCGCGCACGAACGAATCGGCCAACCATCGACTCATCGGAAGAATGAGGTCGATGCGGTTGTACAACGCCCGCTCATGCTGGAGGGCAGCCTGGATATGCGCCGGGCTGATCTTCGGATGGCCGTACGGGCTCGCGAGCAGCGTTGCAAGATTGCCGTCGTGGTACGAGGCGATCTTCTTCCCTGACCAGCCCGTCAAATCGTACCAGGCGCCGATTTGCAAAATGACTTGGAACCGGGATTGGTCCATCGCCGCAACCCGCCGGCGCGCCGCCCTGGTCATGCTCCGATAGTACGCGAGATTCAGGTGGTACTTGAACCTCCACTGTTCCATCGTCGGCTGGACGCTCAGGGCCTTGTACAGGAGTTGCGTCGCACGCGACGGCTGGGCCGCGATGGCGTCGTGCAGTGCGCCCCTGGCCCGGAGCGCCCCGAACAGGTACGGGCTGATCCCCGACCATGTGTGCGTGGCGAACGGTTCTTCATCGATGACGCCGACGACTTTCAGGTCCTGCATTGGCACCCGTGCGAGTGAAATGTGCGGCGACGATGACTGCCGGTGGGCAACCCATGTGCCGACCGCGGGCGATCCGCGATCGGAGGCAGCCTGCCTCGAGAAGGATGGGGTCGATGGCCCGGGCCACCACGCTCTTCCGAGCGACACCATCTTCGTTCACCCGCGTTCGGGCAAGGTAGCAGAGTCCGGATCGCAAGCGTGCATCACGCCGACTCCGCGCTACTCCCTGTGGCGCACACGCATCACATCGCCGTCCGGTCGGTGCAGTTGTCGGCATCCCTGACGTGTGGTGAGCGGCAGATATCTTGCCCCCGCACGACGTCCCGACCATGATCTCCTTCACAGATGCCGGGATGGAGGCCAAGCCTCGCCTTCGTCGTGCCTGCCTGCGCCTTGCCCGCTACCTCGGCACAGGCGGGGCGATCTTCGCGTACCACGGGATTCGAAGCGCTCGCTGCGACGGATCCGGGACGATGCATGTCGGCATTGACCAGTTCGCGGCGACGGTGCGCGGGCTGAGGAAGGTCATGACGCTGGTGTCGTTGGGCGAGCTCGTCGAACGCCACATGTGCGGCATGTCGACGCACGGATTGGCCGCGCTGACGTTCGATGATGCCTACGCGTCGGTCGGCGGCCCGGTCCATGACTTCATCGCGGCGGAATCCATCCCGATCACGGTGTTCGTCGTCGCTGACGGGGCGACGCACGGCGAGGCGTTCTGGTGGGATCGCATCGATGCCGCGTTCGACGTCGCCTCGGACGAACGGTGGCGCGCCTTCGAGTCGGACTGCGGCCTCCCTGACGCTTTCCGAACAGGGCAGCCGAAACAGCTTGGGCGGCTTCGTCCCTTCCGACAATGGATGCTAGCCGCGCACTGTGGGCGATGGCCATCGGCGCTCGAGGAGCCGCTGACGACGCTCGAACGAGACGTCGGGTCGCAGGCAAGCCAGCGGCCCCTCACGTTCGCGGAGCTCGACGAGCTGCTGCGCGACCCCCTCGTCGCGGTCGGTCCGCATACGGTCTCCCACCCCGTCCTTCCCCTCCTTTCCGACGCGCGCGTGCGAACGGAGATTCGGACAAGCTTCGATGACCTCCGCTCGCGATACCCGAATACGGTGCCGGTGCTGTCGGTCCCATTCGGCCTGTATGACGCGCGCACGGTGCGCATCGCGGTTGAGGAGGGGTTGACCGGTTGCCTGACACTCGGGACGACCCTTCTCGACGACGCCGGTGCCGGGCCAGCGATCCCGCGGGTGTGCCTGAGCGCCGGACACCACCCGCTGAAAGCTGTGCTATTCGCGCTTGGATGCTGGCGCGGTGCGCGCCCGGCGGCCGGGGCGCACCATTATCCGGACCTCCCATCTCCGACGACATGATCGTGCAGGAAACCATGGAGCCGTCATCGAATCATCCTCCGGCCGCCGCGTTGGCTGAGATCGAATCCGTTGCCCCCTTCGTCCGTCGGAGCCGCACGGTTCTCCTGATGCTCGAGGACCTCGGCGGCGGAACGGGAAATCACGTGTGCAGGATCGCGGCAGAGTGGAGCGCGCGCGGCTGGAACGTCACCATCGTCACGCAGACGCCGCCGGTGGTGCACTCGCTTCCGTCGGAGGTTGACATCCGCCTGATCGCGAACGCCGGATGGTACGATCGATTCCCGCTCGCCCAGGTGCGACGGCTGTTTGAGCTCGCGCGGGTGGTCCGCGAACTGCGCCCCGATGTCGTCCACACTTATTTCTTCTGGTCGATCATGTACGGTCGCATCCTCAAGATGCTGGGCATGATCCCCGTTCTCGTCGAGAACCGGGAAGACCTCGGATTCAGCTGGGGGAGTGGTCCATACCGCGTGCTGCGGATGA
The DNA here is from genome assembly GCA_031426115.1 of Gemmatimonadaceae bacterium. Lineage (GTDB taxonomy): Bacteria > Gemmatimonadota > Gemmatimonadetes > Gemmatimonadales > Gemmatimonadaceae > JANPKQ01. The sequence goes on along the minus strand of JANPKQ010000384.1, from coordinate 14,259 downwards.
CACGTGGAGTGCCCGACCGCATCGTCTGCGTCGCCGAGGCTGTGCGAGGCATGGCTTTGCGGCGGGAGCGAGCCGGTGCAGACCGCGTCACGGTGATCCGGAACGGCGTGCAGATGCTTCCCTCGCGCACTGACCGGCGCGAGGCGCGTCAGCGGTTCGGCTTCGGCGAAGAGCATGTCGTCGTCGGGATGGTCGCGAACCTCCCGCGTGCGGTCAAGGGTGGCCGACACCTCCTCGATGCGGTCGCTGCAATCGTGCGCCAGGCGCCGAACGTTCGCTTTCTCCTCGTTGGCCAGGGGACGGAGCGCACGACGCTGGAGCCAGAGCTGCTCGCGCGGGGGATTGCCGGCTTCGTCGTTGGCGCTGGACACCAGCGGGCCGTCGAGGCCTGCTACTCGGCAATGGACGTTTCCGTCCTCACTTCGTCCTCGGAGGGCCTCTCCATCACGCTTCTCGAGTCGATGAGACAGGGTCTCCCCACCGTGGTAACGCGAGTCGGAGGAAATCCTGAGGTAGTCCTGGACGGGGTCACGGGTTTCCTCGTGCCGTTCGGCGATGCAGCGGCTTTCGTGGACCGGGTAGTGGCTTTGGCGCGCGATGCCCGCCTTCGAGTGGCGATGGGTCAGGCCGGTCGGCACCGGGTGGCAGAGCACTTCGCGATCGACGAGGTCGCGAAGCGATACCTCGCCGTGTACGAAGGGCTACTGGCGGGCGACGACGGCAGTCCGGGTGTACCTGCTGCTGGAGAAATCAATTGAAAACCTGGAAAACCGCTTCGTGGCGGGAACGTCTCAAGCTCATCGCGTTCGGCCTGTTGCCGGCGGCGATCATCCTTGCGTTGGCGCAGGGGTGCGCCTACCTGACGACGCACCGCACGATTTCGGAAACGACCGACGCGATCACGGGCCAGTCCTACTATTCGATGAAGATCGGGCAGTGGCCGTGGTCGTACAGGAGCATCACGCCGATTAACTCGATCGGGCTACCCGACGACGAGTTCACGGGCCTGGTTCCCAAGGGCGCATGCATTCATGTCCTGCTTGCCGGGGATTCCTTCACCTTCGGCGATGCGATGACGTCGTATTACCGCTGGGGCACGCTGCTTCAGTCGATGACAGCGAGACGGATCCCCGACCGATGCATCCGTTTCTTCAACATCGGGGTCCGCAACACGACGATCGACACGACTATCGTCCGTATCCGACAGGTCCTGCCGCTGATCGATCCAGACGTCGTTATTCTGGGGCAGTACCAGAACGACCTGACTGACCTTGCGAATCCGGGATCGCCAGCGTGGGTGCCGGCCACTGGTGATCGACCCGACAGTCACTGGGGGACCCGGCTGGGCCGTCTCGTTCCGGGCTACAACATTTCCCTCGTGCGTTTTCTCACGTACAATTCATTCTCGATCATGATCCAGCGCGACATCAAGTACGATGTGCTTGGTACCTGGTCTGTGCTCGAGGGCGATTCCAAGCGAGAATTCGCGGAGCGGCTGAAGACGATCTACCACGGGCTATATGGTTCCCTCGTTCAGGACATGCGGAGTCGTCAAATCGAGTTCGGGGTCATCGTTCTCCCGAGCAAGATGGACCTTCTCGCAAAACGGTCGCCGGAGGGCGAGTACTTCGTCGGATTGGCGAAGGAGTTCGGCGTTCCGCATCTCTCGCTGTTCCCCGCGCTGGATGCGCAACGCGCGGGGATGCCATTCCACCTGTACGATGGCCACATGAACGAGTTGGGCAATCGTGTTGTCGCAACCGCAGTGTGGGACTGGTTGTTCGCCACGGTCCCGCCCCCGATCCCGTCGCTTGCTAACGCCGACACGGCCGGTACATCCGCCGCGCTGTCGCGACCAGAGCGATAGTCCCAATGGCCCGGCACCGTTCCACCGCCGCCGCGACAGCGGACTCGCTTCCGTCAGGCGCGCACCTGCTTCGCGCGTCGCCCTCGACGCGGTGGGACCTGCTGACGCTCGCCCTCGCCGGCGTGATCCTTCAGTACGTGTGGCGGATCCAGGAAGTGTTTCCGAAGCTCGCGTGGATACAATTCACGAGCCTCGTCTCGCTGGCGGCGTTTGCAGGGTTCATGCTGGACACGAGCTCCGCGCGGCGTGTGACCCATCTCCGGCATCCGGTCTACCGCACGATGCTGGTGATCCTCGTCCTGTCCGCGCTTTCGGTGGTCACGAGTGTTCATACCGGCGCGAGCGTCCGGTTCCTCACCGGCAACTTCCTCAAGACGGTGCTCCTCGCCGGCGTCGTGGTCGCGGGCATTCGGGATCGAAACGACGTCGATCGACTGATCCGGGTGATGGTGTACGGCGGTGCGGCCTACGTCATCGCAACGATCCTCCTGGCTCCAATGTCCGACGGTGGCCGGCTTGGAGGCCTCGGGAGCTACGACCCCAACGATCTCGGACTATGCACGGTGAGCACGTTGCCACTCTGCATATACCTCATGCGGAGAGAAGCGCGCGCGGTCGACCGCATCGGAGGTGCTGCGGCGCTCCTGGTGCTGCTCGCTGGCACGGTGCAGACGGGATCGCGCGGAGGGTTCCTCGGACTGATTGCGCTCACGCTGTTCGCGGTCATGAGTCTGAAGGCGGTGCGCACGCACAAGCGCATCACAGCCGTCGTCGTTGGCGTCGTGATGATCGCGGGAGTCGCTGGTGACGCGTACTGGGACCGAATGCGAACCATTCTCGCGCCGCAGGACGACTACAACTGGGCCGGCCAGGCCGAATCGGGTCGTGTCGAAGTGTGGAAGCGCGGGATCGGATACATGCTTCGGCGGCCGATCCTCGGAGTCGGCGTGGACCAGTTCCGTGTTGCCGAGGGCACAATGGCGCCGCAGGCGGCGCGGCAGCGACTGGGAATTGGCTTCAGGTGGTCTACGGCGCACAACTCGTACGTGCAGATCGGCGCCGAGCTCGGGGTCTTTGGCCTGGGGGCGTTCATCGCCCTGCTGGGCCTTTCGTTCCGTGAGGCCCGCCGGGTTGGAAAGACCGCCGCGTCGCGGGGAGACCGGATGCTGGGACAGTGCTTCGCGTCGATGCTCGTCGGCTTTTCAGTCGGTGGTATTTTTCTGAGTCAGGCCTATGCGACGTACCTGTACTTCGCACTGGCGGTGCTCATCGCGTTCACCCGGGTGGTGGAGCGTGGCTCGGGTAACGCACTGCAGATTCCGGCCGAATCCGTCCGTCGAGTGGTGGGTTCTCGCGGATGGCGATCCGCACTGGCCGGCCGTGGAGGGATCACCGACGTGCGAGCCTAGCCGTCGGCTCACTCGGGGCGGTTGAAGGCGCTTCGCACACGCTCGTCCACCTTGCGGCTCACGAGATCGGTCAGCCAGCGCCATTGCATGCGACGCCACTCGTGCGCGGGGAGCGTCCCTCCAACGCCTGCGGCGCGCAGCCAATCGAGAAGCTCGCCCACCGGGACGAACCACCCGGGCCGTCGCCCGAGATCCGTCAGCAGACGTTGCGTCCGTGGATCTACGCGGCCGTCAGTCACGAACCCTTTCCCAAAGTGCGTGGCCACGATCGCAACGCCGCCGTCCTGCTCGAGACACTCCTGGGCGGCCGGCCGCAGGAGCCGGTTGAACGCCGCACAGTTTTCCGCATCAGCGGCTGAAAACCACCATTGGACCAGGTTCCGCCGCGCATCGTGATACGGCATCGTGGGGTTGATTCCACGCACATCGAGCGCATCGAACGTGAGGTTGCGAACGTACCGAACGTGCTGGCTTGCCTTGTCGCCCCACCAGAACGGCGATCCGTCGGTGTGGCCCTCGAACGTGTCGCGCCCGGCGATCATCCGACGGTAAAGCGCGCGAACCACTGGATCATCGAAACGCGCCGAGCCCCAATAGAGCCCTTCGCGATTGTTCGCGTGATTCGCATGCACCGCCGGATATGCGCCGAACGTCGTTCGCATCCGCTCCAATCCCCGCAGTGTTCGCTCTCGGGGGCTCGACTCCATCGTAGCACCGTGGGATGCGATCTCGAAGCCGCGACGCTGGAGGTCCAGCGCGAAGGCGAGATAGCCTGGGTCTTCCAGGGTTTCTGACGTCCCGAAGTCGGGGCTTCCCTCGGGGCAGCTCAGCGGCCACACGGTCTTGGTGGTGCGCATGCCGAGCTGTTCCAGCAGGCGGTACATCGGAGCCACGTTCTCCACGGTCGCGACATCCGTATCATCGATGACCGTGAACGCGAACCGCTTACCGCCGGGGAACTCGAGCTTCATCTAGAAGGTGCCGTCTCCGCCACTGTCACCGCGTGTGAACCACCAGCTGCCGATATGCGGGAGCGAGGGTGGGCCATCGCCGGGGCGGGAGCGCAGGAGGACCCGGAGGTTGGGCGGGAGCGAAAGGTATCCACGCCGCCTGAGGATGGAATCGATCGCGGCCGCGCTCGCGCTGCAGAGTAGCGCATCGGCGCCGAGCGATCGGGCCACGCGCTCTGCGCCGCGAACGATTGCCAGCCCGGCGCGCGTGTCGGTTGGGCGAAAGAGCAGGTCGGACAGCGTTGCGATGCGAATGCCGTGAAGTCGCGGATCGCCGTCCTTTCCGGGGTGCTTGACGATGCCGAGGCCGATCATCTCGCCACCTGACCGCACCTCGACGAACTCATAGCCCGCGTCGACCCCGTAGCGCGCTGCGATCTCCGAGGCCCCGCGCGTCGGACCGGCTCGAAGCTCGTCCCGCGCGTCGAGCCACAGGCGGTCAACGGCAGCGCGGTCGAGCGGCAGGTTCGTGGCGATCGTGGCGCCGTGAAGGCTTCCGCTTCCCATCGCCGCCCATGCAGCGCCGGCAACGCCGGCAAGCGGTCCCAGGACGGGGGCCATGACGCGAGCATGCCGTGCCGCTGCACGCGCCCACCCGGGCAACCTGTCGAGCCCCAGCGCGCTGACATCGAGACGCTCGAGTACTGAGCGCGGGTTCAAGACGCGCAGCCGATTCGGAAGACCACCGAGATCGGAGAACTTGAGCGCCTGGAACAACCGGATCGCGGCGGGCTCATGGACGAGCGCGAGTGCCGGCTCGGCGAGCTCATTCACCGCCGCCCGCAGGACGAGAAATCCTGCCGAGCTCCGCTGATGCTCCGGAAGGACCCAGAGGCCCTTCATCCAGTATGCACCGCAGGTCGTGCCGTTCAGCCACAGGCGAATCGGAATCGTCGTGACATGCGCGATCGCTTCGCCGTTCTGGAGAACCACCCAGGTCGGCGGGGGCCCACCCGGAGTTATCGGATTGGCACGGGCCGCCTCGTCTCGTCCCGCCCGAACCGACGCGAGCGAGGCGTTGGGGTCCCACACGCGCCGATAGAAGGCAGCCAGGGCCCCGTGATGCTCGGGTGCGACCCGCGTCACTTCCACGCCGCTCGCGGTCTTGCTCACACTCACCGCGTCATGCCTCGTCCCACTCGACACCGTGGCTGCGCAGCACCCGCTTGATCGAGCCCACATCGGTCATCGACAGCGTCTCTTCGGCCGCGAACGAGATGCCGTAGGCTTCCTCCAGCTCGAGAATGAGCGTCACATGGGCGAGCGAATCCCACGCCGCCACGGTCGCGTTGGACGTCGCATCGGTGATCGATCGGCGCGGGAGCCCGAACATGCGCGCCAGGAGCGACTCAGGCGCCATTGAGCGATCTCGTCCGGATCCAGTGGGGCGGCGCGATCGGTTCACCGGTTAGCGTGTGCCGCCACCACTCGCCGTCATCGCGATCCGCGTCGCGCGTGAAGTGATTGCGAGAGTAGAAGTCCCGCGCCGGGGCATTCTTCGCCGACGCAATGATCTCGCCGTCCAACCGCTCCGCTCGGGCCGCGAGCGCATCGGCGCCGATCTGCGCGAGCAGGGCATCCTCGACGCCATAGCCGATGACCCGACAGCTCATCACGAAGTTGTCGATGAGCCAGGCATCCGTCGACATTCGGACGAGCGCGGTGGCAACCAGCCCGTGATCGCCGAACCGATCACTCACCTGGGCAGTGTAGATGCGCCAATCTGATTGCGCGGCCTTCGCGGCGAGCACTCCGAGCTCGTACCGCCGTCCGGTCAGATTGAATTGGTTGGTGCGCTGAAAGAGTTGCTGCACCCGGGGAAGGGTGCGATCGGATGCGGTCCCGATCTCTGCTCGGATCTCGAGCGATTCGAGATACTCATCCGGAGTCTGAGCCACGACACGAAGCTGCTCGCGTTCGCGACGCTCGATGTACTGGCGCGTACGCGAGTGGTCTTCGTCGGTGATGGTGAGGACGTGAAGCTCCGCGAGGGCTTCGACGGTCTCACGATAGCGGGCCGGGTCGCGCGGCAACTCGGGCGTGAGCACCTGCGGCAGGGCCTGGCGGATGAGCGCCCGCTCCTTCTCGCTGTCATCGAGGAAGACGAACGAATCGAGACCGAGGTTGAGCTCCTCGGCAAGCGCGATCATGTTGCTGGCCTTGCTCTCCCAGTTGATCCGCATGGCGCTGAACGCGTTCTCCCGGAGGACCATCGACTCGTGGGAGCGAATGACCTCCAGTGCGTCGGCAGCGTTGTTCTTCGAGTTGATCGCGAGCAGCACCCCGCGCCGGCTGAGTGCCAGGAGATACTCCTGAAACTCGCGGAACTCGGAGCCCGGCGACGTCGCGCCGAGGCGAATCCCGTGCGGTCCGTCTTCGCCCACGATGCCACCCCACAGGGTGTTGTCGAGATCCAGCACGATGCACTTGCGTGTGCGGCCGGTGAGGGGCGCGATGAACTGCAGATAGGCCGCCGCGACCTCACCGAGCGCGTGCTCGCCGATGCGCATGCTCGCGAGGTGGCGCATCTTCGGGTTGTCGATGGCACCGCTCCGGCGGCGAACGAGCACCTCGGTCATGTCGAGCCAATAGGCGCGAGGCAACGCCCGCAAACCCTCGGCAAGGCGCCCGTTGAGCGACGCCATGACTTCGCTGCGGCTCGGACCGTGGCGGCTGCCTGCGGGTCCAAGCGGGTCGCGAAACGCGGTGTGGAGCCCGTGCACGACGAGCACGGCGGGTGACCACGACACGAACCTGGCGGCGGCCTCGAGAAGACGGTCGACCGCCGCAGCGCCATCCGATGCGAGGTCACGGGGCGAACAGGTCGACAGCCCCGGCAGAAGGTCGTCTACCGCAACGGAGAGAAACGCGATATGGGGATCGAACCGGTGAACGCTCGAGCCATCGCCATGGCTCTCTCGCTCCCATGTATTGAACGGCGCAACGTGAATCTCGGGCTCGAGCCGAATTGAACGGCACTCCAGATCGACGAAGGGCACCAGCGAATCGATCGTGAATGAGCTCAGGAGAGCGATTCGAACGGGCTGGGCCCCCGAGCGGGGCAGACGAGACCGCGCCCCACGCACGTACTGCATGGTTGCGAGCGTCGGTTCCGCGCGCGCCAAGCGGGACAGGAGGTCGTGTGCGCGGCTGTGCTCGCCGCGAGCGGCGGCGATATCCGCCGCCGCGCGGAGCAGTCCCCCGTTCGCAGGAGCGCGCTCGAGCGCACCATCCAGCGCGACGGCGAGTCCCTGGTCGTCGTCGACCGTGCGGGCAGCGAAAGCAAGATCCTTCGCTGCCTCGGGAGACAGCAGATGCCCGTAGCGCTCGATGATGTCGACAGCCGTGGTGACCGGCACGATCGTCGGCGATGCGGCAATCGACTCGGCAACCGACGCAGCGAGCCGCGCCACGCGCGCGCGGGGAACTGCCGCGGCTTCGTCGCTATCCAGCGCCAGCAACCACGCGGCGATGGCGGCCGGATCGAGGGCGGCGAGCGCGGTCAGGGCTGCATCGCTCGAGGGCGCCGTGCGCGCGTGCGCGGTGGTCAGCTGCGCCCTGAGTTCTGCGGAAGATGCGGAGAATGCGGAATGCATGCAGTATCCTACGCGCCGCTCAAACTACGGCCAAGGGAGCGGCGGTGCACCGCTCCAGTGCATCGAACAGGATCTTCGCCTGAGACCGCCGGCTGAACCGATCATCGCTCGCGAGCCGGACGGGGTATGCCCCGCGCCGATACTCATCGTACCGCTTTTCCAGGGTCGCGCTCAGACCATCGATGTCCTCGGGCCTGACCACGTCCGCGGCTGATCCCGCCAGCAGGCGGGCCGGGGCGCTGTATGGTTCGGCAAGTGCGAGGATCCACGCATCGAACTGCATGTACTCGTACAGCTTCGACGGGATGGCCATGTGGCTGTCCTGGGCGAGGCTGAGGAGCATCGCCGAGCGGCACAGAATCTGGAACAGCTCTGCGCGCGGCCGGTGCGGCAGGATATCGACGTAGGACTCGACACCAAGCTTCGTGACCATGGCTGCGGTCGACCCGTTCTTCCCCGACGCTACGCTCCCGACGAGCGTAATCCCGAAGTCGGCGGGAAGCAGCCCTCGCCGCGCGATTAGACGGCGAGCAGCCTCGAAGAGCGGACGGGGATCGCGGTCGAGATAGATCGAGCCCGTATACGTGATGACGAATTTTCGTTCACGCGTCGATGTCGGTACGGCCTCATCATCGTAGCCGTTCATCACCGCGATGATCTTTCCGGCGGAAGCAGGATACTGCGCCCGCATCGCATCGCGCGCGGGCTCGGTATTCATGACGATGAGGCTCGCGCCGGGGACCACGGAGCGTTCCTGCCAGGCTGCGCGCCACCTCCACACCGGACTGTCGATGGAGTCGGCGAGCCGCTCCACGAGCCGCCAGGGGTCGCGAAGATCGACGATCAAGGGCAGTCCATGCCGCGAGGCAATGTCGCGCGCGGCCACGTGTGCCGCGTGGGGAGGGCCACACGAGATCACCGCATCATACCGGTGCTCGGTGGCGAGTCGCGAGCCCACTCCCGTCGCGCCGGTCGCCCAGCCGGCATGCAGAGCGTTGTCGTACAGCGCACCGTACGTCCGGCGGAGTACCCCAGGCCGGCGGTCCACGGGCGTCGCCGCCTGCTGGAGTGCCGCGGTCCCGTTCGTTCGCGTCTCCGGGGCGACACGTGGCTCCCTGAGCCCGCGCAGGGACCGCAAGACGGTGGACACGATCCGATCGCGCGTCAGCGCAGGGGTCGGGACGCCGAACACGCGCGTTCCGCCCGGAAGCTCGTTCAGGCCGTCGCCAGATCGCGGCCCACCGGGTCCCGGATCGGCCGATACGACATCGAGCGCCCACCGCCGCTCTGCCGCCAGTGACGCGAGCTTGCGCCAGCGGAGCGCGCCGGCGGTGCTGGCGGGGGGGAAGTGGTAACTGATGAGGAGCAATCGCCGCATTCGTTCTGCCGGGGGAGCGCCCGGGGCAACGAAGTACGCACGCGGCTCCATCAGGACACTTCGCTCGGCGTCGAATGTGCAGCTACCGACGCACGCGACATCGTCCGCTTCGTTCCACCCTTCCCGCGAAGCTCTGCGGATCGCCCGCCGACGATGTATGCATCCCCCGCCTGCACCGCCGCAATGAGCGCACGCCGCCGCTCCGGGGTCAGATGCTGGATGCTGTACTCGTCGTACGGAAACGTCGGAGCCGCCGCGATCCGTGTTCGGTGCCTCTCGAGGTATTCGCCCAGCGTACAGATGACGCGCGCCGGATTGCCCGCGCACACGGTATCCGGGGGAAGCGTGCGACTGACGACGGAATTCGCGCCGACGATTGTCCTGGGCCCTATCTCCACACCCGGCAGAATCACGGTGCGTGCACCAATGTGACTCGACTCGTAAATGATGACCCGTCCGATCCGGCCCGCATCGAGGAACTCATCCATCTGTGCGTCATGCGCGAGGATGTGGACCTCCTCGCCGAATCCGCAGTGGTCGCCAATGCTGATGAGGAAACAGTGGCTGGCATCGATCCAGGTGGACGCGGGAAGGTGGACATCGTCGCCAATGCGCATCCCAAGTGCGCGGAGTTGGGCCCAGCGCTGCTCGACGCGATGGTGAGCGCCGCGCTGTATCAGCGACGATGCGATCCTCATGAGGAATCGCAGCACTAGTCCTGTCCTCGGAGCAGGAACTTGAGACGCTCCAGGCCGCTGACCTGTTGAACGAGGTAGGGCAACTGGTCGGGGAAAGGGAATCGGGGCACGAGGTACCGGCCGTGCGCCCGTCCAAAGCTCTTCGCCGTCGTAAACCCGGCGGTGCCTACGACGGCGCCCTCTAGACCAGCGGCTCGAAGGAGGTCGAACTCGCGCTCGCCAAAATCGCCCGGCTGCCCATTGGGGTAGGCAAAGATCGGGACTGCGGAGCCCGCCTCGCTCCGGAGTCGATCCCACGATTCCGTGATTTCGATGCGCGCCTGCGCATCGCTCGTTCGGGCGAGAATCGGGTGCGTGACCGTGTGCGGCCCGAACGTCATTCCGCGGCGCTCGCAGGCGCGCAGCTGGTCCCATGACATCGGAGCGTACGATGCCGGCGCCGAGCGTGGCAGGGCGATATCGGCGCGCTCGGCCAGGAGGCGGATCGCGTCGAGCTTGGCGGGTTCGCCGAGCGCCTTGCACAGCGTCGTGAAGTCGCCCTGCGCGACGCGACGGTCATGGGGGGTTCCCAGTACATAGCGAACGGGGGAGGTCCCGAGCTCGACGGTCAGGCTCGTCCGAATCGTGTTCTGGAAGATGTACTCGATCCGGTCCCACCAGAACCAGATGTCGCCATCGAGGAATCCCGATGTCACGAACGTCGTCACCGGGCAATCGAACTCCGCGAACGCGGGGCCCGCGATCGTCGCGTGATCGAGGTAGCCGTCATCGATCGTGAACCCCACTGCATGGCGCAGTGGCGGGCCTTCTCCGCGCAGGCTTGCAAAGAGCGTCGCAATATCGACGAGCTGATACTTCTCGCGCCTCAGGTAACCGAGCAGATGACGGACGGATAACGGATCCTGGCCGCTGACGCCACGTTCCCGATCCGAGAAGCGGTGGAGCATGAAGACGACGGCTGCGTTTCGCGTCAGCGGCCGACAGAGATTTGCGGCACCCGTTTCCGTCATCAGGCGCACCGTCGTTGCCTTCAGGCGATCGGTGAAGCGGTGGCTGGTCGCCGGGTGTCCAGGCACACTCCCGACACGCGCGCTGTCTTCCCCGGCGAGCGGACCGACGTACGCGTCGCCAAGCATCGGCGCGGCGCTTGATGAATCGCTCATTGAGTAGTCTGATGCAAAAAAGCGTGGGCGTCGATGATGACTGCTCGCTCAGCTGAGCGCAGCATGGACGGCGCCCGGGCCGACCGCCCAGCGCTGCATCGCCGATCGCGGCCAGATCACGAGTCCGATGGTGGGACGGAACGTGCCCGCGGCTGCGTGCTCCTGGCGAATGCGGCTTCGCTCGAACACGCCGGAACTCGCGGTTGCCCGACCCGTCGTGACCACGGTGCCCCCGGAGGTCTCGAAGAGACGGCTCGCCCAGGCGAGGTGCGGGCTGACGCGGAGGGTATCGGGAGAGTAGAACCACGCGGCACCGACGAACCCGAGAACCTCTGGCTGAAGCTCCATTGCCTGTGCCATGAGGTGCAACGACCGACAGTGCTCACGCTCGCTCAACACGATCTGGCGCGCACGCCAGGCCAGGTGTGGAATGAACGCCGGCTGAAAGCCGCCGAGCTCGATGATCGCGTGCGCCAGCCGCGGCAGATCCCGCCAGCGCACCCGGAGAGAGGTGGATCGCTGGAGACCAGAGATCTCCCAGTGAAGCTGACCCGCCGGGAAGCGCCGAAATGTGACCAGCTTGCACAACGCGCCGAACGTATAGGTCGGTGCTTCGAGCCAGGCGAGCTCGCGATCCCCGGGCCGGGTCAGCCAGAGGAACTCGTCCAGGAGGAGTCGCTTCACCTCGGCCGGAACACGCAGCGTCGAGATGCCATCGACTGCGCTGAGGGCGACGCGCAGCAGCGCGTAGCGCTCCAGCGCTCCCGGCTTGATATCCGGTCGCCCGTGCTGGACACGCTCGCGGAGTCGCACAAATTCGTTCTGTCCGTGCGGCGGATCCGAAACGCGCCGCAGCAGTTTCCCCAGCGAGCAATCGTCGACTCCAAGCTCGTCGAGTCGCCCGCGAACCGATCCGAAGGCACCGGTGGAGGTGGCAATCGTGAGCTCGTTGGAAACGTCCGCGAGGCTGGGGATTTCCTTCATGCCCTCGCGCCAGCCTCATGCCGCGGTCAGGAGCTTCCGACCGACGAATCCGGCAATCGAGGCGATCGTTCCGAAGTTGTCCTCCGTGATCTCGTCATCCGGGATGGCAACTCCGAACTGATCCTCGAGAAACGCGACGAGCTCGACCGCGCCCATGGAATCAACGATCCCCTCGTCGAGCAGCCGTGCATCATCGCGCAACGAGTAGTCGGGCCTGGCATAGAGGAAATTTTCGCGGATGTAGCCGGCGATGGCGGTGCGAACAGAACGATCGTCGATCATGGTTTTCAGCTCCTGTGCGACAGCCGGAGGCGCGCACTGGGCGCGCCTCGCCCGGCGGTGGATGTCGGTTCGTCGGTGAAGAACACGTCCGCTCGGTCGAGCGGGAGTGAGTCGGGAAGGGACGCCGCGGAAATGAACGCGTCATGCCACAGTTGCGTCGAGAGGATCGCGACGACTGCCTGATTTTCGCCGAAGCCCGAAACCTTTCCCGAGCGACAACGTCGAACGAGCCCGGCGACGCGTTCGGGGTCGAAGATACCGGCGGCCCGCAGGCGGTGCGGCTCCAGCAGGTCGTCCACGTAGGCAGGTGCGTCGGGCCCGAAAAACGACGGTGCGTCGGGTGCGCGATACGGCTGCTTCGGACGTTCGGCGACGCTCTGCGGGATGCGCCCGCGCGCCCATTCACGGAGGATCCGCTTCTCGTTGAACTTGTCGAGCTTCATGTCGTCAGGCAGGCTCGTAGCAAACGCGAACAGTCTCGGGTCCAGAAACGGATAGCGGGCCTCGACCCCGTGGGCCATCGACATCCGATCGCCCTGCGACGCGAGCAGGTACGACTCGAGCAGGGTCGTGACCTCAATGTGCGCCGCCTGGGCCAGCGGCGACCATTGCGGGAACGCCGATGGCAGCGCCGACCGAAGGCCCTCGAGCGAGTCGTAGCCCCCGACGGCCTCCCGGGTCTCCGGCGCGAAGAACTCCTTGATCCGAGACGTCAGCTTGAACCGCGGTTGGTGCGAGAAGAGGGGATCATCGGCCGCACCGGCGTTGATGAAAAACTGGCGCCAGAAATCTCCGCCGCGAGAACGACCCCCGAGGTACGGGTACAGTCGGTCGAAAAGGCGCGGCCGCATCACGGAGGTCGGATCCTTCAGACAGAAGCGGCGCACGACGACCTCCTTGAAGAGGTCGTAGCCGAGGAAGATCTCGTCGGATCCCTCGCCCGTCAGCACCACCTTGATTCCGCGCTCGCGTGTCAGCTTCGACAGTGCAAAGAGCGGTGCTGCCCCGGTCCGCACGACAGGCGTCTCAAGATGCCGTACCACTGCGGGAAAGGCGTCGGCTACATCAGTGGCTCCGATCTCGCGCGACGAATGGAGCGAGCCCAGCTCGGTTGCGACCGTGCTCTGGTGCGTACGCTCATCGAGCGCCGGGTCGTCGAAGGCAACCGAGAATGTCCGAAGCTGATGCGGGGACGCCGCGGCGGCGAGGGTGCAGGTAACAGCGGAGTCGAGCCCTCCGCTGAGGTAGCCGCCTACGGGGACATCGGCGCGGAGACGGAGGCGCACGCTGTCCGTGAGCAGCCAGTCGAGCTCCTCGAGCGCATCCGACATCGAGCGAGGGCGCGGATCGTAGGCAGGCTCGTGGTAGCGCGTCACGGTGAGCTCGCCATCACGCAACAGCGCAAAGCACCCAGGCTCGAGCCGCTCGATCCCGTGAAACACCGTGCGCGGCGCCCGGGCCCCCCAGAGCGTAAAGACGTCATCGAGTCCGCGGTAGTCGGGCGCGGCGTCCACCTCGCCCGTCGCGAAGATCGCCTTGGCCTCGGACGCGAAGTAGAAGTCACCGCGGCGCTGCGCGTAGTACAGGGGATGAATCCCGAACAGGTCGCGGGCGAGGAACAACGCTCCTGTACGGCGGTCGAGAATCGCGAAAGCGAACTGACCGTTGAGGCGGCCAAGCATGGCCGGGCCCCACTGTTCGTAGCCGTGGACCAGGACCTCGGTATCGCTTCCGGTCCGGAAGTGGTGGCCGGCCTGCTGGAGCTCCCGCCGAAGCTCGATGAAGTTGTAGATCTCGCCGTTGAACACGACCAGCATCGAGCCGTCTTCGTTGCCCAACGGCTGCGCTCCGCCTGTCAGGTCGATGATGCTC
>JANPKQ010000383.1:0-3267 GCA_031426115.1 Gemmatimonadaceae bacterium | reverse complement strand
GAGTCCACGCTTCGCCCCAGAAGCACATCGCGCATGATGAATCCCGTCGCTGCGCCTCGCGGAACGACTTCACCGCCTCCTCCGGAGCGAAGGAGTACATCAGCTGGAATCCCTGGTCGAAGTACGCCTGCGCTTCGACCGACCGCGTCCCGGCGGTCCGCGTGAACGGCCCGAGTGCGCTGCGATACAGTGGCATCACCGAATCCACCGGGACCGTCGCGGCATCGTGGCCCGTGTGCTGGGCGCCCATCGAGGCGAGCGGAACCGTCAGGAAGGCGATCGCTGCGAAGTAGGTGCGTGCTGACATGGAGATCGGCTGGAGTGAGGAGTGATGGAGGAAGCTACTGCTCCTCACCCGCGCTGCCCAGCGAGCGGCAGGAAGGATCAAGAGCCGCTGCTGCCCTGTGCTACCTCGATCCGCGGGTCAATGCTTCGAACGGCGCAGCGCCCTGCCGACGACGAGCGTGACGTTGTCCGAGCCCCCCCGATCCAGCGCGAGCTGGAGGAGCGCTCGACACACCTGCTCAGCCGACTCCATGGCGCCGATGTGCTCGGCGATCTCGGCATCGGAGACGTGCTTGGTGAGGCCGTCGGTGCAGAGAAGCACGACACAGCCCCGCTCCCGCACATCGACCTTGGTGATGACCGGAGTCGCCTCGGACGCACCGATCGCGCTCGACAGCACGTTGCTCAGCGGCGAGGTATGCGCGACCTCCTGCCTCAGTGCGCCGCGATCGACGAGCTCCTGCGCGATCGTCTGGTCGCGCGTGACCTGCCGGAGCACGCCGTCCTGGTAGAAGTAGCCGCGGCTGTCACCGACCTGCACGACGTACATCCACGGCCACGCGACGACGCTGAGCGACAGGGTCGTGGCCATCTGCCGGCCTCCGAGCTGGCTCTCGGCTTCGGCACGCACCTTGTCGTGCGCTTCGTGCGCCGCGCCGCGGAGGGCATCCATGAGCTCTCCCTCGCTCGACAGCCCCGCCGTGTGATACGAGCGCAGCGTCGATGCGATGTACTTCGTCACGGCCTCGGTCGCGAGGCGGCTCGCGGTGCTTCCCGCTGCGCTTCCGCCGACACCGTCCGCCACGAGAAGGATCGTCGCGAGCCGCTGGCCACGCAGCGATTCCGCATCGACCTCCGGCAGGCTTGTGCCGTGGATATCGACCTGCGGGTGCACGGTGCAGAGGAGGAACTGATCCTCGTTCACGGCACGCACCCGGCCACGGTGCGTCAGGCCGAACAGGTCGAGCTCATCATCCCGCGGTCGTCCGGATGCGGTGGCGGGGTGCGCTACCGCGAACATGGAGCCTGTCTTCGTCATGACCTCCCCCCACCCTGATGCGACATGCCCGAAGCATGGGCGCCGTGGTCGGACCGCCGCAAGGGCGGCGGCGCGCTACGGCCCCATGGGTACAGCTCCCTGGCCTCCCGCCGCCGAGGAGGTCGAGACCACCGCTCCCGCGCGCGTCGTCGCGCGACGAACAGCGGGCGCCACCTTCGTGCCAAGCAGCTCGATGGCGTGCATTACCTTCTCATGCGGGATCGAACCGACGGTGAGCTGCGCGAGGAACCGCTCGTGCCCGAAGATCTCGTGCTGGAAGAGGATCTTGTCGATGACTTCGTCCGGACTCCCGACGAGCAACGCCCCGCGAGGCCCGCGCATCGCATCGAAGTGCTGCCGCGTCGTCGGGGGCCAGCCGCGCTCGCGCCCGATCCGCGTCATCGCTTCGGCATACGACGGAAAAAACGTGTCCGCCGCGGCCTTCGAGTTGTCAGCGAGGAAGGCGTGTGAGTTGATGCTCACCGGTAGTGCTGCACCGTGGCCCGCGCGCTTCGCAGTCTCCCGGAAGAGCGCGACCAGTGGCGCGAATCGTTCCGGCTCGCCGCCGATGATCGCGAGCGCCATCGGCAGGCCAAGCGTGGCTGCGCGGACGACCGAGTGCGGGGTTCCACCGACCGCGATCCAGACCGGTAATGGTTGCTGGAGGGGCCGGGGGTACACGTCGAGGTCGTGCAGCGCGGGGCGGTGCGCCCCTGTCCAGGTGACGCGCTCTCCCGTGCGGAGCTGCAGCAGCAGGTCGAGCTTCTCCTCGAACAGTTCGTCGTAGTCGCCGAGGTCGTGACCGAAGAGCGGGAACGACTCGATGAACGATCCCCGGCCCGCCATGATCTCCGCGCGGCCGCCGGACAGGAGATCCAGCGTGGCGAAGTCCTGGAACACCCGCACGGGGTCGTCGGAGCTCAGCACCGTCACGGCGCTCGTCAGCCGGATGCGCGTCGTTCGCTCGGCGGCCGCTGCGAGCACCACCGCCGGGGCGGAGACCGCGAAGTCGGCACGGTGGTGCTCCCCGACGCCATAGACATCCAGCCCGACCTGGTCGGCGAGCGCGACCTGCTCGATGAGGTCGCGCAGCCGCTGCGCCGACCCGACCGTCCGGCCGGTGGACGGGTCGGGTGTCGTCTCGGCAAATGTATAGAGGCCGATCTCCATGGATCGATCGTCCGAAGGCGTCACGCCGCGATCTTCGCCGCGAAGTCCACCAGTCGCCGCGCCTGGTGCCGGATCGCCTCCTCGACATCCGCCGGGATCGGCTCGCCGTTCGCGGTGACGCTGACGCCGTAGGGATTGCCGCCGGCCTTGAACTGGATCGGGTCGGTGTATCCCGGCACAACGATGATCGCGCCCCAGTGCATCATCGTCGTGTAGAGCCCGAGGATGGTGGTCTCCTGGCCGCCGTGGACGTTCTGCGCGCTCGACATCGCCGAGACCGCCTTGTTCGCGAGCTTTCCCTGCATCCAGAGCGGTCCGAGCGAGTCGATGAACGCGCGCAACTGGCTGGCGGACACACCGTAGCGCGTCGGCGCGCTGAAGAGATAGGCGTTTGCCCACTCCATGTCGGCGGAAGTCGCCTCGGCGACACCCGCTGTCTTCTCGGCCTGGGCGCGCCATGCATCCTGACCGGCAACGACGCTCTCGGGAACGGTCTCGCGGACCTTGCGGAGCCGGACCTCGGCGCCCGCCGTCCGCGCCGCCTCGGCGGCGACTTCGGCCATGCGGTGATTCGTGCCGTAGGTGCTGTAATAGATCACGGCGAGTTTGACTTTGCTCATGAAACACGACCCTCGGTTGGACAACGGTTGGAAGCAGGGCGCACGGCCGGAGTGGCCGGCATGCCCACGGTGCGTTCAGTCGATCGGCTTCAGCTGTGCGACGATCTCGTTCCGGCGGGGCTCGAGGAAGGGTGCGAGCACGATCTTCTCGCC
>JANPKQ010000382.1:0-29187 GCA_031426115.1 Gemmatimonadaceae bacterium | reverse complement strand
GGCGCGTTTTGTTATGTTGTGGAGAAAAGCTTTAACCCCGCCAACGTCGCAAACGCCTTTAAACCTTTTGCCGACTTTGAGGGGTTTGACGCGCAGTCACGTTATTTTTTTATACGTACCAAACACCGCCGTTCTTTTTTGCCCGATGCCGCCGTCGACGCCCTGGCCTCAACGCCGTCGTCTTTCCGCCGTTCACCCCGGCCCTCTCATCGTTCTTCGACCGGATAGCGTAGTAGAATTATCCTCCACCCGGACCGTCGCATGCGCTCCCTCGCCCTCCTTCTCCTCGCCCCGACCGCCCTCCTCGCCCAGGCGCGCGTCTCCGATGTCGTGGCGCCGCCAGCCTCGGACGCCATCAAGATCCAGGCGAAGGAGTGGACGGTCGAATGGGGTGGCCGGCCGCGCGATCCGTATGTCGGGCCGAACGGGCTGATCTACTTCGTCGGCCAGACCGGGAACTACGTCGCGTCGCTCGACCAGAAGACGGGCGCCATGCGGCGCTACGAGCTCGATGCGAACACCCACCCGCACACCCAGATCGTGGACAAGGACGGCACGATCTGGTACACGGGGAACACCGCGGCGCACATCGGCAAGATCGATCCGGTGACGGGCAAGATCACCAAGTACGTCATGCCCGACAGCTCGCCGCGCGATCCGCACACGATGGAGTTCGACGCGAAGGGCAACATCTGGTTCACTGCTCAGGGCGATGCGCACGTCGGCCGGCTCAACAAGGCGTCAGGCAAGATCGACCTTGTGAAGTTCGGCGAGCGGACGAGACCCTACGGCATCATCATGGACCGCGACGGTCGCCCATGGTTCGACCTGTTCGGAACGAACAGGATCGGGACGGTTGACCCGGCGACGATGCAGCCGAAGGAATACGTCCTCCCTGATCCGGCATCCCGGCCCCGGCGCATCGCGATGACCTCCGATGGCATGATCTGGTATTCCGATCACGCTCGCGGCAAGGTCGGTCGGTTGAACCCGAAGACCGGCGATGTGAAGGACTGGGACATGCCTGGCGGCACGGGCTCACGTCCCTACGCCATCAACGTCGATGACAGGGATCGGCTCTGGATCTCCGAGACCGGCGGCCCCGTCCGCCGCCTCGTCGGCTTCGATGCGCGACAGGAGCGCTTCTTCGCGATCTCCGACCTCGACGCAACGGGCGGCACCGTGCGTCACATGATGTTCGACGGAAAGACCCGCGAGATGTGGTTCGGCACCGACGGCGGAACGGTGGGGAAGATTGTCGTTCCGTGAAATGACCATGCGGGGGCGGCGAGGAACGCTCCTCGCCGCCCTCGGCGCATCCACCATCGCCGCGGCATTCGCGATCGGTACCGCCGATGCGTCGCTCACTCGCCCCCGCGTGCACACGATGGGCATGCGCGACCAGCCTCCGCTCGCGCACACCGGCGGCTTCGGCGAGCCGACGTGCATCGCGTGTCACTTCGACGGTGCGCTCAACGACTCCGCCGGATCGCTGGTGATCGACGGCGTTCCCGCACGGTACGAAGCAGGGAGGCGGTATCTCCTCACGATTACCGTGCGCCATCCCGAGCTGAAGCTCGCGGGGTTCGAGCTCGCATCGCGCTATGCGACCGGCCCCGATTCGGGGAAGGGGGCAGGGACGCTCGTCGCTACCGATGATCGCGCGGTCAGCACGGTCGATGACGCGACCAACATTCAGTACGCGCACCACCTCCGTAGCGGGACGACTCCGCTCCCCGGGGGAGTCGGCCGCTGGATAATCGAATGGGTCGCCCCCACCGCGGGCTCCGGTCCCGTCGTCATCCACGTCGCTGGCAACGCAGCGAACGGCGACGACTCTCCGCTTGGCGACTGGATCTTCGCGCGCAGTGCCACGGTGCAAACCGGCGAGAAGTAGCGCCGCGGGCCGAAGTCAATACGGGTAACTGCCTCCCTCGCCGAAGCCGCACATGATGCAGGACGACGCCATGATGCCGACCCAGGCGACAATGGCGAGTCCCACGACGAGCAACCCGGTACGTCCTCGGCTGAACCGCGACGTCGAGATTTGCGCGCCATCCGCAGGGGTCAGGGACAGCCGCGCCGCGTCAGCGGGGAATGCAAAGACGCGCCCGCGCTGATCCGCGAGTCGCACCGGCGCGAGAACCACGGTGTCGCCCGCAACGCGCACCAGGCGCGCGAGCAGCAACCTGCTCCGCACTGCCCTGGCGTCTTCACCCGGCTTGCCCGGGACCATCCAGTCTCGAACGTCCCGGAAGGTCACCTGGACTTCGCTTTCCGGACGTGCTTCGAGCGGGGCCACGGCCTGATAGGAGCGGCACCCCGTGGTCCAGAGCGCGAGACAGAGTACGATCGCCTGCGTCCAACGTCGATGGTAGCGCATGATCCTGCGTCCGGAATGTGACACCGCTGAAACTGGCCTGCGAGCGGAAGGTCCGGAAGATCGACGGCGCAAGAGCATTACTCGCACGCCGACGCTCGGAACCAGATCGGCCCCGGCTGGCGTTCTCCACCCGGTGACCATTGTCGTCGTCTTGACGATATGGAGTTTCGGGTCGAGCCATGCTCCCAGGAGGACGTTGCAGGATGGATGATGTCGTAATGCTCAACCTTGCCGTACCCGCCGATGACGAGGATCACTCGATGGGACCGACGCACTCGCCGGTGACCCTCGTGCAGTATGCCGACTTCGAGTGCCTCCACTGCGCTCGCGCCCAGCCGATTCTTCGGCAGCTTCGCGACGAGATCCCTGACGCCTTCCGTCTCATCTTCCGACACTTTCCCGTCAGTGCCGATCGTCCGCGCGCGGCCGGTGCTGCACGTGCAGCGGTCGCGGCAGCGCGGCAGGATCGCTTCTGGGAGATGCACGACCGGCTGTTCACGTATCAGGCGCATCTCAGTGCCGACGCCTTTCAGCTGCACGCCGAGGACCTCGGTCTCGATCTCGAGCGCTTCACCCGTGACACGACCGACCCGCAGACCACCGCGCGCATCGAGCGCGACCTGGCCAGCGGTCGGGCGAGCGGTGTTCGCGGCACGCCCACGTTCTTCCTGAATGGAGTGCGATACGGCGACGCGCCGGACCTCGCGCTGCTCCGGAGGGCCATTCTCGGCGCGGCGGTGAGCGCGCGTCGCAACGCGCCTCTCGAGCAGTCCATGATGGCCGGACATCAATTTGGAGCGCTATAACGAACCTCAGGCGATACCACCTCACCCGGCGAGACGCGCGAAACGCTGAAGCGAGGGGATCCCGCCCGCCTCAGCGCCGCGGCTCGTCCTACCGGCGGACGAGCTTCAGCGCAGCCTTCACGACGTCGTCCGCCATGAGCCCGAGCTCCTTGTAGATCCGCTCGTACGGCGCTGACGCCCCGTAGCGCTCGATGCCGAGCGCGATCCCATCCGGCGCCACCCAGCGCTGCCACGACATGGGATGAGCCGCTTCGATCGACACCTTCTTCGCCCCGGGCGGCAGGATCTCATCCCGGTACGACTGTGACTGCTCGGCGAACAGGTTGTGGCTCGGCATGCTGACGGCACGTGCGCGAATGCCCTGCTTCGTCAGCTTCTCCTGCGCCTCGATGATGACCGCGACCTCCGATCCGCTCGCCATCAGCACGACTTCGGGATTCCCGCCCTTCGCCTCAACGAGCGTGTAAGCACCCTTCGCGACTCCCGCGGCGGCGCCGTACTTCGTCCGGTCGATGAAGCCGAGCTTCTGGCGCGTCAGCACCATCGCCACCGGTCCACCCTTCCGCTCGAGCGCGACCCGCCACGCCTCGACCGTCTCACCCGAGTCGGCCGGGCGGATGACCGTGAGGTTCGGCACGCACCGCATCGCCGTGAGGTGCTCGACCGGCTGGTGCGTCGGGCCATCCTCGCCAAGCCCAATGGAGTCGTGGGTGAAGACGTAGATGACGTGCAGGCCCATCAGTGCAGCGAGCCGCATAGGCGGGCGCATGTAATCGGTGAAGACGAGGAAGGTCGCGCCGTACGGGATGACACCGCCGTGCAGCGCATCCCGTTCATCACCGAGCCCATCCCGTGCTCTCGGATGCCGAAGTGGAAGTTGCGTCCCGCGTAATCCTCGGCCGAGAAATGCCCGGCATTCTTCATCAGCGTGTTCGTCGAGCCGGCGAGATCCGCCGAGCCGCCGATGAGCTCCGGGATCTTCGCGGAGATCGCGTTGATCACCGCGCCCGATGCGGAGCGCGTCGCGGTCGATCCATCCTTCGCCGTGAACGTCGGGAGCGCTTCCTGCCATCCGGACGGAAGCTCGCCACGCATGCGGCGCTCGAGCTCTCGCGCGAGCGGCGAGTGCGCCTTCGTATACGCGCGGTAGCGCTTCATCCAGTCGTTCTGAAGCGCCGTGCCGCGGGGGATCGCCTTTCTCCAGTGCTGGAGCACCTCATCGGGGACGTAAAACGGCTCCTGCGACGGGTAGCGAAGCGCTTCCTTCGTCAGCTTGATCTCATCCGCGCCGAGCGGCGACCCGTGCGACTCCGCGGTATCGACCTTGTTCGGGCTGCCGAACGCGATGTGCGTGCGGACGATGATCAGCGACGGCCGCGTCGTCTCCGCCTTGGCCTCGACGATCGCCCGGTCCACGGCCTCGAGATCGTTGACATCCGCGACGTTGACCACGTGCCACCCATACGCCTCGAAGCGCATCCGGGTATCGTCGCCGAAGGTCAGCTCGGTATCGCCCTCGATCGTGATGTGGTTGTCATCGTAGAAGCCGATGAGCTTCCCGAGCTTGAGATGGCCGGCGAACGACGCGGCCTCGTGCGACACGCCCTCCATGATGTCGCCGTCGCTCGCGACGAAGTACGTGTGGTGGTCGATGATCGCGTGCTGGTCACGGTTGAAGGTCGCCGCGAGGTGCGCCTCGGCGACCGCCATCCCCACCGCATTGCCGAACCCCTGGCCGAGCGGTCCCGTCGTCGTCTCGACACCCGGCGTGTGGCCGTACTCGGGGTGGCCCGGCGTCCGGCTCTCCCACTGCCTGAAGCTCCGGATGTCGTCGAGCGTCAGCGGGTAACCGCTGAGGTAGAGCATGCTGTAGAGGAACATCGACGCGTGGCCCGCCGAGAGCACGAAGCGATCGCGATTCGCCCATTTGGGATCGGCGGGATCGTGGCGCAGGTGGCGCGTCCAGAGCACGTAACCGAGCGGGGCGAGGGCCATCGGCGTGCCGGGATGGCCGGAGTTCGCAGCCTGCACCGCATCCATCGAGAGGACGCGAATCGCGTTGATGGCGAGGGTGTCGAGCTTCGTGGACGGGGACGGGGGGGCGGAAGCGGTCATCGGGAGGGAAGGAGTGGTAGTGCGGCCCGCGGCGGCTGCCGGCGGTCCCGAAAGCTACCATGGCCGGGCCCAAACCGGGCGTCGCCTTATCCGACGAGGATCGCCCGGGCAGGGGCGCCGTCGAGCCCGCGGAGCTTCAGCGGGAGACAGATGAGCTCATACCGGCCGGGCGGCACGTCGGCGAGGGCGAGCCCCTCGATGATGATGACGCGCGCGCCAAGCAGGGTGCGGTGGGTACGGTGATGGCCCGACCTGAACTGCTCGACCGAGAGATAATCCACGCCCACGAGCTCGATCCCGAGACCCACGAGACCCTCGGCGCCCTCGGGCGAGACGTACGTGTAGTCCTTAACGAACTCGGATCTCTTCTGGAGCGAGCGCGAGTTTCGCGTCTTGAAGAGCACGCGCGTCACCCCGGCGAGATCGTGTTTCTCGAGTTCCGCGCGTCCGATTGCCATGACGTTATCGTCGAACTCGAGGACGACGCACGGGCCGACGAGCCGGTCGAGCGGAAGCTGCTCGACGGTCTGGCCATCGTCGAAGAAGTGCTTCGCCGCGTCCACGTGGGTCGCGGTGTGCGACCCGAAGGACAGCGTGGAGACGTTCGCCCCGTCGCCGCGGGCGAGTGCCTGCTGGAGCTCGAACGCGATCGGTGGATTACCGGGATAGGTCACTCCACCGGCGACGATGTCGATCGAGATGTCGTAGATGCGGGGCATGATGGGCTCGGGGGACGGTGGCGGTAATCTAGCCGCCCGCGGGCATCCCGTCCGAAGCGCAGATTGACACCCGCATCAGCTCCCGATGAGCTGCTCATCGTCGCGACCGGCTGGAAGGCTCTCGCCTCGCCGCGCGATCACGAGTGACCCGGCCGCGAAGATCGCGCCGAGCGATCCGGTGAGCCACCCCATGCTCCCGTCGGCGCCCATCAGCAGTGGAATCGCAGCCGAGCCGAGGGCGCCCCAGAGGCCCACGCGCACGATCGAGAGGTCCCGGAGTGTCCGTCGTCCCTCGGCCAGCGACAGCAGCGCTGCGAAGCCGAAGCCGGAGAGGAGACCCACGGCGCCGAGGATCGGGAGCGCCTTGCCGGGCCCCTCACCCGGCTCGATGTCCGCGGGGTCAATGAGGTAGATGGCAGTCATCATCAGGACGCCGATGATGACCCAGAGCCCCGCCCACGTCGCGCCGATACCAAGCGCGCCGCGCAGCCATCGAGTAATGCTCGTCATGCGCCCTCCACTGAGTACCACCGGCGGCCGCCCTTCGATCCCGGCCTCCCCGATACGATGCAGCCGACTGTCGCGAGCTTCAAGCGTGTCAGTCTGTGAGCTGCTCCTGCTCGGCGTCCGAACGCTGCCAGCCTTCAGCGCTCGGCTTGACTGACCGCGACTACGTACGGACCTGCATTGCGTACTGCGCACGCACTTCGTACCGAGTACCGGGTACCCACCGCCAGAGCGGGACGGGCACGGCAGGCGGAACGGCGGGCGTTTGGGGGAATCCGGGCAACCGGCCGAGCCGAAGGCGGGCGCCGGTGCTCCGTGCCTTGCCTTCGGAGGCGACTACCGGGACTGCGCACCACTCCGCACTGCCGCCCGTTACGCCTTCATGCACCCGTTCGCAGTAGCCCGTACGCAGTGCGTGCGCAGTAAGCAGTGAAGTTCAGTACGTAGGTGCGGTCAGTAAAGCTGTCCCTTCCGCGCCGCCACACCCGAAACATTTCTACACAGTCGTAGCTGCGGCGCCCCGGATCCCGGCAGTCGATCAGCCGGGGGACAGGCGCCAGAAGGGACGCGTCAGCCCCGACGCGGCGAAGATTTCGTGCGCTTCGTCGATCGTCCGGCGCCGCCAGGTCGGTGACAGCCGATCGGCGAACCAGTGCTGCGCGAGGGTCCAGCACTGCCGGACGCTGAAGGTCTCGCCGCGGGGAATTCCGCCGGCGACAGCGCGATCGATGTGCTCTTCCGACCGGAAGAGTCGCATCGTGCTTCAGGTGAAGCCGATGTCATCCCACCATCGCGCGGCAGGTACGGCGAAGTGGACGACCGCCGGCTCGCCGATGATCTCGCGGTCGCGCACCGTGAGATACAGTGGCTCGTCGCAGTCTCCGCACCGCGTCTCGATCTCGGCGTTCACGCCGCCGAGCATGCCGGAGATGCCCATCGCGTCCCAGATGCAGTTGGCGTCGTACTGTCGTCCCTCGATCGTCACGTGAAAATCGGTGGGCCGGCCAGCGAAGGGCGCCGCCATTCGGATGTCCCGGGTGTCCGGGTCGAGCACGATCGCGCGGCTGCTCGCGAGCCGGTCGAACCCCGCCGCAACCTCCTCGACCGGAACACGCAGCGCCTCGGCCATCGACGCGACGGTCGGTCGCTCCTCGTCGAGGAATCCATGGAGGATCCGCAGGCGCAGGATCGCGTCGAATCGCCCGGAGGCACCGGTGGTCATTGCTGGCGGTGGGGAAGAGTTCAGCATGGGCAGCAATATGTCATCTGTGGTGGACCGTGATCGTGGGGCAAGCGACCGACCGCATGGAAGAAAAGTGCCCGGAGCGCCGAAGGGCCCGGGCGGTCTGGCGACAACCCAACGCAGGGGCTAGGATCGCTGTCGAATGGGACGTCGTCCGGCTCCACTCTTCGGCGAGGTCATCTCGATGAACGGTCTCCTCAAGGACCTGCGCTACGCGGTGCGCAGCCTCATGCGCGCGCCTGGCTTCACCGTGGCCGCGGTCGTCGCGCTGGGGCTCGGCACCGGCTCCGCTACCGCCATCTACAGTCTCCTCGACGGCGTCGTCCTTCGGCCGCTCCCCTACACCGACCCGCAGCGGCTCGTCTCGGTCTGGGAAAGCAACAGCGAAAAGGGCCTCGACCGTGAGCAGCTGTCCCCGGTCAACTTCATCGACTATCGCGCGCTGACGAGCGTCTTTGCCGACGCCGCGGCCTGGTGGCAGCCTGACATCAACCTCGCCGACGAGCGCACCGGGGAGCCGGCACGGCTCACTGGCGTCGAGACGAGCCGGAACCTCTTCGCCGTGCTCGGTGTCGCGCCGCGGATGGGGCCGGGATTCACCCGGGACTCGACGATCTGGCGCACCGACCGCGAGATCGTGCTCAGCGATCGGCTCTGGCATTCCCGATTCCTCGGCGACCCCGGCATCATCGGCCGTTCGATTCGCGTCAATGGCTTCCCGCACACCGTCGTCGGCGTCATGCCCCCCGGATTCACCTTCCCCGGCCAGACCGATATCTGGCAGGGCCTCACGTGGAACCTGAATTTCCACAGCCGTGGCGCGCACTTCATGGAATCGGTCGCGCGCCTGAAGCCGGGCACCACAATCGAGGCGGCCGACCGCGAGCTCCTGGCGCTCACGACACGCCTCGGCGCCGAGAACAAGGGCACGAACGGCGGATGGAGCGTGACGCTCGTGAGTCTTCATCGCGAGATCGCCGGCATCTTCCGCCCCGCACTGCTGGCGCTGTTCGGCGCGGCGGGGCTGTTGCTCATCATCGCGTGCATCAACGTCGCGAACCTGCTGCTCGCGCGAGCGACGGCCCGCCAGCGGGAGGTCGCGATCCGCGCTGCGATCGGGGCGAGTCGCGGCCGTCTCATCAGACAGCTCCTTACCGAGAGCTTCGTCCTTGCGCTGCTCGGCGCCGCATTCGGATTCCTCGTCGCGGTGGTGGGCGTCAAGGGACTGCTCGCGTGGTCGCCAGTGGACATTCCCCGAGCGGATGACATCCACGTGGACCTCGCGATGCTCCTCTTCTCGACGGCGCTCGGTGTCGGCACCGCGCTTGGCTTCGGCCTCGCGCCAGCGCTGCTGATCTCGCGAGCGCAGCTTCAGGATACGTTGCGCGAGGGGGCGAAGTCGGCGAGCGCCGGGGGACGCAGCCTGCGCTTGCGCAACACACTCGTGGTCGCCGAGGTGGCGCTGGCGGTGATGCTGCTCTCCGGCGCGGGGCTGCTCATCCGGACCGTGTCGCGGCTCGTCGAGGAGGACTCCGGGGTGCGAACATCGCGCGTGCTGACGGCGAACGTGCAGCTCCCCGAGGCGGCCTACTCCGACTGGACGCGAGTCTCCGGGTTCTTCACGACGCTGCTCACGGACCTGCGCAGCAACCCGCAGGTCGTCGAGGCCGGCGCTGCGAGCTTCCTGCCCCTCGAGCCCGCGCACCGGATCCCGTTCGGCATCGTCGGGCGACCGGTCGTGCCCGGAGAGCAGCCACTCGCGCAGTATCACACCGCCGACGGCGGATACTTCACGGCACTCGGCGTTCCCCTCGTGCGCGGCCGGCTGTATTCCGACCGTGACCTTGCGACGACACAGCCCGTGGTCGTCGTGAACGAAACGCTCGCACGGAAGCACTGGCCCAACGAGGATCCGATCGGGAAGAAGCTCGTGACGACGGTCCGGGGAATTGGCCCGCTCGGCCGGCGCGCGGTGGAGGGGAACGCGCACGAAGTCGTAGCCGTCGTCGGGGACGTCAAGAACGCAACGCTGCGCAATGCGACCGAGGCCGCGCTGTATTTTCCACTGACGCAGTTTCCCTTCCGGAAGATGCACATTGTTGTTCGGGGGACGGGTGATCCCGCGCTGCTCGCGGCGGTGCTGCGCGATGCGGTGCGCCGGCTCGACCCCACGCTTCCCGTCGCCGATCTCCGCACGATGGATCGCGTCCTCGGGACGTCGGTCGATCCGCCGCGCCTCATCATGCTCATCATGGCGATGTTCGCGGGCCTCGCGCTCACCCTCGCGGCAGTCGGCATCTATGGCATCCTGTCGTATGCCGTGACGGCGCGCTCACGCGAGCTCGCGATCCGCGTCGCGCTCGGGGCTGAGCCGCGCACCGTGCTCGGCATGGTGGTTCGCGAGGGGCTGGTCCTCGTCGGTGCTGGCTGCCTGCTCGGCGCTCTCGGTGCGTACGTCGGCGGGCGGTCGTTGTCCGGGCTGTTGTATGAGGTCGCGTCGACGGATCCGTTGACAATGGTCGCGGTCCTCGGCGCGGTCGTGACGGTGGGGCTGGTGGCGTGCCTCATTCCGGGGAGGCGGGCGTCGCTGACGGATCCGATCGGGATACTGCGGGGGGACTAGAGTGGGGCGGCGTCATCGTGGTTGTCAGGATCCCGCTTGGGAACTGGGATTTCAGAAGCCTGAACTGGAAGAGCATGAAGGACATGAAGGACATGAAGAGCATGAAGGACATGAAGAGCATGAAGAAGGGCAACGGCAACGGCTTTTCTTTGGGGCGTGGCGCGAAGGACTCTTCGCCGAGATGCCAATCAATTCTGTTGCCGTTGCCGTATCCGCGTCTTTTCCGCGTCATCCGCGGCGGCAGGTAGCCGTTGCAGTTGGCAGTTGTCCGCGTAGTCTGCGTTAATCCGCGGCCGATATGCGGTTGTCGCCGCGAGTGGCACCAGGCGGCTCTCGCTGCCGTATGGTCGAGACACCTTCACCGACTCTGCGAGGTTTGAATGCAGCCTGACCAGATCTTCGTGCTCATCGTGGCGAGCCTCATCACGTCGTGCGTGACGCTGAGCATGTTCGCTCAGGCATGGGGGGAATCGCGGAAGGCGAAAGGCGCCAACGAGCCGCGGGAACGGCTCGACGTCATCGAGGCGCGGCTCGCGCGGATGGAAGGGGCGATCGAGTCGGTTGCCATTGAGATCGAGCGTGTGGCCGAGGGCCAGCGCTTCACGGCGAAGCTTCTCGCCGAGCGTGCGCCCGGGGAGGGCCAGGTGCCCGTTCAGCGTGCGGCGGCGGCTGAACGGCGCTACATCACTCCGCATTGACCGTCGCGATCGACCGCGACCGCATCGCGGTCACCGAGCGGATCATCAGGCCGCATATCCGCCGCACTCCGGTGATCAAGGTTGACCGCGCCGACTTCGGCGGCGGTCCCTCGCACCGGCTGACGCTGAAGCTCGAGTTGCTCCAGCATGCAGGGTCGTTCAAGACGCGCGGAGCGTTCGCGAACCTGCTCACTCACCGTGTGCCCGCCGCCGGTGTCGCGGCGGCGTCGGGCGGCAATCACGGTGCAGCCGTCGCCTTCGCGGCGCAGAAGCTCGGGGTTCCGGCGCGGATCTTCGTGCCGGTGATCTCCTCACCCGCCAAGATCCAGCGCATCCGCGACTTCGGCGCGGATCTCGTGGTCGGCGGCGACCGCTACGCCGATGCGCTGGAAGCGAGCGAGCGGTACGTGGAGGAGTCCGGGGCGCTCGCCGTCCATGCCTTCGACCAGGTGGAGACGCTGCTTGGCCAGGGAAGCCTCGGGCTCGAGGTCGAGGCGCAGGTACCGACAGCAGACACGATGCTGATCGGTGTCGGAGGCGGTGGGCTCATCGGGGGCGTTGCGGCGTGGTATGCCGGCGCACCCGGGCGTCCGACCCGCGTCATCGGCGTCGAGCCCGAGCTCGCGCCGACGCTGACGCGCGCACTCGAGGCAGGGAAGCCCGTCGATGCAGAAGCGGGCGGCGTCGCCGCGGACTCGCTCGCTCCGCGCCGCGTGGGTGAGCTCGTATTTCCCATCGCCCGCAATTTCGTCGAGCGCGTCGTCCTCGTCACGGACGATGCGATTCGCGCGGCACAGGTCGCGCTCTGGCGTACGCTGCGCATCGCCGCCGAGCCGGGCGCGGTCGCCGCCCTCTCGGCCGTCCTGTCCGGCGCGTACGAACCGCGGCCGGGTGAGCACGTGGTTGTGGTCGTCAGCGGGGGCAACACCGCGGCGGTGAATTTCGGCGGCTGATACAGACTCAGCGTCAAATGCAACGTCAACAGCTTGATAAGGACGATAAAGCGGAAAAAGCACGGATCAAACGGATTGCACCTTCTGCATTCAAGCCTGATAAGACGCAGTCCAGCAATTGATTTCTCTTGATGTTGCTGTTGCAGTATCCGCTGCATCCGCGCCTTTTCCGCTATATCGTTCCACCGGCTGTTGACGTTGACGTTGACGTTGACGTTGACGTTGAAGTTGACGTTGAAGTTGACGCCGACCTCACATCCCGCGGCTCTCGCCATGCATCAATAGCCAGAGCGCACTGGCCGCCGACCCGCGGTCCCGCCACGCGCGCTCGAGCAATGCGACCGGCTCGTCCATCGCCTCGTCGGAGATCTTGAACGTCCCCCAGTGCATCGGCACGAAGACAGGCTGACGTGCCGCGTGCGACTCGCCCTCGCGCGACGCGTCACCCGATGCGACGCCCGGCGCATTGAGCTTCACGAACGCCTTCACCGCTTCCCCGGGTGTCATGTGGAGGTACCGCATGTACTCCCGCGGCAGGTATCCACCGATCGGCATCAGCGACGCGTCGAAGGGCCCGTACCGCGCGCCGATCTCGGTGAATCCCTGGAAGTACGCGGTGTCGCCAGCGAAGTACACGCGGTGCGCCTCGCAGGTGATCACCCACCCGCACCACAGCGACCGCCGACGGTCGCGCACGCCACGCGCCGAGTGATGCTGCGCGGGTACGCACGCAAACCGCGTATCGTGCGTCGTCAGCTCCTCCCACCAGTCCATCTCCGTCACGGCATCCGCTCCGTGCCGGCGTAGAAAGCGGCCGAGCCGCAGCGGAGCGAGCCAGCGCGCCTCGGGGTGACGCTTCACGAGCTGGCGCACCGACCAGGAGTCGAGGTGATCGTAGTGATCGTGCGAGAGCACCACGACGTCGATCGGCGGCAGCGTGTCGAGCGGGATGCCGGGTGGCACCCACCGCTTCGGCCCGACGAATCGCAGCGGCGACGCGCGATCGCTCCACATCGGGTCGGTGAGGATATTCAAACCGCCCATCTGCACGAGGAAGGTCGAGTGACCGACCCATGTCAGGACGAGCCGCCCGATCTCGGCGCGCGGCGTCGGGAAGGTCGGCGTCGCCCTGACGAACACCGACGGATCCGGGTCCACGGGCTTCGGACGCGTGCGCCGATGCGCGAGCGCCCACCGAAGGAGGTTGGTGTGCCCCTTCGGTGGGCGCGTCGCCCACGGATTGTCGAACCGGCCGGACGGTGTGTGGTGACTCGACACGCGCCGGATCTCCTCGGTCCCTAGGGCTTCTTCAGCACCGGATATTTGATGCCGAGCTGCTCCATGTACGTCTTGTACTTCGCCGGATCGTAATAGTACTTCGTCAGCTCAGGCTTGTAGCGCGCCATGATGTCGGTATTGAGCTCCACCGCCGGCTTGTCGATGACGCGCATCAGCGGCGTGTACTTGAGCTCCTTCGTCTGCACGTCGGTGAAGTACGTCTTCGCTGCAGGGATGAGCTCGGGACGCACCATCAGGTCGATGATCGTCGCCGCCATCACCTTCGCGCCCGCCGTCGTCCCCTTGTGGGCTATCGGCGTCGCCGAAGCCATCGCGCTCGACCAGTGGTGCCCGGGCAATCCCGGAATGTTCGCCGGGTAGCGGAGCGTCACGGTCGGGAAGTTCCAGGAGAAGTCGCCGATGTCATCCGAGCCGCCGCCGGTCTGGTTGGTGGCTGGTCCGCCGAGCGGATTTCCGAGAGTCGACGAGAGGCCGTTCGGCCGGGTGCTGCCCATCGTCGTCTGCACCGCGCGCGCGAACGCCTGGTCATCCTCGCTCCACGTCGGCATGCCGACCATCTGCGCGTTTGCCGCCATCGCCTCGGCGATCGGCCGATTGAAGTGCTGCGGCCAGGCGCTGCCGAGGATCTTCACCGTGTCGAGCTTTGTGCCCGTCATCATCGCGGCGCCCTTCGCGATCTCGACGCCGGTCTCGTACAGCGCCTGCGTCTGCGCCGCGGTCGGCATGCGGAAGTAATACCACACCCGCGCCGTCGTCGGCACGACGTTCGGCTGGTCACCGCCGTCAGGGATGACGTAGTGCGACCGCTGGGCGATCTCGAGATGCTCGCGCCGGAAGTTCCAGCCGACGTTCATCAGCTCGACGGCATCCAGCGCGCTGCGCCCGCGCCACGGTGCGCCGGCCGAGTGCGCAGCCTGGCCGAGGAAGGAGAACTCCGCCGAGATGAGCGAGTTCCCGGACGCGTCGCCCCATGACGTGCCGAGGTTCGCGCTGACGTGGGAGAAGAGCACCGCATCGACATCCTTGAACAGCCCCGCGCGCACCATGTGCGCCTTCGCGCCGAGCTGCTCTTCGGCCACGCCCGGCCAGACGACGATCGTTCCCGGAATGCGGTCGCGCTCCATGAGCTTCTTCGCCGCGATGATCGCTGTGACGTTGAGCGGCTGGCCCGTGTTGTGGCCTTCGCCGTGGCCCGGTGCGCCGGGCACGATCGGGTCGTGATATGCGACGCCCGGCTTCTGCGATGACTGCGGAATGCCATCGATGTCGGAGCCGATCGCGATCACCGGCTTGCCCGATCCCCAGCGCGCGACCCACGCCGTCGGGATGCCGGCGACGCCTTCCTGCACGGTGAAGCCGTTATCGCGAAGGATCTTCGTGAGATAGCGCGTGGTCTCCACTTCGTGGAAGCCGAGC
This sequence comes from Gemmatimonadaceae bacterium, assembly GCA_031426115.1. Lineage (GTDB taxonomy): Bacteria > Gemmatimonadota > Gemmatimonadetes > Gemmatimonadales > Gemmatimonadaceae > JANPKQ01. Next base: position 14,425 of record JANPKQ010000382.1, on the reverse strand, counting down.
TCGCCGTAGCTGAAGACCTGATCGACCATCTGCTGGGTGAAGGTCGCCATGCGATCCACTTCGGCGATCGCTTCCTTCTTCAGGGCGTCAGCGCGCGGATTGGGGGGCAGTGGAACGGAGGGGGTTGGTGCGGCCGCCGCACCACGCCCGCCGCGCCCGCCGCCTGGACCCTGCGCGGAGAGCGTCGAAGAGGCGAGTGCAAGAAGCGCGGTAAGCAGGAGGGCTGAACGCATGATGGCGGGGCTGTTGGTGGTGAGATGGGCGTCGCGCGTCGATCGCGACCGGGTATGGTAGTCTACGGTGGTCGTTGCCATGGTGCTTGCCCGAGATCGGTTCATCGGTGGCCGGAGAGCGCGGATTCGACCCACTCGCGAAGCCCCTCATACGTCTGGGCGCCGAGGCGGCGGTCGATGAGCTGGCCATCGCGGAACAGCAGCGTCGCCGGTACCTGGTTCTGGGCTTCGGTGAAGTTCAGCCGTTCGGGAGCGAGCGGGATTCGTGGAAGGTCGATCCGGTGCGCCGCGAGGAGGCGCAGGGCATCCTGCTCCCGACTTCCGGGATCCGTCGCGGTCGCGATGGCGACATCCTGCGACTGCTGCGCGAAGTACTCGCGTGCGCGCTGGAGATCGAGGAGCGCGTCCGGGCTGTGCGCGCTCCAGCTGCTCCACACCGTGACGAGACTGACTGCAGGCGCGGGGCGGGGCGTCTCGGGGAAGATGTCGGACCACCTGCGATTGGACGGCAATGCTGCCGGTACAGCGGGCAGCGGACGCTGCGGTGCGCTAAGCACATCGCTCGCCATCATGAAGCCGCGGTAGTCGTCGCCGTCGTAGCGGAAGTTGAGGCGTCCATCCTTCGTCCAGCTCGGGAAGTAGCTCGAGCCCAACATGCTGGTGATCGTTCGCACGGTCTTCTTCTCGATGTCCACGACCTGGATCTCGTAGCCGCGGCCGGTGGCCTTCGGCGCGTGGAAGGCGATGTAGCGCCCGTCCCAGGAGAAGTCGGCCTTCGCGCCCTGAATGCCGGTGTTCAGGACGAACTCGCAGTCGGTGAGATTGCGCACGACGATCGAGCCGCGCACGAACGTCGAGATGCGCCCGCCATCGCGCGAGAGCAGCGGACGTTCCCCCATGCCGATGCCAGGGCAGGGCTGCACGCGGCTCGCCGGCATCACCCCGACGTCGCCGTCGAGATAGTAGTAGTTGCTCTGGATGGTGAGGATGAGGTTCTTCTCATCCCGCCATCCCCAGCTGAAGTAGTCGCCGAGTCGCTCCGGCGCGACGTCGCGTGTGACAGCGCCCGTCTTCATGTGGTACATCGAGACGCCGCTTTCCGCGCTCAGGTAGATGAAGCGGTCGCCCTGGGTGGAGAAGTAGGCGTCGATGCCGGGCTCGGTGAACAGCGTCTTCTTCGTCTTCAGGTCCACGAGGACGGTCGTGCGCTCCCGCTCGGCCTCGGATGCGTACACGAGATGCCGGCCATCGGGGGAGATGCGCGCGTAGGCGAAGACGCCCTCCTCCGGAGCGAGCGCGAGGACGCGCTGGAACTTCGGCGCGCGAGTCGGGGCCGCGCCGAGGCCCAGTAGTGCGACGAGCGCAATGAGCTTCCGTGCATTCATGCGTGGGTTCTCATCAACTGTTCCGGCTCTCCGATCCCGCCTGACGGCTGGCCGTTAGCGGCCAATCATACCACTCAGTGGGTGACCCGCGCGAGGAGCGTCCCGAAACAGAAAACCCACACCGTGCATGGTGTGGGTTTCGGTCCGCCGTTCCGCGATCTGCTCGACGCAGACGAGCGATGCATGTCAGGGGGCTACGGGTTGAACTCGAATCGTTGTGGAACTCTCTGCCGCACCTTCCTGCCTGCGAACTGCGCGGGCTGGTACCGCGACGCAAGAAGCGCAGCCCGCACCGCTTCCATGAAGGCTGATTCAGCCGACTTCGGCACGACTTCGAGGAGGGTGAAGCCACCGGGTTCGACAGCTCCGAGCGTGTCGACGACGAATTCCACGGCGATGAATCCCCGGACACGGCTCTGGCGGAGCGACTCCGGGTAGACGGGTTTCACCACGGTTGTCGCCGTGGCGGTCATCTCGACCTCGAAGAAGTGGCGCGGTGCGTTTGGGTCCCGCGGCGGCGTTGTCGTGCCAGGCATGCTGTTCGCCGGCACGTCACGGATCGCCGGCGCAACCGAGGAGTCGGGTTCCCGGGTGACGGCCGGGCTCGGCGCGGGGGGCGCGCTGGCGCACGCTATTATGCCACCCGCGGCGAGGATCAATCCGAGACGCCGTCGAGGCATTATCACGTCCCTCCCGAGTGCGCCACGTTACGGCCTGAACTCGAAGCGTTGCTGGACTTTCTGCCGCACCTTCCTTCCGCCGACTTCCGCGGACCGGTAGCGTGTCGCACGCAGCGCGGTTCGCATGGAATCCATGAAAGCTGATTCGGCCGATTTCGGCTGCACGTCGAGAACGCGAAGACTCGTCGGCTCGACGGTTCCGAGCGTGTCGACGATATAATCCAGGTAGATGTATCCCTGGACACGGGTCCGGCGCAGCGATTCCGGGTACATGGGTTTCGGCTCAGTGATTACCCTGACCGGCATCTCGACCTGGAATTCGAAGAGCGGCTCGTTCGGAACCGGCGCTGGCGTCGCTGCGCCACGAATACTGCTGGGCAGCGTGGCATCGATCGGCGGGAGTTCCGCCCCGTCAGCGGAAGTACCACCCCCGGGCGCGGTGAAGGAAAAACGTCGTTGGACCCGCTGCCGCACCTTCCGACCGCCGATCTCGGCGGGCACGAACCGGGCAAGGAACACTGCCTGCCTGGCCACGTCGGTGAAGCCCGGCACCGCGTCTGCTGGAGCGTCCGCGCTCACGCGCTCCACTGATGCCACCTCCGCTTTCCCAAGCGTATCCACGATCCACTGTATCTCGACGTATCCGCTGGCGCCCATGCGGCGCAGCGATTGGGGATACGGGGGATCCAGGTCGCCAAGAGCCATCGCGGGCCGCTCGACCTGCGATTCCGAGTACGGCTCCGTCGCGACTCGCGGCAGTTGAGCCTCGCTCGGTGCAACTGCCGGAGTTGCGGGAGGCGGGGCGCTCGCGCACCCAACCAGTGCTGCCGCGGCGAACGAGGCACTGACCACGTGCCGAATGACTGTTGTCACTGTCGATACTCCGTCGTCGGATTCCGACTACTTCGAGATGGCAGCGAGCGCCTCGACCGCGCCCGCCATCGCATGCACCCGCGCCGCGTCCTTTGCGCCATTCATATCGCGGTGCAGCTGCGTCGCGAGGGCCGACAGTGCCCGGCCGCGCGCCGCGCCCGTCTGCCGCTCTGCCGCCGTGAGCGCATTCGCGATCGCCGTCGTGCGCGCCGCCGGCAGTCCGTTGCCACGCACGAGCTGATCGAGATACGACCGCACGACGGGGAACGCCGCCGGCCACACGATCTTCGGCTGACTCTGCGGATTGAACTCATCCATGCGCACGAGCTTCGCCGCCGCGATCTCGTTCGCCGAGAGGTGGGCGCTGGGAACCAGCTCGAGGATGTCGAGGCCGCGCGCCATCTCAGAGGAGTAGATGAGGCCATTGTACCAGTACGCGCCCCACGAGCCGCCGATGCTGCCGCGCCCGCGGCCCATCGCGCCTGCGGCCGTGTCACCAGGCGCCGGCGGCGCATCCACCGGTCCGCGATCGAAGTACGCGATCTCGAAGGGGCGATCCGGGTCGGTGAAGTCGATGACATCGACGCCGCCCTGATACCACCCCTGGACCATGATGTCGCGGCCCGGCACCGGAACGAGTCCGCCATTGTGCGACACGCAATTCTCCTGGGCGGTCTGCGCGCTCGGGAGCTTGAAGTACGCGTGCTGCTTGAACTTCTTGTCCGCGCTGATGGTCAAGGTGGTGTTGCCGCCCATCTCGAGCATGTGCGTGGCCTGGCAGTTCGGCGAGGTCCCGCCGCCCCACTCGTCAGTGAAGACGACCTTCGAGCCATCGTTGCTGAACACGGCTGTGTGCCACAGCGAGAAGTTCGTGTCGGCCGCGGCGTCGAGGCGCACGGGCTTCTCGGGGTTCGAGATGTCCACGAGCAGCCCATAGCTGCCGCACGCACCGGCCAGCAGGTTCATCGCCGGATAGGCCGACACGTCGTGGCAGTTCCTCGGACCGTACTGCGGAATCGGACGCGCCGCACCCGCTCCGCCACTATCTGCCCCGGCAGCACCACGCTCGCCCCCTGCGCGACCGCCCCGGCCACCGCTGCGCCTCGCCGCAGGCGTCATACCGGTGAAGATGCGTGCGCCCGTCACGACCTCGGCCTGCGACGGATTCGCGAGCGGCACCTTGATGACGTCGAGTCGGTACATCGAGTTCGTTTCGTCCGCCGGATCCTCGCCCTCCTTGCACCCCGCCAGCACGGAGTCGGGCCGGGCGCCCTGACTGCCGGAGACGTAGATGTAGAGAATGCCCTTGTCGGTTGGGCTCGGGATGACCGTATGAGTATGCGAACCTTTGCAGGTCTGCACGTTCTTGATGAGCTTCGGATTCCTCGGATCGGCGACGTCGTAGATGCGGACGCCGGCCATGTGATCCCTGGGATTCTCCACGCCGCCCTTCGCGCAGTCGCTGCGATTGCCGCCACCTTCGGCTGATACGAAGAGCAGGTTGCCGACGATCGACGGGTCACCCTGCGACGTCACGCACGACACCACCGAGACCTTTGCGGGCTTCGACGGATTGCTGACGTCCCAGATCGAGAACCCCGAGAAGTTGCCCTGATAGACGTAGTTGCCACGGAAGGCAAGATCGGAGTTCACGAACGTCAGGCCGCGGAGTGAGTCGAACTCGGCCGCCTTGGGTGTGAACGAGACGAGGCGCATGCCGTTCATCGCCGTGCCGGCATCGAGTCGGCCATACTTCAGCCCGTTGCGCGCGTCGGTGCCGCTCGGGTACGTCTGCGCGACCAGCGCGGGGGCAGAGACGAGGGCGATCGCCATGGCGATCGTCGAGATGCTGCGAGCATTTCCCATCGGTCGAAACTCCGGTAATGGTATCAAAGATCGGCGAGCATCTGTTGCATGATTGCGATCTCGGCGCTCTGGGTGACCTCGACGTCGTTGGCCAGCACCGATACATCGACGTCCTGCGCCGCCCGCGGCGTGGCGAGGAGATCCGCAACCATCCTGAGCGCCCCCTCGTGATGCTTGATCATGAGCACCAGGAACAACCTGTCGAACTCGGCACCCTTCGCGGCGTCGAGCCCTGCGAGCTGCTCGGCGGTCAGCATCCCCGGCATCGACATCGTGCGCCACGACTCCATGCCGGGCGCGACCTGGGAGTGCGCGCGCAGCCAGCCCTGCATCAGCAGGATCTCGCCGGCTTGCGACTGGTCGATCTTCGTCGCGAACCTCAGCAGGCGCGGGTTGGCGCCGCGCGACGCGGCCAGCCTCGACATGTGAATCGCCTGCCCATGGTGGGCGATCATCCCCTGCATGAAGTGGACGTCCGCCGCCGTGTACAGCGCCCCCTTCGGAATCGTCGGCATCGCCATCCCGGGCATGTGCTGATGGTCGGCCATGGATGCAGCCGGCGCCGGGGCAGGTGCCGGCGTCTCGAGGGGAGCGGGCAGCTCGGGCGTCGCGCGAGCGCAGGCGACGACGGCCAGGGACAGGAAGAGAATGGCGGCGGTCGCGCCGCGCGCGTTGAACCTGTTCATCGTTCGACGTTCGCTCATACTGAAGGACAGGGAACCATCCTCATACGCTACCGGTCCGGGCACCTTCGGACAATAGCGCAGGGGAGGGCAGGCGAACCGTCAGCCGTCCGGCAGCACGGCCCGCCGACTGCAGCACTCCGTCACGATCCATGCGCGAGCGCGATGGCGCCGCGAAACGTCCCGGAGACCCGCTCGTATTCAGGTCATGACGCATCCAACCGCCGAGTTCCTCGACTTGCAGGCCGCCCTGGCCGGCGAGTACTCCCTCCAACGCGAGCTTGGCCGTGGCGGCATGGGCGTCGTCTACCTCGCGCGCGATGTGCAGCTCGACCGCGACGTTGCCATCAAGGTCCTGGCGAGCCACCTCGCGCACACTGCTGCGGCGCGCGAGCAGTTCGTGCGGGAGGCTCGCACGGCGGCCGGCCTCTCGCACCCGCACATCGTCCCGATCCACCGCGTCGGCGAGGTTCGCGGCTTCGTCTTCTTCGTCATGAGCTACGTCGAGGGCGAAACGCTCGGCGAGCGACTTCGCACGCGAGGACCTCTCCCGCCGGCCGACACGACACGCGTGATGCGCGAGGTCGCCTGGGCGCTCGCCTACGCACACGGGCGCGGCATCGTGCACCGCGACGTGAAGCCGGACAACATCCTCCTCGAGGCGGGCACGGGCCGCGCGCTGGTGACCGACTTCGGCATCGCCCACGCCGATGAGGATGACAGGCCCGCCACCGAGCCCGGGAAGATCTCGGGAACCGCGCATTTCATGAGCCCGGAGCAGGCCGCGAGCGAGCAGATCGATGGCCGCAGCGACATCTACGCACTCGGTGTCGTCGGCTACCTGGCGGTGAGCGGACGCCTCCCGTTCGGTTCGCTCAACCTTCCCGCCGTGCTGGTGCGTCAGGCCAGCGAAGCGCCACCGAGCGTGATGACCGCCGCGCCGGGCCTCCCTCCCGCGCTGGGCGCGGCGATCGACCGCTGTCTCGCGCGCGAGCCGGCCGCCCGCTTCGCGGACGGGGAGGCGCTGGCGGCCGCTCTCGCCCCAATGCCCGACGCGCGACCTGCGCTCCCGCCAACGCTGCGCGGATGGCTCGGTGCGCGGAACCTGCTGGCGCTTCCGTACCTCGGCTGGTCCGCGGCGGCCAGCGTCCTCACCGTGGGGAATATCGTCGCCAACCTGACCGGCAATCCGGGATCGAGTCCGTGGGACGTCGCGGTCCTCTTCGCGATCACCTCGCTGCCGATCTTTCCCATCATCGGCTTCCACCTGAATCAAGCGCGCCGGCAGTTCCAGGCCGGGCATACCATCACCGACCTGCGGACGGCGCTCGAGGTCGATCGGAAGGAGCGGGCCGAGACCGAAGCGCTCGCCCGCAAGGACAAGGAGACACTCCCGCACCGGCTTCTACGGGTCGCGACGATCGCCTCGGCGAGCTGGCTCGCCGTCACGCTGGCGCTGCTCGTGGAGGGAGTCATCCACGAGAACCGCACGCCGATCGGATGGATCTTCGGGCCGATCCTGAGCACGATGCTGTTCGGGGCGGCGAGCAATGCGCTGGACGTGGAGTTCATTCCCGCAAAGATCCGTGAGTGGTGGCATACCGGGATTCGCAACCGTCTCTGGAACAGCCGTGCGGGGGAATGGCTCGCGGGCCGGCTCGGCGCCCCCGAGCAGTCGCGAGCGATCGGTGGCGGCGTGTTCCGTCCGACGGAAGCCGCACTCGGCGTCGCGGCATCGGAGCTGTTCGCCGCGCTCCCGGCGCCCTACCGGGAGCATCTCGCCGAGCTGCCGGCGACCGTCGCGGCGCTCGAGGCGCAGGCGGCCGAGGCCCGCGCCGAGGTCGACCTCGTCTCGGCGCTGGCGCCGTTCGGATCGGTCGACGGCGAGGTGTTGGCTGCGCGGCGCGAAGCTGCCGCGGCGCACCTCGCGAAGAGCGTCGCCGCGCTCGAGCGCATCCGCCTCGACCTCCTCCGGCTGCACGCGGGCGCCAGCGATCTCGCGCCGCTCACGACACTCATCGACGCCGCACGCGTCGTCGGGAACGATGTGAGCCGACTCGCCGATGCCCAGGATGAGGCCGATGCCGGGGGACGTCGCAGCCTTGGAGCGGAGCGGATCGCCACACCGGTGTAGATCCCGCTCAGCAGTGATCCTCGCTCCCGGGTCGATGGTCATTGAGCGAAGGTCAACGGTCGCCGAAGCCCTGGCGTATTTCATCGGGAACAACGAAGAAATACGACGCGTCATGCACGGACACGCTCACGGTTCGCGCACCTTTCGGCACCTCAGGAGATTTCATGGCTTTGCGTCTCACCGTCATTGTGCTCATCGCGCTCGCGTTGTCGGGCCGTTCACCGCTGACGGCGCAGGGGCGAGGGGGCATGCCGGCCCAGCCGCTCCCCGCGGGTCAGACCAACGATCCGTTTCCTCAGGCAATCGTCGCCAACGAGGGCGTCATCGTCGTGACGCTGCGCGAGTTCGCGTCGCTGCCGGAGATCGACAACGTCGCCGCGCGCATGATGACGCTCGTCGAGGAGCCGGGCGCGCGGCGCCTCTTCGTCAGTGACATGCGCGGCGTGCTCTACACGGTGAGCGCCGACGGGGGAACGGTGACGCCGTACCTCGATCTCCGCGATGTGAAGTGGGGCATCGCGGTGCAGTCGATGGGCCGCGAGCGCGGAATGCAGAGCTTCGTGCTCCACCCGCAGTTCGCGCAGGCGGGCACGCCGGGATTTGGCAAGCTGTACACCTACACCGACGTCTCGAACCAGGCGCCGGCGCCCGATTTCACGACGCCAAACGCGAACACGACGCACGACACCATTCTGCTCGAATGGACGGCGGCGACGCCGGGTGCGGCCTCGTACGATGGCAGTTCACCGCGAGAGCTCATCAGGCTGCGTCAGCCATTTGCCAATCACAACGGCGGTGCGATCGCCTTCAACTCGACGGCGCGTCCTGGTTCCGCGGATTTCGGGATGCTGTACATCGGCATCGCCGATGGCGGCAGCGGTGGCGACCCGATGGCGCTGTCGCAGAACCTCGGCTCGGCTTTCGGCAAGATCTTTCGCATCGACCCGCTGGGAAAGAACGGCCGTGGCGGCAAGTATGGCATTCCCACGGCGAATCCATTTGTGAAGACGACCGATGCCCTGCCGGAGACCTTCGCGTATGGCGTGCGCAACGCGCAGCGCTTCGGTTGGGACTCGAAGAACGGCGCGATGTACATGTCGGACATCGGCCAGAACGTCGTGGAGGAAGTGAGTCCCGTCACCGCCGGCGCGAATCTCGGCTGGAACACCTGGGAGGGGAGCTTCCGCTTCATCAACCGGGGGGGAGTGAGTACGGAAGCGCCACGAAGCGATCCGAAGATGACCTATCCCATCGTCGAATGGGGTCAGTTCGATCCCGTGCTGTTGCCCAACAGCTCGTCAGCGTCCGTCGGCGCCATGGTGTATCGCAGCACGACCGTTCCGCAGCTCACTGGCCGATTGCTGTTCGGAGACATGCCGAGCGGCGAGTTGTTTCATGTGAGTGCCGACGACCTTCCGAAGGGCGGGCAGGATCCCATCCGCCGCGTGCTCTTCGCGACGGCGCCGGGCGCGGCTCCGCGCACGTTCCTCCAGATCGTCCAGGAGAAAACGGTAGCGCAGGGCAAGAGTGCGGCAGCGCGTGCAGACATGCGGTTCGATGCGAATGCCGCTGGGCAGATCTTTTTGCTGAACAAGGCTGACGGCACGATTCGCGTCATCGCGCGGTAGCAGGTGATGGCGCGAGTTGGGGGGGGGACGGATCGGTCAGCGAGCGTGCGGCGTTCATGCGCACTTCAGAACCAACCGTGACATGAAATCAGTCGATCCAGACTTGCAACCGATTGCATGACTCAACTAGAAGCGCGCGGACGTGCCGCCTAAGGAATGGTATGGCCAAGCTCGTGTTCGGAATGAACCAGTCCCTGGACGGCTACGTCGACCATATGGCGTTTGCGCCAGGCCCCACGCTCTTCCGCCACTTCATCGAGGAGGCTCGGGGGCAGGCGGGAAGCGTGTACGGTCGCCAGATGTATGAGATCATGCGTTACTGGGACGACGATCATCCTGAATGGGATGCACCGGAACGCGCATTCGCGGCAGCGTGGCGGAACCAACCGAAATGGGTCGCCTCGCGCTCGCTGAAGACGGTTGGCCCCAACGCCACGCTCGTTGGGGACGATCTCGAGGGTGCGATCCGCGAGCTGAAGGCCGGGCGCGACGGGGAGATCGAAGTTGCCGGCCCGACCCTGGCGCAAAGCCTCACCGAGCTTGGCCTGATCGATGAGTATCGAATCTACCTGCACCCCGTCGTGCTTGGTCGCGGCAAGCCATACTTCGCCGGACCGCGGCCGCCGCTCCGCCTCATGGCGAATGATCGGATGGGCGAGGATGTGATCAGGTTGACCTACGTGCCTGTTTAGTCCCGCCACGCCTGCACCGATTACGAAAGCTGAATGCGGAACCGAAGTGCGAGCACTCCTCCGTGACTCGCGGGCTTCTGAAATTGCTCGAGTAGCTGCCCGCCGTTGCGCAGGATCACGCGTTGCGACGGAAGATTAGAGAGATCAGTCGTGAGTTCAACAAACGGAAGTCCTTGCTCGCGGGCGAGAGGAAGGATGAGACCGAGGGCGCTGGTCGCGTAGCCACGTCGTCTTTTCCAGGGCACGACGCTGTAGCCAATGTGACCGAGACAATGTTGTGGCAGTTCCGTCGTCCCAGGCTGCCACCGGAGGGAAATGCTTCCGCAAAACTCTCCATCCCACATCCAGAGACTGTAACTCGGCAGGCGGGGCACGACGGATCCATCGGGAAGGGTAACTGGCGGTCCGCGACCCTCGGGATCGATCTGCGTGGCGAGAAAGGCAGCAGGATCGACCTCAATGCGCGCGAGCTCCTCCGCCCCCGCGGCAGCGCGTTGTGTATCGGCGGACCAGTCACGCCGCAGCGCGTCAACATAGCCGGCGAGGTGGCGTTCGGCGGGCCAGACCAAATCCATAGGCGGTGCGGACACAGGAAGTGTGTTGCTAGGCTGCGCTGTCCCTGCTCCTGGCCGCTCCTTCCGGCTGATGCAACAGCATCCACGACGTCCCGAACCGGTCCCGGAGCATGGCGAAGCGGTTGGCAAAAGGCGTCTTCCCGAGCTTCATGAAGATCTCGCCCCCCTCCGTCAGCAGCGCATAGATGCGCTCGGCATCCTCGGCGCGATCAACGGAAAGCGTCAAATAGGCGCTCCGCATCGGTTCGGCCTGCGGAACGTCCGCCCCCATCACGACTGTGCCACCGAGCTCGAGGCGCGCGTGTAGAACTTTCTGTCCCCAGTCGGGCGACAACGACGGGTTGGGCATGTCCGCATGCCGGACGAGACCCGTCATCCGCGCGCCGAGGTGCTGTTCGTAGAATTGGAACGCCTGCTCGCAGACGCCGCGATAATTGATGTAGACGTCAAGACGCATGGCTCACCGGAGTTGGACGTGAGTTCTCGACCTGCGTGGGTTGCTGAATGTGTCTTCCGTCCTCATGCCGTGCACGAACCTCGCGCCGCCACGGTTCGAGGATCATGGTGGAAGTCGAACTGGGTCCCGCGTCGCCGGAATGACGGAGTGGAACCATCCTGACGTGTCGCTCCTTCACTCCCTGTCCGCCTTTGTCTGGGCACCGAGCCACGCCGACCCTTGCCACGTTCTCCGATGATGTCACGAAAGACCCTGCGCCGCCGCGCCGGCCTGACCATTCTTGTCGCCGCCTTCGTCTCATTCCTGCTTTCCGTCACGCTGTGGTTCACTGGTTGCCGCGAACAGGGACTCTTCGTCGGCCTGTGGGTGCCCTCCATTCTTTCGTTCGGGTCTGTTGCGCTCCTCATCAGCGATGACCGGAATGGATAACCTCACTCTTTTCGCCGTCGGTCTGGTGGTCACTGTTCCCGCGGCGGCTGTCGTCATCGCTCTCGTCTACGCCGCCGGCATCGACGAACGAGCGGAGAAGAAGCGTCTCAAGGAAGAGACGGGTGACGCGGCGGCCAGCGGAGTCGGGCCGCAGTCTCCACACATGACTTCTGCACGGGGCCTGTGATGGCCCAACCGTCGCCAGCGAATCAGACGGCACGCCCGGGCGTTCAGCCGTATGAAGCGAACCTACCTGGTCGTCGGCCACTCGAGCGGAATCGGACTCGCACTCACTCAGCGAGCCCTGCAAGAGGGCCACGCGGTCGTTGGATTGTCGCGTCGTGCGTCAGGTATCGCCATGCCCGGCCTCAGCGAACGGCGAGTCGACGTGCTCGAGGTGGATATCGCTTCGCTCGACCTGCCGGCCTCCCTCGATGGCGTTGCGTACTGCCCCGGGAGCCTCACCCTCAAGTCGTTCAGGGCCCTCAACGAAGCAAACATCCTGGATGACTTCCGCATATCGGCGCTGGGTGCGGTGCGAGTGCTGCAGGCGACCGCCAACGCACTCAAGGCTGGACGACAGCCCGGCGTCGTGCTCTTCAGCACGGTGGCGGTGCAGCAGGGCATGCCGTTTCACGCTTCGATCGCGATGGCCAAGGGTGCCGTTGAAGGACTCACCCGATCGCTCGCAGCGGAATGGGCGCCGGCGATCCGCGTCAACGCCGTCGCGCCCTCGTTGACGAACACGCCGCTCGCCGCGCGACTCCTCTCCAGCGAGGAGCGATCGCAAGCGAGTCGCGACCGTCACCCACTTCGCCAGATCGGTCAGCCCGACGACGTCGCCGCGACCGCGCTCTTCCTCCTCGGCGACCAATCGCGATGGATCACGGGCCAGGTCTGGGGGGTGGACGGCGGATTGTCGACCGTGCGCACGTGACGCTTCGGTTCAGCGATTGCCGCGCAGCAAACCGTCCGCTGCAACGGTCGTCATGCAGCACCGACTCGCCCGCTTGCCGGCACCTCATACCGCAACTCCGCGAAGCCGGAGCCGATTCGCCGCACTGAGACGAGCCGCAGCGGTGGGTCCGTGACACGGCGGGGAAAGATCTGCTTGCCTCGCTCCAATGTCACAGACCCGACTTGAACAATGATCTCGTCGAGAAGGCCGGCATCGGGAAACTGCCCGGCAAGGTCGCCACCGCCAACGATCCAGATGTTCTTCGAGCCCGCAGCGTCTTGCATCGCGGCGTGGATCGGCCGAACGTTTCCGCGCGCGAAGCGGATGTCGGCTCCTGCCACCGTCGGCAGCGTCCGACTGGAGAAGACCCAGGCCGGCTGCGTGTACGGCCAGGACGCGCCGGTCTCGGCAGCAACCATGTCCGCGTGCTCGAGCATCCACTCGTATGTCGCTGAGCCCATCGCCAGCGCTCCGACGTCTGCGATGAACGCCGGGTACCCTGTCTCATTCACGTCACCAAGCGGGAACAGCCAGTCCAGCGAATCGTCTTCTGTCGCGATGAAACCGTCGAGACTCGCTGCTGTGTAGTACTGAGTCTTCATGGAGAAGTGGGCTCCGTGTGTAGTCTGTGCGGCCTCACCTACCATTCCCACTGATCGTAGAGCACGCCGGCGAGTCGCGGCCACTCGCCGGAGGCGCTCGTATCGAAGACGAACGTCGCATTCCAGGTTCGCAGGCAGCTGGACTCCACGTCGTCTGATCGCAGCGACACGCCCACGTGAGGAGCAGAAGCCCAGTCCGGCGCTCGCGTCGCGAGCTCGGACTCCCTGCAGTTGAAGTGGCGACCGACAGCGGTCGCGACCCGGGTGTAGATGGGTGGCGGCGCGAGGAGGTAGCGCGCTCGCCCAGCCGGCACTGACCAGTCTGACGGGGAGCGCAGCGCTGCGCGGGGGACGCGCGCCTCGTGACCGCCGCCCTCGGGGGCAAGCCTCAGTACGACGGTGTCGGCCAGCGGGACGGAGTCCGCCGGGAGCTGACCACGAAGAAAGGCCAGCGCGCGCCGGGCCGCCGAATCGAGCCGTGCCTCGGGGGCCGATGGGACCGCATCGGCGCGGCCACTCGTCGCAGTCGCGGCGGAGGACGTGTCGGAAGCCGACCGCGATTCGGCGCCCGGGCTGGTGCACGCCGCCAACACGCACACGATCGCTGCTGCCCACAGAACGAGTCGCGTCACAGTTTTGTCGGTTAGTAAATGAGGGCAACACCACTTCTGCCGGCTCGCGCCAGCTGATGCAATATCAGGCATCGGCCGGCGCATCGCTGCCCCTCGCCAGCGCGGCATGCCACGCAGCGTACGGTGTGTTCCGCGCCAGGTAACGGTTGTAGTCTGGTGCCCCGTCGGCCCACCACACCGGGCCACGTTCGCCGAGCGCTCGTTTGGCACTGTCCACGGCCGCCCGCGCCTCGGCGAGGTTGGGGCCGGACCCGGCCCGCTGTGCCGCGGCGACGGCGCGCCGCGCAGCCATGAGCGCGCTGACCAGGCGTCGGCGCGCTTCCTCCGCGAGTGCGGGGTTGGCGCACCGCCAGAGACGCCCGCGCACGACGAAATACCGGCCGTCCGGGGTGACAGGGACCTGCGGCATCTCCTCATCTCTTACTGCGCGCAGGTGGAACGTGTGTCGGATGGATGGCATGCGCGAGCTCAGTGCGACTGCACGAGGCTCGCGCTGATCTTGCACCGCGTGCACACGAACGTGTAGAGCGTACCGTCATCGACGAAGCTCAGATCCGGCCGGCTCTGAAACTGCGCGAGGAACACCATTGGCTTTCGG
>JANPKQ010000381.1:0-53262 GCA_031426115.1 Gemmatimonadaceae bacterium | reverse complement strand
TCGGTGGCGGCGGCATCGGGCATGCCCCGGTCCACGCTCCCCGGCGCAGTGCGGTAGCCGCTCAGTCGGCGGCCGGATCTTCCTCGGACACCGGTTCCAGCCGGTCGCTCGCGCCGTCGATCTCCTTTTCGTAGCCGATCTCGATCTCCATCCCGTCGCGCGCGATCGTCGTGTCGGGGAAGACGGCCCGGGCCTCCCGCTCGAGGTCCCGCGAGTCCCGCGAGTACCGCGCGGAGAGGTGGGTGAGGACGAGGCGCTTCGCCCCCGCCTCGCGCGCGATCTCCGCCGCCTCGCGCGCGGTCGAGTGCCCTGTCTCGATCGCTCGCTTCGCCTCCTCTTCCGCGAAGGTGGCTTCGTGCACCAGCAGGTCCGCCCCGCGCGCCGCATCGATCGTGGACGGGCAGGGGCGCGTATCGCCGGTGATCGCGACGCGGCGCCCGTGACGTGGAGCGCCGACGAGCTCTGACGGCTGCACGACACGCCCGTCGGCGAGCGTCACCGGAAGCCCGCGATGGATCTGCCCCCAGAGCGGCCCTTCCGGTATCCCGAGGTCCCGCGCGATCTCCGGATGAAAGCGTCCCTTGCGATCATCCTCGACCAGCGCGTATCCGAGCGCGGGGGCGCCGCCGTGGTCGGCGACGAACGGTACGATGGCGTACTCGTTCCGGCGTATCGGCACCTCGCTCGTGATCTCGGTGATCTCCACCGGGAAGCCGAGGCGCTCGACGCCGAAGCCTTCGGCCCGTCGCAACACCTTGCCTGCGCCGCGCGGGCCCCAGAGGTGCAGCGCGTCCGTGCGTCCCTGGAGCGCCATCGTTCGCATCAACCCGATGACCCCGAGCACATGGTCGGCGTGGAAGTGCGTGAAGAAAATGTCGCGAAGCGCGAACGACACGCCGTAGCGCATCATCTGGCGCTGCGTTCCCTCGCCGCAGTCGAACAGCAGCGTCTCACCCTCGCGCACGAGCGCGACGGAAGAGACGTTGCGCTCGACTGTCGGGCGCGACGCTGACGTGCCGAGGAACCGCAGGCTCAGTGACATGCGCTGAATATATCGGCGTCGCTGTGCGCACCGATGCGCGACCACGAGTTTTTCGAGAGCCTCCGGTGGCCCGGCCCGCGCCTTGCCTCGCTGCCCGGCGTGTCGCGTGGCTTGCCATGGGGGCTCATCACATGGCGACGGGCGTGCAGGGAGCGGGACGATCGCGGGTAGGCCGGCCGTGCAGGCTCGTGAATGCTTTCATTTCACGAACATTGCCCCTCGCGTTTCGCGGCGGAATTCGCCATTGTCGTGGAGCAGTCACACGATGCGGCTTCATGGAGGCCGTCGTGCCGTGTCGAACGATTCGCGCTCGGTGCGCGACCGTACACTCGACACGTTGCGGGAAGGGGTTTCCTTGCTGGGATTGATCACCGCGGACTGACACGCGGTCCGGGCAGCGCGACGCCGCGCTGCCGCAATGAAGTCTGGCGCGCAGCGAGACGTCGCTTCAGGTCAGCGCAGGACAACCACGAGGAGGAGTAATGCAGGATTCGAACGGTGATCGCGTCGACGCGGGTGAGCGGGGGATGGGGGACGGGGCGGAGTCGGGATCGGCTGGGCGTCCGGCTGGCCGAAGCAACCGTGGTTTCGCTTCCATGGACCGGGAGCGGCAGCGCGAGATCGCGAGCAAGGGTGGGCGCGCGGCGCACCGGAAAGGCACTGCGCACCAGTGGAGCGCCGACGAAGCCCGGGAGGCAGGGCGCAAGGGTGGGACGTCCGTGAGCAAGGACCGCGAGCACATGGCGGCCATCGGGCGGGAAGGTGGCGCGTCGGCCCACCGGCGCACCCGCAACTCGAACGGCGACGGCGAGCAGCGGTCCTGATGAAACGATGGGCTCGCGCACTCGCGCGGGCCCGCTCAGGCCTTCCCCTCGGTCTCCCGCATGACGCGGGCGTGGACCGCCGGGTCGATGTTGCCACCGCTGACCACGATCACCACGGGTGAGCGAAGCCCGTGCACCTTCCGGCCCAGCACCGCGGCCACACCCACGGCGCCGGATCCCTCCACCACCGCACCTTCCATTCGCGCCAGCCACCCGATGGCGCGCGCGATCTCCTCCTCGGTGAGCACCGCGATGCCATCGAGCCCATGCCGGCCGATGTCGAGCGCCTCATCATCGATCTGGCCGGCGAGTCCGTCGGCGAGTGTCGGCACGCTCGGAATCTCGACGACCCGCGCGGCGCCGAGTGAGAGCGCCATTGCCGCCGTGTGCTCGCCCTGCGCACCGACAATGCGGACCTCCGGCGCAACGCGGCGCACGAAGCTGGCGACTCCCCCGAGCAGTCCGCCGCCGCCGACGGGAAGGATCATCGTTGCCGTTGACGGCAGCTCTGCAATGATCTCGAGACCGACCGTCCCCTGGCCGGCGAGCAGCGGGTCCCCGAGACACGGGTTGATGTAACGCGCCCCTCGCCCGGCGGCGTACGCCTTTGCGGTGACCATCGCGGCGTCGTAATCCGGCTCGCTGTCATCGACCGTTGCTCCAAGCGCCGCGATCCCGCGCTTCTTCACTTCGGGCGCGCGCCGCGGGACGAAGATCGTCGCCGGAACCCCGAAGTGCTGCGCGGCCTTCGCAACGCCGAGCCCATGGTTCCCTGCGGAAGACGCGACGACGCCGCGTGCCCGCTCCGCGGCGTCCATCATTGCGAGCGCATTGAAGGCCCCACGCAGCTTGAACGACCCCGTGATCTGCTCGTGCTCCATCTTGAGGAACACGTCGCCGCCGACGAGGTCGGATAGCGCGTCGGAACGGCGCAGCGCCGTGTGGCGCACCGCGCCTTCGATGCGGCGGGCGGCGGCGTACACATCGATGGCGCGGAGGTCGGAGAACATTGGGGTCGGGCGCGGGTGTGTGGAGTGAAGGTGCAAGTTACGCGCGGCGCACGTCGTCGTCTTTCCCGAGGCAGATGCACGGGGCGCGCGCTTGACTTTCACCGCTGGTGCGGTAGGTTGATTGCAGTTGCGCGGCCCCGCCACTCGCGGGGCTGTTGCGTTCTGAACCCCTGCGGTGAGTGCAACGCACTTCCACGCACCGCGGCGAACGCAGTCGGTCTCCCCTCGGGGTTGCCGGTCAAGCGGGGCTGTAGCTCAGCTGGGAGAGCGCTGCCTTCGCAAGGCAGAGGTCAGGGGTTCGATCCCCCTCAGCTCCACTGCACCGCTTTCGTTGGCACGGATCGTGACTATTTCCACGTTCACGGCACCGTTTCGTCGACGTCTAGTCGGTCGATAGATCGTGAAGTCAGGCTGGATTGATTGCCCGCCGCCGCTCGGTAGGACGGAGAGTTCCAATGACGGCGTGCGCGGCATGATCCGCGTCGCGAAGGTACCAGAGAAAGCCGCAGCGTCCGCGCTGCGGCTTTCGTGCATCAGGGTGTCAGCGCGCGAGCAACAGGCGCGCATCCTCCCCGGCCGCCCGGAATACGTCCCCGACGAATCGATCCTTCTCCTGCTCCGCCTCGATGGAGAGGTCTCCCATCGCCGTCGCCCCGAGCGCCCCGAGCCACCGGACGATCGCGCTCTCCTGGACGACGATGTGAATGTTCCTCGCCAGCAGCGTCTGGCCCCCGGCGCTGTCGACAACGACGTACTCGAGGACCGTCCCTCCATCCGCGAACGGTCGCCGGAGCGGTGCCCGCAGGAGCCGGCCCACCGCGAGCGGAAAGTGCCACTGCGGCTCTCTCCGAAAGCGCAGCGACCAGCCGCGCACCCCCCCATCCCGGATCGTCGTGACGTCGGCGAACAGGCTGCTTGCGCCCACGTCGAAGAACAGCACCTTCGCGAAGAACGAGATCCGGAGACGCAGGGAATCCGGCGCTGCCATCGGACCTCCGGTGAGCGGCTGTAGTTGGCCACCCCGCGACCTTACCCGCAGCTCGAGCAGGTTCCGGCGGAATCGAGCCGTCCCCCAGATCGTGCCCCGCCCGTCAACCAGCGCGATGTCGATACGTAGCGGCTTGAGATATTCATCGATATACGCGGCGTAGCGCGGCGCATGCGGCCGGAGCCGTTCGGCATCGAGCCGCGCCGCAATACTGATGGTCGTCGATCCGTCAGGGCCCGCGATGGTGGTCAGGGTATCGAGGCTGAACAGCCGGCCCGCCATCGACGTGGTGCGGGGAAAGCTGGCGCGGTAGTCGGCGCGAACGTCGCTCGCAGGACGCTCGAGCCCCCGGAGCGCGCCCTCGACGACCGACATGACCTCGGCCGCCCGGGCTGTGCCGATCGCCAGCTCGTCGGCCGAATCCCACTGGTGCACGCCATTGCCGACTCGACGCAGGTGCATGGCATGGCGCGACTTGCCTGGCGCGTCGGGACGCGGAACCGTTTCGCGTGCAGCGAGAATGTATCGGTCGCCGGCGAGCTCCCCTGCCACGGACACCGTCCGTCTCGAGCCCTCCACCGACGTCCAGATCGTCGTGTCGGGATATAGTCGGGACGGCGTCAGGGCGTGACGGATCATCCGCGGGCGAATCGACTCGAACCGCTGGTCCCGGTAGGCGACCCCGAAGCGAACGGCGAGCGCCGAGAAGAGATCGTCGGCTTTCGCCCCCGGCGATCCGCCATCCGCCCCAATGCCCGCCACCGCCGGACGGCACCCGAGGGCGACTGCAGTCAGGAGCACCGCAACACCCAGCCGGTGGACCCAGGCTGATGGTGCCTTCACTGGTAGGGGCATCCCTCAACAATCAGCGGCGCACACGGCGCGCGGAAGTCCCGGGGTTGATGGGGACGGCGGCATCTTATAATATCCATGACTCGCGCAAGCGAGTCGAATGCCCCTTGGTGTAACTGGCAACACGTCTGCCTCTGGAGCAGAAGAGTCCTGGTTCGATCCCAGGAGGGGCAACTCGAAGGACCACAGGACGCCGATGTCACGACTGGGGAGCTCCCCGTCTGACCTCGGCGTTTTCGTTGGATCCGGTAACAAGTCGATTCGGAGGGGCGATGACGGCATTCGGAGGAGCGGCCATGGACGGCGGCGGCACCGTGCCGCCACTGCTGACACCCGACGCAACACCGCGTGGATCGACGGTCGCCCGCATCGCAGCTGGGTTCGCAGCCGCGGCCACCCTCATTTCCTGTGCAACCTTTACCCTCGGCACGGTCCTCTTCGCGCCGCTGGGGGTGCTCGCGGCGCGGGCGATCGCGCGGCGGCGCGGCCGAACGCTCGCCCGCGGTGCCGCCTGGCTTGGCGCGGTGCTGGCCTGCTTCGTCGGCGTCCCGCTCGTCTTCGGGCTGCTCCTGACCAAGGCGCCGCCGGGAACGGTCGCATCCGTGCGCGCGGCCATGGACTCTGCGCAAACGAAGCAGAAGCCGGCTCAGCTTCCGGACTGGCTCGAGCGCGTGACCCGCCTGGCACCGAGCAGCGAAGTGCCGCGACCCACAAGGTCCTCACCACCGGTCCCTTCGTCGCCTTCTTCGGCATCCTGAGCATCATCATGGTCTGCTCGATGCTGGGGACGATCGCGGGGAGCATCGGCTGGGTCGCTTCGATGCTCCTCGGCTACGCCATCACCGGTCGCTGGATCCCGAGTGGTGACCCGCCCGCCGTTGCTCCCATCGCCGACGAGTGATCACTCGCCGCGCAGCGTCACCGCGAGGTCTGCGCGGCTCGCGCGCAACGCTGGCAGCCACGACGCGACGAGGCTCGTCGCCCCGAGCTCCACGGCGACGATGAGAAAAATCAATGGATCGTCGGGGCGGACCCCGTAGAGCATGCCGCGAACGGCCCGGCTGGACAGCAGCGCTCCAGTACTCCCCAGCAACAGCCCCAGCATCGTGAGGCGAAGACCGTGGCGCACGACGAGCCACCGGACCTGTGGGCGCCTCGCACCGAGCGCGATCCGGATGCCCATTTCCCGGGAGCGGTATCGCGCAAGCTGAGCGAGAACGCCATACACTCCGACGACGGCGAGCGTCAGTCCGACCACGGCGACGGCGAGCTGGGCGCTTCGATGCGCCGAGCGCCTTCCGGTGGGAAGGCGCTCACGAACGAAACGGGCTGTGGGTCGTGGTGTCGGCACCGCGCCTCAGGTGGCGGGGCTGGCCTGCTCCCCCTGCTCGCTTTCCCCTCCACCGGCCGGACGCTTGCGACGTGTGACGGGCTTTGCATCGCGGCAGAGCCCCTCGATCCGGTCGTTCGTCATGTCGCGCCATTCCCGAGGGTAGCCCGGGAGCCGGCGACGCTCGTCCCCATCGCCGGATTCGAACGCGAGCCAGCCCCCTTCGAAGTCCCCGGCATACGTGCCCGGTCTCGCGCGCGCGATGAGTTGCTCGGGCGGCACTTCCCACACATGCCACAGGCGCCCATTGGCGTCGATGAAGTCGCGGATACCCTCGGTGGGGTCGAATGCCGTTCCGGTCGCCGCCGCCGGATCGGACGCAGTCGCGTCTTCCGACGACGCACGGCGATCGGCGCTAAGCCGGCGCCGGATCGAAATTGCCTCCTTGGCCGCCTCCGCCGCGTTGGTCAGCAGCTCCTCGAGCCGGATGAGTTGGCCCGTGCTCTCGCTCGACACGTGATTCTCGCACGCTTCCGCGAGCCGCGAGTCGAGCTCACTCTGGACGCGCTCGAGGGCGGGTCTCAGCTGTTCGGGTTCCTGGCGCACGTGATACGTAGGATCGTGATCTCGGCTCGTCCGGGCCGTGCGGGTGCGAGTGACAACCCAGAAGATCGGCAACGGACGTGCCGTGGATCACACTCGGCGATGGTTGTTGAAATCCGCGGTCGCTTGGCGCCTGATGGTGGACTGATCCGGCGCACGCTCGGGAGCGGTCACGATGGCTAGGGTCAGCGGCCCGGTGTCCTCAAGAAGGGCGACCGGTCAAACGGCGGAGTCTACGCGCCGATCGCCCTGGCAGTCGGCCGCTGCGGACCGAGTGCTCGTGCCAACTCGGCTGTGAAATCCCGGTACGCCACCGGAAGCACGAAGGCCGCGATGCCGTAGCGGGCCGCGATCTGCTCGATCTCCCGCTGGGAGCGCATGGCGCTGAAGAGAAGGATGCGGGTGACTGACGAGATCGTACGCATCGCGGCAGGCTCCCACGCAAGCTCGGTCTCGCAGTCGAGCAGGAGCAGATCCGGCCGGGAGCGGCGGATGGCCGCCAGTGGCTGCTCGTCCGCGGCAGGAAACACGGGGATGAACCCGTCCAGCTCCACCATTGCCCCAAGCAACGCAGAGATCACTTCCTCGTTCGCCAGGACCATGATGGAAGGCTTGGGCACAGCACTACTCTACGGCTCACGGGAAAGGAACGGCGTTCTCCGTACGGGTGACTAGTGTTTGCAAGGGGTACGCCATGCAGCGGCGAAAAGAAACATTTTGGGCACGGAGGGTGTTCCATCGACGCTCCACATGGTCGCCCCCGCTTTCTGGTGAGGGCAAGTGGACCTCCCATACCCCAACGACGATGCCCTCATCGCCGCAGCCTTCTGAAGTGGCCGCCATCCTGTCACCGGAATCCACGGTGGCACTTCGGGAGGCGTTTCGCAGCCACCTCGCCGAGCCGTCCGACAGCGCGGGTGCCAGGATCACGGTGGCCCTGAGCAGGGTGTGTAGCGAGGCACGCTTGGAGCAGATTCCGGCCGAGCGCCTTCTCGTGGCCTTCAAGGGGATCTGGAACTCGCTGCCGGAGGTTCGCCAACTGCCCCCGCATCGCGCCGCGGACGAGGTTCGTGATCTCGTCACGCTGTGCATCGAGCGGTACTACGCGACCGACTGATCGGCACGCGCGCGACCACGCTGGAGCAGCCTGGGTCTGGGGATGGCGAAACGGAGCGGTGCCTTTGAGGCACCGCTCCGTTTCACTTCGGACCCATGCGAATCCGGACACCGGCGGACCGACCTGCTCGACGGCGCGCCGGCTTGCCCGTTGCTCAGAACGGAATGTCGTCGGAGTACGCCACAGTCTCCTGCGCCGCGGCGACCGCCGGCTTCCTTCCGTTCCCCTCGGCGGCGGCTGTCGCGGCCGTCTTCGGAGGCCACACGACGCCATCGCACGACCGGTCCCGGCATTTGAAGTCGGGCGCGCGCGGATTGCGCCTCGTCGCGCGGTTGTCCCACATCCGCCCCCCGCACACCGGGCATCCCGGCGACTCGGCGCTTGCTGCGTCCGTCGCCGCGGACTCGCTGCGCGCTGGCTCTGACCGGCGGGCTGCCTCGGCCATTCCACGACCGCCAGCCTTGCGCTCGTAGGCGATCTGCGGATCCTCGATCGGCCTCGCGTACTTTCCCTCGCCATCGACTTCGACCCAGTTCTGCTCGTACGCATACAGCTCGTGTGCGATGCCGAAGCGCACCCCGGCGCGCTTGAACGCGTCAGTCGCCGCCTGCTTGTAGTCCTTGCCGGTGCCGACATCCTCGCGGATCACGCCAAGGATCTGGAGGCGCGCCTTGAACGTGCATACCGCAGGCTCTGACGATTCGTCGAGGGCGGTCACCGCCGGCAGCAGCTCGAGGGTCAGGTCCCACTCCCCCGGAACCACTTCGTCGAGCCGCTGCCGCACCGTGTTCGCCTCGATGTAGGCAACGAACCGAGCGACGTACTTGCCATCACGCAGGACAGACCGTCCGTCCTGCCGCCAGGAAATGGTCTCCGGCGCCACCGGGGCCGCGATCCGCGCCCAGATGTCCATCTTCTCCATGGAACTCTCATGTCTCGCAATCATGATGCTCTCATCCTGCCGGTTTGAAGTCGCATTGCGGGTGCCCTCGCGCCCGCATCCGTCCCGTCTGTCCTGCCGTCGAAAATCTCCGCTTGAACGCCGCGCTATCGGTTGACCTGGCCCCTCCCCGTGCCTTACACTGTGTAACGAAGGTAGCAGGACTTCGGGTGATGTTCGGTGAGGGAATGTAACGCGCCATGTAACCTATGTCAACGACAGCGGAGCCGATGAACGGTCCCCCCTCGGGCACTCCCGAGCTCACCGCCCTGGGGCGTCAGCTGGAAATGCTGCGCCTAGATCGCGGACTGTCGAAGGGAGAGCTCGCGCGTAACGCGGACACGTCGCGTCAGCAGCTCTGGCGTGTCATGACGGGCAAGTCCGAGCTCACGACGTCGCTTTGCCAGCGCCTCGCCGAGGTCCTGGGCATCGATGCGCGTGTTCTGCGGGATCCCACCGCCTTTGCCCGGGTCGTCGGCGATATGGCGGGCGGCGGGTCGCACGGGTCGGGAGACATGTCCGGTTCGGTTGCGGGGCGGGCCGTTCCGGCCTCCCGAAAGACTCCCGCCCCCACCGTCGCCGAGTATCTCGCCGATCCGCGCTGGATCGCACGGACGCTGGCGACCTGTCCTGACGGCGAGGGAGGGCGGCTGCTCAAGCGCCGGCTGCTCGACGGGCTGGAGGACGCAGCGCGCGAAGCCGGAGTGAGGTTGCCTCCGGCGTTCTTCAGCGTGCGGGGTCGCGTGGTGAACGGCGAGCTCTGACGGGAATGAGCCGCGCCGGCCGCGAGCCGCGCCTCAGCGAGCCGGCGACCGGGACGTAGTCGAGCTCTCGCTTTTCCCGAACACAGCGCAGCATCAGCCCGCCGCGACTCATGTCGCCGCGACCGACGAAGTCGGCGGGGAAGAGCAGGTGTTCGCCGAACACGTCGGCGAGGACACTGACGTACTTGTCGCTCGCGATGCTCCCGAGCAGCACCACATCGGCGTCGGGCCCGACCCGGGTGCGGAGCCGCTTTGCATCAGCCGCGAACGGGCTGGTGTAGAGCGGTTCTCCGGCATCGATCGCGACCCGCGCGAACTCGCGCAGGTCCTCGAGTCCGATGGAAGTGGCCGTCGGGACGAGGCCACGGCACGAGGTGATCACGAGCGACCCGGTGGCGTCGGCGGCCCTCTCGAAGGCAGTCGCGTAGGCGAGCTTGCCGCGAAAGTAAAGGCCACTGAGGAACGAGAACACCTCGCCAATCGGTGCGCCGTCGCCGCTCCGCAGGCGCACCGCGAGCGGAAAGCTCGCTTTGTCGTTGAGCAGCAGGCCCGCTCGCTTCCCGCCGGTGTTTGCGGGGGAGAGAAGGAAAATGCGGTGCGCGGACATGTCCGTGCACCGCAGCAATAACCTCGCCCTGCACCTGCCGGCGCGTCAGCGCGCCGACATCTCGTCCAGGCGAGCCGTGATCGCCGTGTAGCCGATCTTCTTCGCTGACGGCGCATAGCGATCGACGACGCCTCGCACATACTCCGCATCACCCTGCAGCATCGTCGGTGCGCAGTTGGCGGTGAGCCACGCCGCACCGTACCAATCCGCCTCCGTCGCGAGCGTCAATGCCTCGTCGAGCCGCCGGCGCGCGTCTGCCGTCCTGCCATCGGCAGCGAGGATGCGAACCCGAAGCGCCTCCGCGAGCTCCCGACCCTGGAACCACTCCGTCCGGGTGCGCAGCCGCTCCGCGGATTCGAGTGACGCCACGCGAGCTGCGACATCCTTGCCCTGCTCCAGGAGGGAGAGACCGTACCCCGCCCGCGAACCGATCTCAATGTCCGACTGGCCAATGGAACGGGCCAGGGAACCGGCAACATCATAAAGCTCCGTTGCTGCCTCGAGCTCTCCCCGCTCGCGCTCCAGGTGGGCGAGGTTGTACACCGCGTACAGCTGGCGCTCGGTGTTCTTCATGGCACCGAAGATCGCAAGCGCCTCGCCGAAGCGATCGCCCGCGCGGTCGTATTCCGCCCGCTTGAGCGCCATCACACCGGCGTTCAGCGCAGCGAGGCCCCACACTTCGCGCATCCCTGCACTCCGTGCCGCCGCGATCGCACGATCGAGCTCTTCCTGCGCGCTTGCCCACTCACCGCGAAGCTGGTACGTGATGCCGAGGTTGTTGTGGCAGCGAGCCATTCCACGGTAGTCACCGACGCTGCGGTACAGCTCGAGTGCCCGACGATACAGCCCTTCCGACTCGTCAGAGTCGACCGGTTCGCGCGTCACGCCGAGGCGAACCAGAGCGTCCGCGAGCAGCGTCGTGTCGCCGAGTCGCTCGGCGAGCTTCACACCCTCGAGCGCAGTCGTTTCCGCAGCCGAGCGTTCGCCCAGCCGGCTGTGGGCCTGGGAGATCATGGTCAGCAGTGCGACGCGCTCTGCATCGAGCCCGCGGTCCCGCGCTTCCTCGTCGAGCGCCATACACGACGCCAGCGTGCGGCGTGCAGGCTGTCCGAGCAGGTTCCGGATGCGCTCCCGAATCCGCCGGGGCGCGATCGTCCTGCGCGGGTCCGCATTCGTGACCATCCAGTCCACTACCGAGTCGCACAGCGCCTCGGCGTCTTCGAACTGGCCCATCGCCTCGGCAACCTGCGCCATGCGCAGCCGGACGTCGGCAAGTGCCCCGTCCGAGGCCGCGTTGCGCTCGGCGATCTGCAGCAGCTCGAGCGATTCCTGGTGCGCGTAGACGGTCCGGGCCTGATCGGCCGCCATCAGCGCGTACTGGTATGCCTTCTCGCTGCTGCCGCCCTGGTCGTAGTGCATCGCGATCTCCGCGATCGCGGCGGGCATCCGTCGCTCGGTGCTCTGGGCGACCCGCTCGTGCACCCGCCGAAGACGCTGGGAAAGAACATCCCCGGTGTCGGGCGGAAGCCGAAAGTCGGAGGGTGGACGCAGCTGCGAACGGGACTGTTCGAGACGGTTGGCGCTCATCGGCCCACCATCACTGCCGGACTGGCCGGCCGCCTAGTAAGCGGCCTGGTACCGTCCAGCCTTGCGAATGCAGGAGACATTGCTCGCTCCAATCCGCTAAAGGTGGACGGACCTAGTACATCACCGAGATGATCAGCCCGTCGGCCTCGATCATGAGATCGCCCGACTCAGCCATGTCGCCCCGTCCACCGCGCCAGCCGTCAAAGATGTTATAGCCGCTGAAGTGCTTGATCTTGCGGAATGCGATGCCGCCACTCATCCACACGTAGGTGCGCAGCGACGGATCTGCGAGCGCCTCGTTGACGCCGACGTCGCCGATCGAGTGGGAGTACATCACGGACATGCGACGCAGGGCGGCCATCGCGGAATCCGGATCGCTCGAGAGCGCGGACGTCTTCATGTACAGCCACACCGAGTTTGCCGGGTCGCTCGTCGGAACGAAGCGGACCGCTGGCGTGAAGTCGACATAGCTGCGGCCATCGACTTCGCGAATTTCGGCATGGAAGCGGATTGGGCCCGTGAGCGCGTCGCACGGCGCATCCCACTCGGTCGGCCCGTAGGACGACGTCGCCGGATCGCAGATCGAGTTCGCCGGGAAGTAGATCGCGTGCGGTCCGAGGTTGAAGACACCACCGCTCGGCGTGACGGTAAAGTCAGCGCTGGTGGAATCCTCCGCCATGAACTCGACGATGACGTCGGCACGCGGTACGCCAACCGGAGCCCGACCGACCGTTATCCCACCCCACGGTGTGGCCTCCGACCCTGGTCCCGACAGCTTGTCGCCGCCGCAACCGGCCAGCGCGAGCGCGAGGAGGGCGATGAGCCCGCTGACACGGCCCATCGAGCCGGAGCGGGGAGCATCTTCAATGAGGACAAACGAGGAACTCGGCATAAGCCTGGGAGAGTGAGAGTGGATTACGGTGTTCTAACGCCTCCCCATAAGGCACGGCCCATACCCAACGGACGAGCCCGGAGAAAAAAGGTCTAAGCGCAATACTGTCAACGTGTTATGACGGTCATGGCAAGAGCCGAAAACAGGCAGGTCAGGCCACGTTCGGGCATTCTTACCGGTCACTCGGGCGTCTCGTCCGACTGGCCGAACCGAGCGTCGGGCCGGGCCCCGGCGCCACGAAGCGCGACGTTCGTCACGGTTCCCCCGCGGTTCACGTCAAACTGTTATATCCGTTCCCGCTGGCGCCTCTACACTGTCGGGCGCCGAGGCTCGCGGCTCATCGTTCTGTTTCCCCGCGGATCGATTGCTGGCCCGCCGGCTCACCCCAACCCGCATGAAATGAATCTCGTCCAGCGTAGCGTTCTCGTGGTCGCGTCGGCAGCCGTTGTCGGAATCGCAGCCGCCTGCTCGTCCGACTCCAATCCCACCGGACCGATCGGCGACTGCATCGTCCCCACGACATCGAGCTTCGTCGATTCTGCCCAGGGGCGCGTCGTGATCGCCGGCACGCAGTTCCTGCCGTCCAGCATCACGATTCGGAAGGGGATGACGGTGAAGTGGGTGTATTGCGAGCCGCGAAACAGCGACCCCCACACGAGCACGTCGAATACGGGGCTGTGGGATTCGGGCCTCCTCATGACCGGCGGGACGTTTTCCCGCGTGTTCGCAACCGTCGGGGCCTTCGCATATCACTGTATTCCGCACCCGGAGATGCAGGCCACCGTGACCGTCGTCGACTGATGGTCCGTCCGTCGCACGGGCGCCGCTCAGCGGTGCATGTGCGAGTCTCACCCCTTTCAGCAGTGGAGATCCCCATGACGATGCTTCGCCTGTCCGGATTGCTCCTCGTCGCGCTGTCCGTCGCCGTTGTCGGTTGTGATGACGACGACGATCCGATCACGCCCGACGTGCCAACGCAGTTCACGGCTACGCTCGATGACGGCAACGAGCGGCCGAATCCACTCACGACGACGACGAACGCCACTGGACGCGCGACGTTTTCGGTGAATCCCAGCGGCTCGATCAACTACACGGTCTGGGTGTCGAACACGACGTCCGCGGTGACAGTGTGCCACATCCACGCCGGTCACGACAACGCGGCCGGTCCGGTGATCATCACCCTGTGCGACCCGAACCCGACCACGGGGGCGGTGACTACGGAGACGCAGGTCGCAACGGGGACGATCGAGCGCGGCATCAACGCGACGGTGAAGGCGAGATCTCCGATCGACCTCGACGCGCTCCTCGCGATGATGATCAGTGGCGATGCCTATGTGAACGTCCACACCAGCACCAATGGCGGCGGCGAGGTGCGCGGCCAGATCGTCCCGGTTCCTTAGGACTGCTAGCGAATCCCGAGCAGCTTGTGGGTCTGCAGGCTGAGGCGCCACCGCGGATGCGCGAGGCAGTACTCGAGCGCTCCGCGAGTGGCGTCCGCCGCTGCCGGTCCATCAAGCGGCTGGAGGAAGAAATGATCGAACGCCATGGCGTCGAAGCGCTCGGGCTCGGCGCCGACTTGCGGATACACGAGCTTCAGCTCATTCCCCTGGCGTAGCACGAGATCGCTCGCTGCCTTCGGGCTGACGCAGATCCAGTCGATGCCTGGTGGGGGAAGCCGGGTGCCGTTCGTCTCAACGGCGACCTCGAATCCCTCCGCGTGAAGGGCATCGACCAGCGGCGCGTCGAGCTGCAGCAGCGGCTCGCCCCCGGTGCAGACGACGAGAGGCCGCGCGCCCTGCGCGCCCCATCCGGGCCATCGCGCGGCAACGGCACGCGCGAGCTCCGTCGGCGTCCGGAACTTTCCCCCATCCGGCCCGTCGGTGCCGATGAAGTCGGTGTCGCAGAACGTGCAGATGGCGCTCGCCCGATCCTCTTCGCGGCCGGTCCACAGGTTGCACCCCGCGAAGCGGCAGAACACCGCGGGCCGACCGGTATTCGCTCCTTCACCCTGGAGCGTGTAAAAGATCTCCTTCACCGCGTACGTCACCGCGGCGCGCCCGAGACGCTGGTGTACCGCGCCGGATCGACGAGGCCGCCCTCGGCGAAGCCGCGCAGGCGGAGCGTGCACGCATCGCATCGGCCGCATGCGGCGCCCGACATGTCGGGGTCATAGCAGGTCGTCGTCGCAGCGTAGTCCACGCCGAGGGTCGTGCCGAGCTCGATGATCTCGCGCTTGGAGAGATGCAGCAGCGGCGCCCGGATGCGAATCGCGCCCTCGCCTTCGACGCCACTGCGCGTCGCGAGTGTTGCGAGCCCCTCGAACGCCGCGAGGTACTCGGGCCGGCAATCGGGATAGCCGCTGTAGTCCACTGCATTCACGCCGATGAAGATCTCCCGTGCCCCGAGCACCTCGGCCCACCCGAGCGCGAACGAAAGGAATACCGTGTTGCGCGCGGGGACGTACGTGGATGGGATCTCGTTCGCGATCGCCGCACCCGACCGGTTCTTCGGCACGGGCGCCGTGCCGGTGAGTGATGACCCGCCGAAGGCGCGAAGGTCGATGTCCATGACGACATGCCGGGCCACGCGATATCTCGCTGCAATGACGCGGGCGGCCTCGACCTCGTGCTCGTGCCGCTGGCCGTACCGGAAGGTCAGGGCGTGCACGTCGTACCGTTCGCTGGTCGCGAGCGCTAGCATCGTCGTGGAGTCCAGCCCGCCGCTGAGAAGCAGGACGGCGGGACGAGTGTCGGCGCGGAACACGGAGGGGGTCATGGAGGATATTATACATCCCTCCGCCGCCATCGCGGGTTGTGCTCTGCTCCTCGTCACCGGCTCTTTTCTCCCGTCAATGCCTGTTCGCCTTCGGTCATCTGTTCTCGTCCTGGCGCTCGCTACCGGCGCATGTGCATCGGGGGGCGCCGCCGGCAGCGGCACTCCGTCTCCATCCGAGCCCGTCATCTCGACCGGTCTGGAGCTGCTCGAGGCCATGCACAGGCGCTACGAGGGGCGGTGGTTCCGCACGCTCTCCTTCCTTCAGAACAACACCCTGTTCCCGGCGTCGGGCGGGGAGCAGCGCACGCAGTGGCTCGAGCACATGGCCGTGCCCGGAAAGCTCCGGATCGACCACCTGCCACTCGCGGGGCGGAGCGGCGTCCTCTACGAAGGCGGCAAGGTGCACGTCTTCGACAACGGGCGACGCGTGCAGAGCCAGCCGGGGGTGAACCCTCTGCTGCTGCTCGGCTTCGACGTATACGCGCAGCCCGTCGCGGCAACCGCGAGGACACTCGATTCGCTCGGGTTCGACCTCGGTGTGATGCACACCACCGAGTGGAAGGGGCGCCGCGCGATCGTCATCGGGGCGGCTCGCGGTGACACCACCACCAGCCAGTTCTGGGTGGACGCCGAGCGGCTCCTGTTCCTGCGCCTGATCCAGCGCAATGCGGCGGGGACGGTGATCACCGAGCAGCGTTTCGATCGCTACACGGACTTCGACGGGTATCCGATCGCGATCGAGGTGCTCATGCTGAGGAACGGCCGGGCGTACTTCAAGGAGGAGTACACCAGTGTTCGCGTGAACCAGCCCATCGCGCCGGAGGTCTTCGACCCCGCGCGCTGGGTCGATGCGCAGCCAGGGATGGGGAGCCCCGCGCCCCCTCGGCAGCAGTAAGGACGCGCCGTGTTCCGTTTTCCCGAGGGAGCGTCAGCGTCATTCCATGCGTCCGGAGCGCGATTCGCTTCGCTGCTGCTCATCGCGACTGCGTGTGCGCGCCCGACGAGCGAGACCGGCCCCGCTTCGACGGCGGGAAGCGCTCCGACTCCGCCAGTCGTCGTCACGCCGAGCATGCGCACGAACCCGGCGATCACCGAAGGTGATCTCCGGACGCGCATCTACATCTTCGCTGACGACTCGATGATGGGACGCGATGCGCCACGCGAGGGAGACCGGATGGCGGCAGACTATCTGGCCGGTGAGCTGCGGCGCCTCGGACTCGAGCCCGCGGGCGACAACGGCACCTTCTTCCAGGACCTGCCGAACACGGAGCGCGGCATCGAGCCCGGTGCGACGCTGGAGGTGGACGGGACTGCGCTTCGCTATGGATCCGACTTCCTGCCCACGTCCCTCACGGCGCCGGCGCCGCTCGAGGACGTGCAGGTCGTCTATGGCGGCGTCGCTGGCAGCGACACGAGCCGTCAGATCTCCGCTGCTGCCGCGGCCGGAAAGTTCGTCGTGCTCGACACGCAGCACGGGGGCGGGTCGCGGGTCATGCGCTCGGTGCCACGGTTCTCTCGGGCGGCCGGCATCGGGATCGTCAACCTCGACCAGATTCCCGGGCCGAATCGCGCCGTCGTCAGTGCCCCGGTGCTGCTGAACGGGCTGAGTCCGGCCGAGCCCGTTGCCGACGGACCGATCACCCTGTCGATCTCCACGGCTGCAGCAGAGCGCCTCCTTGGCGCGCCGCTTCGTGGCCGCACACCCGGCGCGTCCGGGCGTACGGTGTCCGGTTCGTTCAAGCTGATCAATCGCCCGCTGAGTGCGGGGACGGCACGCAACGTCGTCGCCATCCTTCGCGGAAGCGATCCAGCGCGGCGGGGGCAGTATGTCGCGATCGGTGCCCACAAGGACCACGTCGGCTACAACCACGATCCGGTCGACCATGATTCCGCGCGTGTGATGCTGCTCGCGGAGAACCGGGCGCAGATGGACGGGCGCTCACGCCGCCGGGAGGAGTTCTCGGTGAACATCGACAGTCTCCGCGCGGTTCGGCCGGTGCGCCTCGACTCGATCTTCAACGGCGCCGATGACGATGCATCGGGCTCGATGGCGCTCCTCGAGATCGCGGAGGCGCTGGCAAATGCTCCGACGAAGCCGGCACGATCCATTCTTTTCGTGTGGCACACCGGAGAAGAGGATGGCCTGCTCGGCTCCGCGTACTACACATCGCACCCGACGGTACCGCGCGATTCGATCATCGCGCAGATCAACATCGACATGATCGGCCGCGGCAGCGCGCAGGATGTGAAGGGCGGCGGTCCCGACTATCTCATCGTCGTCGGTCATCGGCGCATGTCCCGGGACCTCGGGACGCTGATCGAAACCGTCAATGCGCGCCAGGCGCGGCCGTTCCGATTCGACCTGTCGTGGGATGGGCCCAACCACCCCGAGCAGATCTATGGCCGCAGCGATCACGCGAACTACGCGCGGGTCGGTATTCCCGTCGCCTTCTTCTTCACGGGGCTGCACGCGGACTATCACCAGGTCACCGATGAGCCGCAGTACCTCGACTACCCGCACTACACGCGGATCGTGCAGTACCTGAATGACGTCGTGGTGGAGTTGGCGACGAGGCCGGAGCGGGTGAAGCGGGACCGCTAACCTCTGGTCAGGCCGCTTCGGTCTTCAACCCGCCGACAAGCCGTCGCAGGTGCGTCGAGCCGCGCAGGAGTACTGCGGACGCGGACGTCATCTGCTCGCAGGCCGCGCTCTGCTCCTGGGTGGAGGCGCTGATCTGCTGTGCGGCGGATGCGTGCCCTTCCGCGGTCTTCGAGATCGAGCTGACGCCCCGTGCAGCGCTGTCCACCGCCTGGGCGTTCTCGCGTGCGGCATTGGTCACCGTGTTCGCCGCCTCGCGCATCCGTGAGGCAGCGCCGCCGATGCTCGTCAGCGCATCCTCGAGCTCGCGGGAGATCCGCTCGATCTCGCTGACGCGCTTCACGCCGGTCTCCATCGCATCGGCGGTGTGAGCGACGCGGGCCGTGATCATCGCCGTCATCCGGGTGATGTCATAGGACGACGCTTCGGCCGCCTCGGCCAGCTTGCGGACTTCCTCGGCGACGACGGCGAAGCCGCGCCCGGCGCTGCCTGCGCGAGCCGCCTCGATCGCCGCGTTCAGCGCGAGAAGGTTGGTCTGCTCGGCGATCTTCGTCACCGAGGCGACGAAGCGGTTGATGTCGGCGGCCGCATCATCGAGAAGGGCGACCTCGGCGGCTGCGGCCTGAACGTTCGCCTTGACATCGAGCAGCGTGGAGAGCGCCGTACGGATCTCCGCGCGCTTGGCCTCGGCGACGTCCTCGATCTGGAAGGCGAGGGTTGTGACATCCGCGGCGCCGGTCCGGACGCCTTCGGCTCGCTCGCGGATGCGCAGCAGCGCACCGTCCACCGTGCGCAGCTCCTGCACCTGGCTCTCCGCTCCGCGAGAGACGTCGCCCATGGCCGCGGCGACCTGGGTCGCGGAGCTCGCGAGCTGGTGGCTGACCGAGGACAGGTCGTTGGCGGACGCGCTCACCTCGTCGGCGGTGCGCGTGGCGACCGCGACGACCCGCGAGAGCGATTCACCGGTCTGGTTCATCGCAGCCGCGAGGATCTCGAACTCGGCAGGCAGGCGCTCGGTCGTGCGCGCGGTGAGGTTACCCGTGCTCAGCTCATGCGCGTGCGCAACGAGGGTGCGCAGGGGACGGGTGATCGATCGGACCGTCGTGAACACGACAAGGCTCGCGATGATCATCGCCGCGACGAGCGCCAGGATAATCGCAAACGCGCGCTCGCCACTTTCGGCGCGGAGCTCCTCCGATGCGCGGTTCACGCGCGCGGCCTTCAGCGTGCCCAGCGCCGCGATATCGTTCAACAGGCTGTCCGCGATGGGAAACGCGCGGTCGGCAGCGACCCGCGCGGCGTCGCTGCGGCCGAGGTCCTCCAGGCGGTGCGCGCGTGTGTACTCAATCTCCATCGCCGAGAGTCGCCCGTCGATCGATGCGAGCAGGCTGATCTCCTCTGCGGCCTGACCATCGCGAAGGTTCATCTCGCGCTGAGCCTGATGTGCCAACCATCCGAGCCGGCGAAACTCCGCCTGCGCGACGGAATCGCGGGTTTCGACGTACCGCGAACCCGCTGACATGACCTGGGCGATGTTCGACGACAGCGATGCAGCGAGCTGCGCCTCGGCACGGACATTCGCGAGGGTCAACGCCATCGTGCGAGCCATGCCGCGCATCGACAGGAGTCCGACGACGGCCGCCGCCCCGCCGAGGAGAACCACGGCGAGGAAACCGGCGATGAGCCGGTGAGTGATCGTCTGACGCCTCGTCGTGAAGCGCAGCTTCATCGGCTTCCTGCCGCTGACAGCTCGCCGTGTTTCACGCGCGCGATGACGACGCTCTTGCCGACCGGATCGCCGTTCGCGTGGAAGAGGATCGCACCGGTGACCCCGACATACGCCGTGCGATCGTCGAGGCTGGCGAGTCGGTTGCGCACCGCGGTCCGGTCGGGGCCGACCTGCTCGATCGTGCGGGCGATCAGCTTCGTTGCGTCGTAGGCGAGTGCCGCGTTGCCATCCGGCGTCATCCCGTACCGCGCGCGAAACGCCGCGACGAACCGCTGGGCTTCCTGCCGCTGGTCGGAGGCAGTGAACGGAGCGCCGACGTACGCGCCCTCCGCCGCGGGTTCGCCCACGATGCCGGTCCAGCCATCGCCGCCAAGGAAATCCGCGGTGAGCCCCTGCCTGCGGGCTTCGCGAAGGATGGCCATTCCCGATGCTTCCGTGCCGGCGACAAAGACGAGGCCGGGATCCCGCCGCTTCAGGTACGCCACGTACGGTTCGAAGTCGCCATTCCCCGGGATGGGATCGAGCGTCACGACGGTGCCGTCGAAGCTGCGACGGAAGGCGTCAGCGAGTCCCCGGCCATAGCTGTCGTTCTCGTACAGGATCGCGGCCCTGCTGTGGCCGAGGCGCCGGGCAAACTGGCCGAGCTCCACACCGGTTGCGGAGTCGCTCGCGATGACGCGAAACACCCACGGAGAGATGCCGCTGAGGTCGGGGGATGTCGCGGTCG
Source organism: Gemmatimonadaceae bacterium (assembly GCA_031426115.1). GTDB lineage: Bacteria > Gemmatimonadota > Gemmatimonadetes > Gemmatimonadales > Gemmatimonadaceae > JANPKQ01. The sequence goes on along the minus strand of JANPKQ010000381.1, from coordinate 32,876 downwards.
TAGCGACGGCCGCCAAGGCGCCATCATAAATCTTTGCCGCGGCAACCATCGTCCCCGAGTTCACATGTCCGATGACGGCTGACACCGCCGGATTCTGCACGAACTCGAGTGCGATGGTTGCTGCTTTCGCGCCGTCTGCGCCGTCATCGCGCGCGAGGAGGCGCAGCGGGCGGCCGCGGACTCCCCCACTCGAGTTGATCTCGCCGATCGCCAGGTCGATGCCCCGCTTGTTCATCGCGCCATAGCCTTCATTCCACGGGCCGGCAGCACCCACCGTGACCTCGACGGCCGGGCTCGAGCAGGCTATGACGAGCCCGCTGATGAGCAGGGCGCGGAGGGGCATCTTCATCGGGCACCGGAGAGGGAGAATCGTACCTCGAATGACGCACTCCCGGACGGCCCGCAACCATATGTATTAGAGCGCTCTAACGCCGCGACCGAAGGTGGAAACCCAGCCGGTGGATCGTCGGTTGAAACGGGGGGTCGCGGAATGTCCGCGTCACGCGGGTCGGGCCGCCCACGCTGTGGCACCCAACCTGCCTTTCTCCCGTCGTAACAGCCTTGGAGGGCGACAATGCGTGTTCTGGTGACGGGTGGGACGGGGGTAGTAGGGGAGGCGGCGGTGTCGGCACTGCTCGCCGCGGGGCACGAGGTTCGTCTCTTTTCCCGCAACGCGGAAAAGGCCGTGGAGCAATTTCCCGACGGCGCCGAGGCGCGCTCCGGGGACATCGCGGACGTCGTACAGGTGAAGGGCGCGGCCGATGACTGCGATGCGGTCGTCCACATCGTCGGCATCGTCAAGGAGACGCCTCCCGAGCTGACCTTCGACCGCGTCAACGTCCAGGGGACGGTCAACATTGTCCGCGAGGCCGAGCGGGCGGGAGTCGGCCGGTTCATCTACATCTCATCGCTCGGCGCGCAGCGCGGGGAATCAGACTACCACCGTTCGAAGAAGCGCGCCGAGGATGTCGTGCAGACGTTCGAGGGTAACTGGACGATCCTCCGTCCCGGAAACGTCTATGGACCCGGCGATGAGGTCATCTCCCTCCTGCTCAAGATGGTTCGCACGCTGCCGGCGATCCCCGTGATCGACGACGGCGAGCAGCCGTTCCAGCCGATCTGGGCCGAGGATCTCGGGAAGGCGATCGCCGTGACCGTGGAGCGGAAGGACCTCGCGACGCGCATCCTGGAGCTCGCAGGCGCAGAGGAGACGACGATGGCCGACGTGCTCGATCGGCTCGCGACCATCACGGGCAAGCATCCCCCGCGGATCCCGGTACCTGGATTTCTCGCCACTCTCGGGGCGAAGGCCGCGGGGATGTTCGGCGTCAGCATCCCCGTCGATGAAGGGCAGATCACGATGCTGCTCGAGGGCAACGTCCTCACCGACCGCAGTCGCAATCCGCTCGTCGACACGCTCGGCATCACGCCGACGCCGCTCGCCATCGGTCTGGCGACGCTTGCGGATGCACTGCCGGAGCTGACGCCGAAGGATGGCGTTGGCGAGATGAAGCGGAAGCAGTTCTGGGCCGACATCGTGGGGCTGCCGTTCACCCCCGAGGGGTTGTTCGAGCTGTTCCGCGCGAACTTCAACGAGCTCACCCCGATGCACATGCCCGTGGGTGTCGAGCCGGGAACCGGAGCGTCAGTCGAGCAGGGCGCGACGCTGACCATGGCGCTCCCCGCGCGCGGCACCGTTCAGGTTCGAGTCGAAGAGATCAACGAGCGCCGCATGACGCTGTGTACGGTCGAAGGCCACGCGCTGGCGGGAGCGGTGCGATTCATGACCGAACAGCGCGGTGACGCCGTGCGCTTCCAGATCGAGGTCTTCGACCGGGCGGCATCGGTCGTGGACTGGGTCATGATGCATCCGATCGGCGACACGGTGCAGTCACGGACGTGGGAAGAGACCGTCGAACGTGTCGTCGTCGCCAGCAACGGGCTCGCTGTGAATGGGGTGGAGAAGAGCGAGACTGTGCTGGATGGCGAGAAGGCCGGCGAGATCGAGGAGTGGGTCGAGTTCCTCGTTGCCGATCGCAAGCGGGCCGAGCGCGAGGGGAAAGCGACCCCGGCGCATGAGCACCGGGCCCCTTAGCTGAATCGGGGTCCGTCCCAGCCCGGCATCATCGCGCAATCACGCCGCCGCTGCCGGGCTGGCTTTCCAGAAGCCTGAACTGGAAGAGCATGAAGGGATGAAGGGGATGAAGGACGGCAACTGATCCTTTGTGGGCGAGGCGGGAGAGACTCGACGCCGAAATGTCCACCGTGAAGTGGCCGTTGCCCTATCCGCGTGCGTCCGCGTCATCCGCGGCTGCAGTTGCATTTGCCGTTGCAGTTGCCAGCATCGACTCGAATGCCGGGGTGCGTTACCGACCGCGATTACGTACGGATCGGCACTGCGTGCTGCGCACGCATTGCGTACACGCTACTGCGCACGGTCGGAACCGCCCGTCGGCCCAGGGAAGCCTGACTCCTTCCTGACTCGGTCAGCTCCGCTCGCTTTCGGCCTCGCCGAATTCCAGATCCGCGGCGTGGAGCTGGCAGTGCGCCCCGCATCCCATCTTGTACCGGTTGCGCGCAAACCAGCGATAGAACCGCTCGGCGAGCGGCCGCACGAAGGGGATGCTGAACACCCAGGTGATGAGCTTCCCCTTCGGCATCAGGTCAATGATCTGCTCGACGGCGGCCGCGCCCTGGAACGTTCGGCCCGCGGGGCCAACGAGCTGCACCGACTCGAGGTAGGCGCGGGCCGGGATCCAGGGAAAGCGCGAGCGCACGCAGCTGTTCTGTGACGGAAGAATTTCGAGCATGCCCGCCTTGTCCCAACCACGCAGCATGCGGACGAGCTTTCCGCAGATCGTGCAGGTACCGTCGTAGATCAGCGTGTACGGACGCCCGGACGGCGTGCAGGAGTCCTGGGATTCCAGGCCCTTCACGACGAATCGAACGACCGGTACGGTCTTCCGCGCATTCGCCCGCGCTGGGGCCTGCATCGTCTGGCTCATGTCCGACTCCCGATAGCGTGTCTGGCGACTAACGCGCGCCCGCGGTCGCGGGTGCCACGACCGACTCGATCGAGACCGTCGGTGCGTGATGCAGCGTCGCGTGAATCGGGCAGAGCGCCGCGACACGTTTTGCCGTCTCGACGCGGTCCGCCGGCAGCCCCGGCCACTCGAAGGTCAGCCGTATGTCGCCGATCCTGTGGGGCTTCTCGACGAACGACCACGCGACCTCGATCGCGATATCGTCGGCGTTGAGCTTGGCGTTCGTTGCCCACGACACGAGGATCGAGTGTGTGCAGACCGCGAGGCCGCTCGCGAGCATGTGGAACGGGGAGTAGACCTGCTCCATCGACTCCGCCTCGATCGTGAGGGGTCCTCCGAGTCCGTCGAGCCGGATCGACTCCTCCGACAGGAGCGTGATCTTCATCGGTGTCCCCTCCCTGAATCGTGGCTCGCCGGGTCGCGCTCGCGACACGCTCGAGGGGAGCGGGGTGCAAGGAGCACGCCGATGCTCATCGCGCGCGCGGCTGCTGCTGCGTGAGACAGTGGAGCGTTCCGAGCCCCCAGACCAGGTCCACCGCGTGGATGCCGACGATCTCCCGCGTCGGAAAGAGCTCGGCGAGCGTGTTGAGGGCAACGCGATCGTTGCGATCGTTGAACGTGGGAACGATGACGGCGCCGTTCGCGATATAGAAGTTCGCGTAGCTCGCCGGGAGGCGCTCGCCATTCATCATCACCGCGCGCGGGTACGGAAGCTTCACGATGCGGATCGGCTCGCCGGGTGTCGCGGCGTGCTCGAGCCGGCGGTAATTGTCCACCGAGCGACGATGGTTCTCATCGGCGGGATCGTCCTCGAACGCGAGGGCGACGACACCCGGCGCGACAAAGCGCGCAATGTCATCGATGTGGCCATGGGTGTCGTCGCCGACGCACCCGTCGCCGAGCCAGATCGTTCGGTGGATGCCGAGCTGCTCGGCGAAGACACGCTCGTAGCCGGGGCGATCGAGACCGGGGTTCCGCTCCTGAATGTCCGAGAGCAGGCACTCCTCCGTCACGAGCAGCGAGCCCGCCCCGTCGGCGTCGATTGCGCCGCCTTCGAGCACGACGCGCTCGCCGGTGTCGGGACGCACGGCTTCGTGCACGGGCAATCCCGTGATGGCCTGCACTGCGCGCGCAACGCGCGCATCGAGCTCATAATTGTCGTACTTCGCCCAGGCGTTGAAGCGCCACGACACGAGCTCGATGCTACCATCTGCGCGCCGCACCGCGGTCGGTGCCGAGTCGCGCAGCCACACGCGGTCGGTGCGTACGAGGTGGAGCCGGTAGCCCGCGGGGTCCACGCCGTGGGCCGACAGGTGCACCAGCGCGCTCGCGCGAACGGTCTCGTCGTGGCAGAGGACCTCGACGCGCTCGTGGCGATGCAGCGCGCGGACGATCTCCGCATACACCCACGGAATCGGCGCGAGCTTTCCGGGCCAGTCGGGCTCGTGGTGCGGCCACGAGATCCACGTCGCCTCGTGTAGCTCCCACTCGGCGGGCATGAGGCGGGCGACCGCGGCGGAGCGTCCGCCGCGGGCCCCCGCCTCAGCCGATGTAGCGATTGAGGATCGGGGCATAGGCGTCGATGCGGCGGTCACGGAGGAAGGGCCAGTTGCGACGCGTGGTCTCGATCACTTTCGGGTCACACTCGGCGATGAGCACGTCGGGCTGCGTCCCTGCCTCTGCGATGATGCGGCCAAAGGGATCGCTGACGAACGAGTGCCCGAAGAACTGGATGCCATCGGTCCCCGCTTCCTCTTCCTTCCCGACCCGGTTCGGCGACGCGACGTAGACACCGTTCGCGATCGCGTGCGCGCGCTGCGACGTGCGCCAGGCATCGACCTGGGCAATCCCCCACTCGTCCTTCTCCGCCGGATGCCAGCCGATCGCCGTTGGGTAGAAGAGGATGTCCGCACCCATGAGGCTCGTGATGCGCGCGGCTTCCGGATACCACTGGTCCCAGCAGATCAGCACGCCGATCGTCGCGAAGCGTGTCCTGTAGACGCCGAAGCCGCCGTCCTCGCCGCCGTGATGGCCGCGCTTGCCGGTGCCGGCATCGCCCGGCGTGAAGTAGTACTTCTCGTGATAGAGCGGGTCATCCGGAATGTGCATCTTGCGATACACGCCAAGGAGCGAGCCGTCGGCATCGACGACCGCCGCGGAGTTTCGGTAGACGCCGGCTGCCTGTCGCTCGAAGATGGGGACGACGATGACGACACCGAGCTCCTTCGCGAGCGCCTGCATCGCGCCGACCGTGGGACCGGGAATGGACTCGGCGATGTCGAAGCGATCGGACTTGTGCGTCTTGCAGAAGTACGGCGCGTTGAAGAGCTCCTGGAGACAGATGATCTGCGCTCCACGGCCTGCTGCCTCGCGCACGCGCTCGATGGCGCGCGCGACGTTGGCGGCGACGTCGTCGCTCACGGCCTCCTGGATGAGGCCCACGGTGAACTTGTTATCGGCCATCGAACGTCCTGGTCTTGGCTGGAGGGGCGTCGTTCCCCCTCGCATGACTGTGTGTGCACTCGCCCATCGGGCAGGAAGCGCGCCGTGCCTCGGCACCTCCACACCGTGCTCGCGACGGAAGATAATCGGGAGGAGATCGTCGACGTGGTGCGATCATTACCGCGTCGCCCGTCCCGCGAGACCAATGACGATGTCCATGACGTTCGTTCCTGTCGTACGCCGGGGAAGCAGTGCGCCCGCCGCCGAGAGCGCGCGGTTGCTGGCGTGAGCCGCCAAGGCGATTTCCGGTTCGATCCCGGCGTCGCGGATTCGGCGCCAGCTGTCCCCGTCCACGATCGCACCTGCGGCATCGGTGGGACCGTCGCGCCCATCGGTGCCGGCGGCCAGCAGCGCCACCGGCGACGCGCGTGTGCCTGCACCGGCGAGGACCTGCGCCGCGGCGAGAGCGAGCTCCTGGCAACGTCCGCCTGTCGGCGCTGCTGAAGCGATGGTCACCGTCGTCTCACCACCGTGAATCACGCACACCGGACCGCGGTCGGCGGCCGCGAGCAGTGACGTTGCGATCGCGGCGCCGATCTCGCGCGCCTCGCCCTGCATGGGTTCAGTCGAGCGCATCACGGGCCAGCCCGCCGCATGGGCGAACGCTGCGACTGCCTCGAGCGCGGTCGCGTTGCCGTGGATGATCGGCGGCGACACGGTCCGGAACGCAGCATGGCCCGGTTTGGGAGACTCGGGACGCGTACCGCGCGCGACGCGGCGAAGACCATCGGTGAGCGCCGTTCTCGTGGCGCTATCGAGTGTCGCGAGCGCGTCGATGCGGTGAGCAATATCGGCGGCGGTGAGGGGATCGGGAGTGCACGGGCCCGACGCGATGGTTCGCGGATCGTCCCCGATGACGTCCGAAAGGAGTGCGAGTTGGACGCGGATTGGCGCGAGTGCCATCGCAAGCCGCCCGGCGCCCCATCGGAGAAAGCGCTTGCGCACATCGTTCATCGCCGCGATGTCCCAGCCCGAGCGGAGGAGCGCATCGTACAGCGCGGCAAGCTCTTCGTGAGTCACCCCCTCCACCGGTGCGCCGACGAGGCTGGTCGCGCCGCCGGATACGAGCACGAGGGCGACGTCGGCTTCGGCCACGATGCGGCCGACGGTTGACTCGAGGGCTGTCGCGGCACGGTGCGAGCGGCCGCCAGGGGAAGGATGGTCTCCCGCAAGACGCGTCAATTCCCGGTGCGCCGCTTGCCCTTCTTCGGCGCCGACCGTGATTCCGCCAACGATCGTCGCGCCGACGTGCGCAAGCCGCTCGACGGCCACCACAGTCATCGCCGGGGCGGCCTTGCCGAGGGAAATGATGCCAACGCGGCGGGCATCCGGGTGCACCTCCCGAAGGCGATCGATCGCGTCGTGCACGAGGGCGCGCGGATGCGCCGCCGCGACCGCTACATCGTAGAGTCGTTCGAGGAGCTCGCGGTGCACCGTCACCCGCGCTCGCTCATGCAGTGCACCCCGGAGCGGCGATCGCTCCGGGGTGCGGGCAATTCAGGGGACCGAGTCGGGAGGTGACAGCCTGTCCACCACTTCCGCGACATCGGTGTATGCCTTTGCCGCGAGCTGGTTGAATGCGGCGACGTGGTAGGCGATGGTGCCGTCCGGTGCAACGACGAAGAGCGCACGGCTCTCGAGTCGCTGGCCATTGAACGAGCCGTAGCGGTCCGCGACGGTGCCGTCCTTGTCGCTCATGAACAGGAACGGGAAGTCGGCATCCCGCGCCCATGACGCAAGGGTCGTATCCGCGTCGGCGCTGATTCCGATGACGACGACGTTGCGGCCGTTGTTGTAAAGCGTGGCGTACTGATCACGGTACGCCTCCATTTGAACCGTTCAGCCCTTTGTTCGCGCCCGGAAGAAGAATGCGAGGACGACGGTCTTGCCGCGATAGTCGGACAGGCTCGCCGCCTTCCCGAGTACGCCGTATTTCGTGGCACCCGGAAGTGTGAAGTCGGGCGCCATCGCGCCGACGGTCGGCGGAGGCGTTTTGGACGGCGCCACTGGCTGCTGTGCAGGAGCGGCAACCGGCTGCTCCTTCTGGACAGGCGCGCAGGCACTCACGAGGATCGTGGCGGCCGCGAGCGCAGTCGCTCGACGCATGGTGCTGATCTCCGATGGTTGGTGAGCGTAAGGTGGGGGGGTGTCGCGAGCCGCGCAATGCAGTCGCGCCCGTGAGTCCAGCCGGGACGACACCGCCATGGAGGTAACTGTCCCCGATTCCGGACACGCTCCCCCATTGTGGCCTTGGCGAAGGCCTTAACGGCTGGTCCCGAGCGTGCCTAACAAGGGGCCAGCGCCGGGGGGACCGGCGATCTTCCAGGAGAAACGACCATGCCTTCGATCCGCCGTCTACTCGCCATTCCCGCCGTTGCCGTCATTGCCGCGTGCGGCGGAAACGATCGCAACGAGCAGCCGCTCGACAGTGGCCTGAGCAACGACCTTGCCCTCGCGGCGACGTCGCAGCAGATGCCTCCCGCGCAGTTCATGTCGCCGATGGAGATGGGCTACGCGGCGCCGGCCGGGTATGCCAACGCGCCGTATGGCTACACTCCGCAGGGAGTTGCCGTCCGCCAGCCGGTGCAGGCGCAGCCGGTATACCGGGCACCTGCGCCGCGCACCACGAGCCGCGCTCCGGCGCCTGCGGCCGAGCCGATCCGCAACACCAAGCGTGACGCCGTCATCGGCGCGGCCGCGGGTGCCGTGATCGGTGCGACCACGAGCCGCGACCGGGTGAAGGGCGCGATCATCGGCGCCGCCGCGGGCGGCCTGCTCGGCGGGATCATCGGCCACACGGTCGATGTGAAGAACCCACCCGAGTAAGTCGCTGGCAGGGCTGGGCTTCGGACGGGCACGGTACTCTGTCGAGTACCGTGCCCGTCGTGACTTGCCCCCCATGGGGTCAGTCTATTGAACGTGTCGACCCTACTCCCCATGACACCCGCGACCCGTGGCTGACGGGTCACGGGTGCCGCGTCCGTCGCCGGCCCAGTCGGCGGCGACCACCGTCGTCTGCTCGCGCTGCGGGTCGGCCGCGGGCGTCAGCACGTCCGGCTGCGACAACTGCGGAACGAAGAGCAGCACCGGCGCGAGCGGCGCAGGGGATGAACAGGTCGACCGCATCCGCAGCAAGCTTCAGGCATCCATCGGCGACGGCTACGAGCTGCTCGACCTGCTCGGCCGCGGCGGGATGGGCATCGTCTTCCGTGCGCGCGAGATCGCACTGGATCGAGAGGTCGCCCTCAAGGTGCTCGCGCTCGATCCCGTGCTGGCCCCGGATGCCTACGCGCGCTTCGAGCGCGAAGCGAAGCTCGCGGCGCGCCTCGACCATCCAAACATCGTGCCCATCTTCTCCGTTGGCAGCGGCGAGGGTGTGGCGTACTACACGATGCGCCTCGTGCGCGGCGGCAGCGTCGAGGAGCTCCTCGGACAGAGCCGCGTGCTCGACCTGCACCGTGCGACCGGGATCCTGAAGGAAGTCGCAGCCGCCCTCGATTACGCGCATGCGCGCGGCGTCGTCCATCGCGACATCAAGCCGGCGAACATCCTGATGGGCGACACCGGTCATGCGAGCGTCGCGGACTTCGGCATTGCGCGCGCTCTCGGGCAGCCCGGCGAAGCCACGGGGACGGCGATCATCGGCTCTCCGGCCTACATGTCGCCGGAGCAGTGGCGCGGTGAGGAGCTGGATGGGCGCGCGGACCAGTACGCGCTGGCCATCGTCGCCTTCGAGATGCTCGCTGGCCGCCGCCCCTTCGACAGTCCGCGCGTTCAGGATCTCCTCGACATGCACAGCAGCGGGGCGATCCCTGACCTCGCCGCCGTACGCCCGGGTGCGGATCCGGCGGCCGCGGCCGCGATCCGGCGTGCCCTCGCGAAGCACCCGAGCGAGCGCTACCCGACGGCATCGGCGTTCATCGACGCGCTCGCCGGCCGCCGGCTGACGGTCGGCGTTCCGCGCGCATCTCGCCCGATCCCTGTCGCGCCGGCGCCGAAGCGTCGCGTCGGCCTCGTGCTGGCGCTGCTCGCGCTTGCAGGCGTCGGCACTGCGTTCGCCGTGCCGCAGACCCGTCCCCGCGCGACCGAGATGTGGACGATCGCGCGCGATCACGGCATCGCGGTCGGCGCGGACCTTGGCATTCGCGCCGGGCTCATTCCACCGACCGTGGCAGCGACGACGGCCGACTCGACGGAGCCGCGGCTCGACATCGATTCGCTGGAGCGCGTCATCGCTGGACTGCCGCCCGATGCGGCGGCCGCCGGGTCGAGCCTCATTGTTGGCGACAGTCTCCGCCTGCCGATGTCAACCGACACCGCGTCGCGCCCGACGCTCGCGACGGAGACACCGGAGGCGAGACGCAGCTATCAGCGCGTCTCGGGTCCGGAGCCGGGCTACGTCAAGGTCACCTACGCCGGCGGGATCGCCCAGGTCAGAGTGGATGGTCGCACGTACGGATTCACTCCGCAGGTGATTCGCGTCGAGGCGGGGCAGCGGTTCATCAGCCTCATTGGAAACGCGTACACGCCGTCGCAGTTCGTGCTCGACGTCCAGCCGCACGACACCGTTCTCGCGGCATTCCGGGTTCCGGTGTCGTTGCCGCTCGACACGACCGCGAGCGCAGCGGTCCCGTCGCCAGCGCCCCGCGTCCCACCACAGCGGTAGCAGCGCAGCAGCCCTCTCAGGGCGTGACGCGCATCACGCGAATGCGTCGCGCAGCCGCATGAGTTCCCACTGCGGCCGCACACCTCGAGCGCGACGTGCGAAGGGCACGGTTTTCGCCTTTGGCTCGCCATGCAGACCATCGCGCACCCCAGCGAGAGAGCGCGGACATGCCGCTGACTCCGCGCTGTCCAGGGATGCTTCGACTCACACGCCGCGGGATCGCATGGCCGAGCCAATGGAAGACATCCAGCAGGCGTTCCAGAGCACGTCCGAGGAGCGCAGGCTTCGGCGGGTCAGCAGCGCCAACGCGTTCCAGGCGATCAAGGCGCAGCATGCGTCCCGCCTCACGCGACTCGAGCGATTCGCCGACGCGCTCACTCGCGTTGCGAGCTCGACCCCGTTCCTCGCCGGACATCTTCTCTGGTTCGGCGGATGGATCGGCTGGAACATGGGGGTGTTCGGGCTGCGCCCCTTCGACCCGTTCCCATTCGGGCTCCTCACGATGGTCGTGTCCCTCGAGGCGATCTTCCTCTCGATCTTCGTCCTCCTGGCGCAGGGGCGGGAATCGGCCATCGCCGAGCTGCGCGAGGAGGTGACGCTCCAGGTCAACCTCCGCACGGAAGCCGAGGTGACCAAGGTGCTCCAGCTCCTCGCGGGGTTGTACACGCGTCAGGGCCACCGCCTCGGGGAAGATGAGGAGCTGAAGCGGATGCTGGAGCCCCTGGATCCGACCGACATCGAGCGCGAGCTCATCGAGCAGATACGCTCGTCGCGACCGGGGAAGCGCTCCCGGCGCTGACGATGCGAAGCGCGCCGGGGACACACGTTACAACCACCTCACGCCCGGTAGCGCGGTAAAGATCTCCGTCCACCTGGAAGATGGGTGGCTCGCGGAACCGAAGCCGGAGCGATGACGAGCGGCGCGCGCGAACCTCCGGCATCGCGAGATGAGTTCCGCGCACCGCGGCCGCAAACAGCACCACCCGCCGCAGCGGGGAGGCATCCAGTACCGCGATGACATCGAGCGCGCCATCGCTGACCTCCGCTCCGGGCGCAATCCGGAACGACCCACCGAAGCGCGCGCCGTTCGCGACGACGAGCATCAGGTACGTTCGAAAGGGCTCATCGTCTGCGGCCAACTCCACGCCTCGATAGCCGAGGATCTGCTCGAGCGCGGTCACCGCGTAGAGTGCGTCGCCGCGGGGCCACGTCCGGCCCTGCGCCGCGCGGAGCACCGCGGCGTCGAAGCCGAAACCGGCGCAGTTCACGAAGAACCGATCATCGACGAAGCCCACGTCGATTCGATGCGTCTCGCCCGCAGCCACGAGGCGCGCCATCGCTGCCGGATCGCCGGCAGGCAATCCAAGGTTCTTCGCGAGGTCGTTACCCGTTCCCGCAGCGACGAGCGCCAACGCGCAGGTTGCACCTTCGCTGACGATCGCCGCCGCGACCTTGCTCCACGTCCCATCGCCGCCGACGGCCACGATCGTATCCACGCCGGCGGCGAGCGCATCGCGGACGAGCCGCGCCTCGTCGCCGGCCCCTGACGTCTCGACGAAGTCGGCACCAAGTGGCGCAACCGCTGCGCGCGCGCCGGGGAGGATCCGGCGCGCGCGTCCGCGGCCGGCCGCGGGATTGGCGATGAGACGGATCACTGCCCGCCTCGTCGGTCGATCAGCGCACGAGCTGACGAAGCACGTAGTGCAGGATTCCGCCGTGCTCGTAATAGCGGAGCTCCTCGGGCGTATCGATGCGTGCGAGCACCTCGAAGCGCTTCTCTCCATCGGCACCGCGTGCGGTGACGTGGAGCCGCGAGCGCGGCGTCAGGGAGTCCCCCATTCCCTCGATGTCGAAGGTCTCGAAGCCCGTGAGGCCGAGGCTCTGTCGCGTCTCGCCGTTCGTGAACTCGAGCGGCAGTACGCCCATGCCGACGAGGTTCGATCGATGGATCCGCTCGAACGACTCGGCGATCACCGCCCGCACGCCCAGCAGGACGGTGCCCTTGGCCGCCCAGTCGCGTGACGAGCCGGTGCCGTATTCCTTCCCAGCGATGACGAGTAGCGGTGTGCCTTGCTCTCCGTACTGCATCGCCGCGTCATAGATGGCGACGGGCTCACCGCCTTTCGTAGTTGCCGTCCACCAGCCTTCCTTCCCCGGCGAGAGCTCGTTGCGGAGTCGGATGTTGGCGAAGGTGCCGCGCATCATCACCTCGTGATTGCCGCGCCGCGCTCCGTACGAGTTGAAGTCCACGGACTTCACGCCCTGCGCGATGAGCCACTTCCCGGCTGGACTGGCCGCGGCGATGCTGCCAGCGGGCGAGATATGGTCAGTGGTGATCGAGTCGCCATAGAGTCCGAGCACCCGGGCTCCGCGAATCGGCTTCACGCCGGGCGGTGCGAGCGTCATGCCTTCGAAGTACGGCGGGTTCTTCACGTACGTGGAGGCGGGATCCCACGCATACACGGCGCTCCGGGGCACCTGGATCGCGCGCCACTCGGCGTCGCCCTCGAACACATTGGCGTACTGCGTCCGGAACATCTCGCTCTTCACCGAGCGCAGGATCTCATCCTGCACCTCGGTGGGCGACGGCCAGATGTCGCGCAGGAACACGGGACCGTCACTGCCGATCCCGAGTGGCTCCGTGTTCAGGTCGATGTCCATCCGGCCAGCGAGCGCATAGGCGACGACGAGCGGCGGCGACGCAAGGTAGTTGAAGCGCGTCAGCGGGTTGATCCGCCCCTCGAAGTTCCGGTTGCCCGAGAGCACCGACGCGACGATGAGCTTCTCGTTCTCGATCGCCTCGGCGATCGGCTCCGGGAGCGGACCCGAGTTCCCGATGCACGTCGTGCAGCCGTACCCGACGACGTTGAAGCGAAGCTTGTCGAGCGATTCGAGGACGTTTGCCTTTCGCAGGTAGTCGGTCACGACCTTCGAGCCGGGTGCAAGGCTCGTCTTCACCCATGGCTTCGTGGACAGGCCCTTCTCGACCGCCTTTCGCGCCAGCATGCCCGCCGCGAGCATCACCGACGGGTTCGAGGTGTTCGTGCAGCTGGTGATCGCCGCGATGACGACCGCGCCGTGGCGCAACATGAACGTCTCGCCGTTCAGCTCGCAGTTCACGCCGTGGGTATTGTGCTGCGGCTGGCTCCCGCCCTCGGCGACCATCACGCTCTGTGCGAGCTCCGGCGTCGCCGACACCGCGGTCGCCTTCCGCGCCGCTGCGGTGCCCGCAACGGTGCCTGCGCGCTCGAGCTCCTGAGTCAGCGCATCACGGTACATCTGCTTCGCGCGCTTCAGCGGCACGCGGTCCTGCGGACGCTTCGGCCCCGCGAGGCTCGGCTCGACGGTACCGAGGTCGAGCTCGATCGTGTCACTGAACACGGGGTCGGGCATCTCGTCCGTGCGGAAGAGCCCCTGCTCCTTGCAGTAGCGCTCGACGAGCTTCACCTGATGATCGGTCCTGCCCGACAGGCGCAGGTACTTCAGCGTCTCATCATCGACCGGGAAGAATCCCATCGTTGCCCCGTATTCGGGCGCCATGTTGCCGATCGTCGCGCGGTCGGCGAGCGAGAGGCTCGACAGTCCCTTTCCGTAGAATTCGACGAACTTCCCGACGACCTTCTTCTTTCGCAGCATCTCGGTGACGGTCAGCACGAGATCGGTGGCCGTCGTACCGAGCGGCAGCTTGCCGTGCAGCTTGAAGCCGACGACTTCCGGGATCAGCATCGAGACAGGCTGGCCGAGCATTGCCGCCTCCGCCTCGATGCCGCCGACGCCCCAGCCGAGCACACCGAGGCCGTTTATCATCGTCGTGTGGGAGTCGGTACCGACGAGCGAGTCGGGGTACGCCACCGACTCCGCATCTCCCTTCGCTGTGAACACGACCTGGCCCAGATACTCCAGGTTCACCTGATGGCAGATCCCCGTGCCCGGCGGGACGACGCGGAAGTTCTCGAAGGCATCGGAGCCCCAGCGCAGGAACTGGTAGCGTTCGAGATTCCGCTCGAAGTCCTTCTCGATGTTGAGGAGGAACGCTGCGTCGGTGCCGTACTCGTCCACCTGCACCGAGTGATCGATGACGAGATCGACGGGCTGAAGCGGATTGATGCGCTTCGGGTCACCCCCGAGTCGTGTGATCGCATCGCGCATCGCCGCGAGGTCGACGACCGCCGGCACGCCGGTGAAGTCCTGAAGCAGCACGCGGCTCGTGCGGAAGGCGATCTCGCGCTGCAGCCCGGCCTTGACGTCCCACGTCGCGAGTGTCGTGACGTCGGCCTTCTTCACGAAGGCATCATCCTCGTTTCGAAGCAGGTTCTCGAGGAGGACCTTGAGGCTGAATGGCAGCCCCTGCGCCGTGCTGCCCGCGATGCCGGACACGGCGTCGAGGCGGAAGATCGTGTATCGCGTGCCGTCGACGTCGAGCGTCGCGCGGCTGCCGAACGAGTTCAGGTGTGCCATGATCGACCCGGCGGGAGTTCGCTCCACGGCGATGCCGGGAACGGTGCGTGATTGACGGTGCAGGGCAGAACGCAGGAAACGCTCTCTCCGCCCAATTTACCACACCCGACGCGCGCGTGACGGCGGCGAGTCAGGCGGTGCTGCCTCGAGGCCTTAGCTTTCTCGCTGACCGCGCAGCTTGCGCGGGTCCGTCTTGGGCTCTTCCCCTTCGGCGGGCGGCATCGCGTGCTGACTCGGGTCGATGCGCGTCGTGCTGATCGCGCCGGTGGGGCAGTGGTGCACGAAGTCGCCGTCGGACGGGCCCCAGTTGACGACATCGCGCTTGGCGAACGCCTTCCGGAGCGGTCCCAGCGCCATGAGGTCAGGTGCGAGGGCGACACACATGCCGCAGCCAATGCATTGCGCGGGATCGACCGTGACCCTGACCGACCGCCGCGGGTAGATCCCCGTCGCCGACCCGAAGGCGTCTTCCATGAAGGCGAGCGTTTCCTTCGCGGCGCGGTAGCCCTCGTCAACGAGCGCCTTCGTGTTGCCGAAGCTGAACCATCCGAATTCCGTGACACGCGGCCGGATCAGCATCATCGGCGGCCCGTCCCAGTGATCGAGCGGCATCTGCTGAAGCGCGTGCATCATGCACGTGGCCGCGCGCATGTAGATGGATGCGAAGCCCTGAGTCGTGATGTCGGTGCTCGGCGAGAGATCCGTGCTGCCCACATCGACGGCGATGATGGCATCCATCCCGAGGCCCGCCACCGCGACCGGCAGGTTGTCCACCGTGCCACCGTCGATGCACACTCGATCCCCGACGCGACCCGGCGGGAAGAAGCCCGGTAGTGCGCACGACGCGTACACGGCCTCGTTGATCGGCACGTCGCGAAGTCCCGGCAGTCCCCAGACGACCTGGCTTCCACGCTCGAGGTCCACGGTGTTGACGAGCAGCCGCTGCCGGATCTCATCGAAGCGATGATGCGGAACGATCTCATCGCAGAGCTCGCGGAGCGGTTCCTCCTGATAGATCGACGCCGACCGGCTCCGGGAGAGGATCATCTCCATCCGGTTCAGTCGAAAGAGATCGCGGCGGCGCAGAGCGGTGGCACGCTCCTCCATCTCCCCGACGCTCATCCCGCCGACGCGCGCGGCGCAGATCAGGGCCCCGATGCTCGTGCCGGCCCAGACCGCCGGCTTCACGCCCATCTCGTCGAGGGCGCGAATGACGCCGATGTGCGCGAAGCCCTTGAGTCCTCCGCCGCCCAGAACGACCGCGAGGCGGCGGCTGCGAGCTTCAGCCATCGCGCGCTGTGCTACCGGGTGTAGTGCAGGTACAAACCGTACACGGCGACCGCGGTGCCGCCGAGCGCGATGATCGCGCCCGTATCACCCTGCACGGCCACGAGACCCACGAGCGCAGTCGCCGCCCCACCGATCATCAGCGCCCGGCTGGTGGGCATCTTCCAGTCCACGATCACCGCCGCCGGCGCGATCGGAGCGCGTTCCGCGACGACGTTGGCTGCACCGAGCCGGATCGGCGTCGGGGCGAGCATCGTCGGACCGGCGAGCTTCCCGGGATCCCGTGACGCACCGATCTCGCGCGCAGCAGCGGGCGCGATGGACGCGCGGATGGCCGAGTCGGCCACGGCCGCCGGGATCCCGTCGAAGGTCTGCGCGCCTGCCGTGCGAACGCCTCCCAACACCGCGCAGAGCGAGAGCGAGAACAGCGCGGGAGCGAGGTGTTTCTTCATCATTGGATCCTCATCCAGATAAGGTCTGCACGGCGAAATATCGCCCCAGCGTCGGCATGTCTAGGCAACAAAGGTATGTGGCGGTATGCTTCCGAGCCAGAACGCACCGCATGGCCCACACAGCATACGACTCGTTCACTAAATGCGCCGCACACTGCCATACGTACCCGACACCCTTCTCGCTGTCATGAGCCGCGATTCTGCGATTGATCGGTGCCCGGATGACGGGAAGGAATCAGGGTCGGCGGTCCGCCCGCGCGGAGGCCGATGAGCGGCGACGCGCTGCTTCAGTTCCGCGCCGAGTTTCCGATTCTCGAGCGGACCACCTACCTCGTCTCCAATTCGCTCGGCGCCATGCCGCGGACGGTACCCGACCGGCTCGCCGAGTACGTCGATGCGTGGGCGGAGCTCGGTGTCCGGGCATGGGCGCGTGGATGGTGGGAGATGCCGGTGAGCGTCGGAGATGTCATCGCGCCCCTCATCGGTGCGGGCGCGGGCGAAGTCGTCATGTCGCCCAACGTCTCGCTTGCGCAGGCCAGCGTCGTGTCGGCGCTGGACTATCCGAAGGGACGCGACACCATCGTCATGACCGCGCTCGACTTTCCGTCAGTGCGGTACACCGTCGAGGCGCTGGCGGCGCGGTTTGGCGCGCGCGTCGTCGTTGTTCCGTCCGAGGACGGTGCGACGATCGATGAGGAGCGCCTCCTCGCGGCGATCGACGAGCGCACGCGCCTCGTCGCGGTCTCGCACGTGCTTTTTCGCTCGGCCTTCGTGATGGATGCCACCGCGATCTGTCGCCGGGCGCACGAGATGGGAGCGATGGTCTCGCTCGATGCGTTTCATTCGGTCGGGGTGCTTCCGGTGGATGTGCGTGCGAGCGGCGTCGATTTCCTCACTGGCGGGGTACTGAAGTGGCTGTGCGGCGGGCCCGGGGGCTGCTTTCTCTATGTCGCTCCGGGGATCCGCGACACGCTTTCACCGGCGATCACCGGCTGGCAGGCGCACGCGCGGCCGTTCGGGTTCGAGGAGGAGATGGAGTACGCCTCCGGTCCCTTTCGCTGGCTCGGCGGGACCCCGGCGATTCCCGCGCTGTATGCGGCGAGCGAGGGCCCGCGGATCGTCGCTCGCGCGGGGATCGATCGCATCCGGGAGAAGAGCATCCGGCAGACGAGCCGCCTCATCGAGATGGCAGAATCACGCGGATATGCCGTGCGGGCTCCGCGCGACGTGCGCCGGCGCGGAGGAACGGTGGCCTTTGACGTGCCACACGCCGAGGAGGTGAGCCGTGACCTGCTATCCCAGGAGATACTGGTGGACTACCGCCCGAACGCCGGCATCCGGATCGCGCCCCATTTCTACACGACCGACGACGAGCTCGAGGCGGCGGTCGCGGCCATCGAGGGCTCGCTGGCGTCGGGACGGTGGCGCGAGTTCTCGGCGCGGGCCTCGCTGGTGACCTGAGATGGCGAAGCGTTCAATGGGACCGGGAGGAAACGAGGCGCGGCGGCGACCGGACAAGGTCCGTCGGCGCTACGTCAATTCGGACTATCCGACCGTATTGCTGCGATTCGAGGACGGCCACGAGATTCGTATCGAGCAGGGGACCGGGAAGAGCTTCGAGGGTTATGACGGGGAGCGCATCAAGATCATTGCGATCTACGACCCGACCTCGACGGAGCGGGTAGTGGTCGCGACGCGGCGCGCCGAGGAGTTCGAATTGGCCCCGTAAGACGGCCCGGTTGGGCACGGGTCCTGCCTTTCCAACAGTGCTCATCTTCGAGGAGGGGTTTCGTGAGAATGACCATGGTAGTGAGCGCGGCGGCTTTGCTGACGCTCTGCTCGTTCGAGGCTTCCGCGCAGTTCACCGGCGTGGTTGCCGCGCCGCGGCCAAAAGCCGCTCCAGCTGCCGATACGACGCCCAAAACCGTTGTGGAGGCTCGCGATAGCGTCGCGAGAATCAACCTCACCAACATGAAGGACTGGGTCGATTCCGCGGCGTCGAGCCTCGCGGTTCCGGCCGCGCCCGCCGTGAGGGATACGATGGCGGCGGCTGCTCCGGTCGCTGCGGCGCCGACAATGCCGGCTCCAACGCCCGCGAAGGCTCCCAGCGGGACGACCGAGTTTCGCGAAGGCGCAGCGGCTCCGAACACGGCGACGCCGGTTCCATTGCTCGCCGCCCTCGGGCTCGCGTCGCTCGTGGCAGGTCTGTGGCTCATGCGCCGGCGGCGTGCGTAGGCTCATTGGCGGAGTGCTGACGGCGGTCGGCGCCGTTTTGCTGCTGTTCGTGGTTGCCACACAGGCGACCGCGGCGCTGGCGCGCGATCGGGCGCGCACGGCGTGGGCTGCGGAGGAGGCCCGCCTGACGGTTCAGTCGGCCTGGTCGCCGCGCCGGGACGCGTCGCAGTCGTGGGCGCGAGGGGCTCCGCTGGGCCGGCTGGTCATTCCGGGAATCGGCCTGGACGAGGTTTTCGTGGAAGGCGTCGAGGAGCCGCAGCTCGTCGCAGGCCCGGGCCACCTTCCGGGCAGCGTGCTTCCCGGCGAACGCGGGAATGCAATCGTCTCAGCGCACCGGGATCGGCACTTCAACGCGCTCGACGAGGTCGCAATCGGCGACACGATCGTGACTCAAACGCGCCACGATCGCGTAGTCTGGCGCGTCACGGAACGGCGAGTCGTGACGGCGGCCGCGCCGGTCCTCCGTGGCTCCACCGAGGCCCAGCTCACCCTCACCACGTGCTGGCCCGTTCGCTATCTCGGACCGGCCCCGGACCGGCTGATCATCACCGCCGTCGCGGTATCAGGGCTCTCCCAGACCGCGATGAAGTGATCGGAGTCCACCCGGCGCTCCCCGAAGAGGGAAGCGTTCGCCTTACCTCGGCCGTCCGACGAGCGCTCTCGGAGCGCCGTCCGGTGGTCGCCCTCGAAAGCTCCGTCTTCGCTCAGGGTCTCCCCGCTCCGGCCAACCGGGACGCGGCGCGGCGCATGATCGCGGCCGTGGAGGCCGCGGGCGCGGTCCCGGCAGTCACTGCAGTCGTGCGCGGGATCCCCACCGTCGGCCTGGAGCCCGAAGAACTGGAGCGGTTTCTCGACCTTGCGATCCCCATCGCAAAGCTTTCTGCCCGCGACATTCCATGGGCGGTTGCACAGGGGATCGATGGGGCCACGACGGTGGCCGCATCGATCCTGCTGGCGACGCGCGCGGGGGTGCAGGTTTTCGCCACCGGTGGCATCGGCGGTGTGCACCGCGCCCCGCCCTTCGACGAGTCGGCCGACCTCCTCGAGCTTGCACGCTCGCCGGTCGTCGTCGTGTCGGCCGGCGCCAAGTCGATCCTCGACCTCCGGGCGACCCACGAGCGACTCGAGACGCTCGGCATCCTCGTGCTCGGCTACGGAACCCTGGAACTGCCCGGATTCTTTACCGCCGAAACCGGGATCACGCTCGGGGCCCGGGTCGACTCGGCGGCGGATGTCGCGCGAGTGTTCCGTGCGCAACGGGTGCTCGAGCGGCCGGGTGCGCTGCTCGTCGTACAGCCGCCGCCCGCAGCACACGCCATGTCCCGCCAGGAGGTCGATGCGGCCGTCGAGAGTGCCGAGCGCGAATGGCAGAAGGGATCGGTCGCGGGCGCGGCGCTCACACCGTTCCTGCTCGACGCCGTACGCCGGGCGACCGGTGGCCGCTCGCTCGAGGTGAACCTCGCCCTGCTCGAGCACAACGCATCGCTGGCGGCGGACATCGCGCGGGCGCTCGCCTCCGAGGGACGCGTGCCCCGGGTCGGGTTTGGCGCGTCAGAGAGAAGGGACTCGCCGCAGTGAGCCGACGGGTCTGACGCCCGGAAGGATGTGTGGTTGCATGTGCGCAGGCGCACGAGACGCGGACGTGCGACGTCGTTGCGGTGACTCACGAACACGGGTTGAACTTGTCCGTGAATGCATGGTACAATAGTCGAACCCTCACGCGATGGGAGGTTAGTCGAGTCATGCCAACCCCATTTCTGAGTTCCGAGGAATACGACGAGCGTGCGCATCAGCTGTACAACGAAGGTCAGTTCGACGACGCGCTCGACGTGCTTCGCGAGGGACTCGCACTCTATCCGACCGCGGTAGAGCTGCACGTCGGGGTAGGCTACGCGCGCCTCGCGCGCGAAGAGTACGCGTGGGCTCGCCGCAGCTTCGAGGAGTCGCTGGTTCTCGATCCGGACCATGAGGATGCGCTTGCCGGGCTGGGCGAGACGCTGCTCAAGTTCGGACAGCAGGACGCCGCCATCCGCAGCTTTCGCCGCATCCTCGAGCTTGGCTATCAGGATGACCTGGACCTGATGCTCCAGGCAGGCCGTGCGCTGTTCAAGGAAGGGCTCATCGAGGACGCGCGTCAGTTCTTCGACATCGCCGTGCAGCAGGCACCCGACATGGCCGAGGCGGTCGCGATGGTGGGATACACCCAGCACCGTCTCGGTGACGACGACAGCGCGATCGTGACCCTCCGTCGCGCCCTCCAGCTCGACGGGGATCATGCCGACGCCCGGATCTACCTCGGCAACATTCTCTACGACCGCGGCGAGTACGAGGCGGCGCTGTACCATCTCGACCGCACCGCGCCCGACGACCACTGGGACGAGCTTGGCATCTGGCGGCTGATGGAGCTGAAGAAAACCGTCTACCGCCTCCGTGACGACGACCCCGAGCTGACACCGTGGGAAGCCAGGCTCGGCGAGCTGCACGGGGACCCGGACGACATCGATGAGATGCTGGCCGAGATCGAGTCGCGCATGAACGATTCCGGCGAGGGGAAGAGCCAGCTCGAACTGTTCGGTGCATTGCTGAGCGACCTCGCCGATGCCAAGCGCGATGTCTCGCGACACCGTATCATCACCGAGGAAGGCACGTCGTATACCGGGACCTGGGAGGAGATCGTGGGGGAGATGCGGGATGCCTCGAGCACTGCGCAGGGACGCTCGATCCAGGAATTCATGCTGAGCGAGGCGCGCCGCCAGTATGCCGTGACGGGAATCCTCATCTCGACGACGGATGCTGAAAGCTTCCTGCGTGGGAGCGCGGACGCGGGACTGCTGCGCATCGTCAGGTGACGACACCGAGCCAGCGGTCTGCGCTCGCGGCGCTCAACCACGTTCGGCCGACCATCGCACGACTCGACATCTCGCGTCACGCGGAGGATGTCGCGGCCGACCTGATCGAGGGATGGAACGGCACCGAGGTCGCGCTCCGCTCGCTCCTCGGCGGGTCCGCCCTGTCGGGACAGGCCCTGATTCGGGAGCTGCGGCAGCGTGAGATGTTGTCGTTGAGCCAGACGCATGCGCTCATGGAGTTTCTCGCGGCGCGGGAGCGCGCAGGGCGGACGAGCTACACGCCGACGGCGGCCGACATCGCAGCGGCGCGCCACGGGTTTCAGGAGCTCGAAGGGGCGCTCAGCGATCCCGTCGCCCCCGAGACACCGATTGGTGCTCCGGCCGCAGTTGGTACCGGTGACACCAACGTCGTGGTCGGCAACGCGCGTGGCCCCGGGCGGATGATCCTGATCGCCGCTGCGGTGCTTGCGCTGCTTGGCGTCGGCGGATTTTTCGCATATCAGCGGTTCGGGAATTCCGGCGGTGCCAACGTCACCGCGGAAGGTGCGCGACTGCTATCGGCAGGGCGGCGTGGCGAAGCGCGGCGCGCCTTCGAGGACGCCGCACGCGAGAATCCGAATGCCGCCGGTCCGCACATTTACCTGGGACGCATGGCGCGCGAGGACGGCGACAACAACCGCGCGCTCGAGGAGCTGACGATGGCGGTCCGCCTCGAGCCGCAGAACGCCCTCGCCCAGCGCGAGATGGCGTCGTACCTGTTCCTGCGAGGCCAATACCCGTTGGCGAGCAGCTTCTACACGCGGGCGATCCAGTACAATCCCAACGACAAGCTCGCGATGGGATACCTCGCCTGTGCGCAGGCGCGCATGGGCCGGATGGATGCCGCGATCAGGTTCTTCGACCGCGCCGGGCCGGGTGACTGGTCCTCGTGCGATCCGCGCCGTCGCATGCCCTGACCTGACTGGCGCCGCCTCGTCGGCGCCGGTCCCTCAACACAGCCTGAAGGTACTGAAGTAATGACGCTCCCCGGCACCATCGCGCCCGACGCCCTCGCCGGTACGGGAGACGTCCATCGCGTCGTCCTCCGCAACGGGCTCACGCTGCTCGTCCGCCGCGATGCGACGGCGCCCGTCGTCGCCATCGTGACCTACGTGAAGGCTGGCTACTTCGACGAGACAGACGACGTCATCGGCATCGCCCACGTGCTCGAGCACATGTTCTTCAAGGGCACCGAGCAGCGTGCCGTGGGGGAGATTGCCCAGGAGACGAAGGCGAGTGGCGGCTATCTCAACGCCCACACGATCTACGATCACACGAGCTACTACACGGTGCTTCCCGCGGCGAGCTTCCGCCGCGGCCTCGAGATCCAGGCGGATGCGTACGCATCGTCGATCATCGAGGCACAGGAGCTGGCGAACGAGCTGGAGGTCATCGTCCAGGAAGCGAAGCGGAAGGAGGACAACCCCTCCGCGGTCGCCGTCGAGACGCTCTTCGAGCTGCTGCACGACGATCATCGGATCCGGCGCTGGCGGATCGGACGCGAGGCAGGGCTCCGCGC
Source organism: Gemmatimonadaceae bacterium (assembly GCA_031426115.1). Taxonomy (GTDB): domain Bacteria; phylum Gemmatimonadota; class Gemmatimonadetes; order Gemmatimonadales; family Gemmatimonadaceae; genus JANPKQ01. The sequence goes on along the minus strand of JANPKQ010000381.1, from coordinate 9,825 downwards.
GCTCGATCGCGACGCGATGCTTCGCTTCTATCGCAATTTCTACCGGCCCGGCAACACGATCCTCTCGATCGTCGGCGATGTTCCGGTCGATGACGTCGTGCGGTCGGTCGAGGAGATCTACGGCGGGCTTCCCAACGGTGAGATCGAGCGCTCACCGGGGCCGGCGGAGCGCCCCGGCGGCGGGTTCCGGTACCGCGAGTGGGAAGGAGACATCGCACTGACGCAGCTCGTCATGGGATGGCGGACGCCGGGGACGCTGCACGAAGACACGGCCGCGCTCGACCTCCTCGGCATGGTCCTCGGCACCGGCCGCGCGTCGCGCCTGTATCGCGCGGTGCGAGAGCGGCAGCTCGCCTCGTCCATCTCCGCGCACAACTACACACCGACCGAGATCGGCGTGTTCAACATTCACGCGGAAACGACGCCGGCGAACACGGCGGCCGCCGCGCAGGCCATCTGGGCCCAGCTCGCGGAGATTCGCGACGGGGGCATCAGGGAGCACGAGCTCGAGCGCGCGCGGCGCGTGATGGAATCGCGCTGGGTGCGCCGGCTCGAATCGATGGAAGGGCAGGCGAGCCATCTGGCGGAGTGGGAAGCACTCGGCGACTGGCGTCTCGGCGAGCGCTACCTCGAGGCGATCCTCGCGGTCTCGACTGAGAGCGTGCAGCGCGTTGCCAGGAAGTATCTGTCACCCGACCGCGCCGGCATCGTCGTGTATCGGCCGCGCTCCGCACCGCGTGTCGCCGCAGACGGTGCGGCGATGCGGTCACTGCTCAGCCACGGGTCAGCGGCTCCCCTCGCGGCGAAGCAGTCAGCGCAGCCGGCGCCGATCGTAGGCCGCGCCCAACCGGCCGCGCTCGAGTCGGAGGGCGAGGGCGTCCGCGTCTATCGTTCCGAGAGTGGCGTGCCGATCCTCGTGCGGGCGCGCCGCGGCGCGCCCGTGACGCACATGGGCGTGTTCGCGCTCGGCGGGGCGAGTGAAGAGGGGCTCGAGCATGGAGGCCTCACGACGCTCCTCGCCCGCGCCGCGACGAAGGGCACCGAGCGGCGAACGGCAAACCAGATTGCCGAGGACTCCGAGATGCTGGGCGGTGGGATCTCCGCCAGCGTCGGATCTGAAGGGTTCGGCTGGACGATTTCCGTTCCAACGCAGCATACGGACGCGGCGCTCGAGCTGTTGGCCGATGTCGTCCAGCACGCGACGATCCCGAATGATGCGCTCGAGACGGAGCGAGTCGTCGCACTGTCCGATCTCGCGATGCTCCGCGACGACATGTATCGCTATCCCGTCCGCCTTGCGACCGAAGGCGCATTCGGCAGTCATCCGTATGGCTTGTCGGCGATGGGTACCGAGGAATCGCTGCACGCCATCACGGTCGGCGACGTGCGCATGTGGCACCGGCGCAGGGTGCTCGAGGCGCCGCTGGTGATCGCCATCGTCGGCGATGTGGATGCGGACACCGCCGCGGCGTCGGTTGCACGCGCCTTCGCGCTGCTGCGACCCGCGGAGCCCGCGAGCATTGCGCCGCCAACCTGGCCGAGCGCTCCCGTCACGCGTGTCGAGCAGCGCGACAAGGCGCAGACCGCCCTCGCGCTCGTGTTCCCCGGGCCCTCGCGCCGCGATCCCGAGCGCTACGCAGCGCAGCTCATCACGGGTGTCGCAAGCGGGCTCGGTGGACGGTTCTTCGAGGAGCTGCGCGACCGTCGCTCACTCGCCTACACGGTGCATGTGTACACGAACGCGCGGCGGACTGCGGGCACCTTCGTCGCCTACATAGCAACGTCGCCCGCGAGCGAAGACATGGCGCGCGAGGGCCTGCTCGCCGAGTTCGCGAAGCTTCGCAGCGCGCCGGTCACCGCCGAGGAGCTTCAGCGCGCGCAGGAATACGCGATCGGTACGCACGCCATCCGGCAGCAGAGCGGAGGGTCGGTGCTCGGCGACATCGTGGATGCGTGGCTGCACGGGTCCGGACTCTCGGAGCTCGGTGAGTACGAGAGCAGGGTACGAGCGCTGACTCCCGCCGATCTCATGACGGTCGCGGAGCGCTATTTCGACGAAGGCGTGCGGGTGGAAGGGATCGTGCGCGGACGCTGAGCGCCTACCTGATCTCGGCTTCCTTCGCGGCGCGATACAGGGTGCCGGTGGCGGAACGCAGGCGTCCGTTCGCGGACCGCAGGCCACGCATCGAGCCGTAGTCGCCGGCATGCGTGATGATGGCGCCGCGCATCCCGGGGCGACCCATCGCCCAGCTCAGCAATCCTGCCACGGCGAGCTGCTGCGCGGCATCACCGTGAATCGTCGGCGCTCCTCCGCCTCGAAAGACCCACTGCTCCTTGGTGGAGCCCGCGTTCACCATCCAGCGCTCGGCCGTGCGAATGCCTGCGTCGAGGCCCGGACCGCCGCCCGCACCCGCAAGCAGCGAGAATCCGACCGCATCGAGCGGCGAATCGCTCGACGCCGCCCATGCGTACACGGCACTGTCACGAGCGCCCGGCACGACCGAGATCCCGACCTTGATCCGACGGTCCGCGCCCTTCACCGCTGTCACCAGTGCACGGACCTGCCACTGTCGCCGGATCGGACTCCACGCCCCGCGCGCGCGCATGTCTGCGCCGCGCGGATCGTCGAGCGCGATGAGGTAGTCGGGCCGAAGCCGGCGTGCGACGCGATCCACCACGGCGAGATACGCGGAGTCGCGGCCGGAGCTCATCCCTTCATCCCTCGGGGCATCGCTCGGCGACAGTGCGGCGATGAGGATGAGGCTGTCGCGTCGGTACGGCTCCAGCGCGCGCCGCAGCGAGTCGAGCGCGAGCGACGACGCACCGTCGTCGTCGATCGCGACGAGGACGGCATCGAGCTCGCCGGTGCCGACCATCTCGAGGTCGTTCCTCAGTGCGCCGGCAAGCGGAGGTGCGCCGAGTCGCGGGAGGATCTCCATGCCGACAGCGAAGGGCTCGTCCGGCCGCGAGCGGAGCTCCGCGCCCGCAAAGCGTTCATAGCCGGCGAGCGCGCGTCCGCTGCGCGCGAACTGCGCCGCGACGAGCCCGGCCCACGCGAGCGCGATCGTGGCGACCGCGACACGCCACCCCGCGATGATTCTCCAGCGCGACGGGTGGGCGGGTGAGAGCAGCGGCACGGCGACGTGCAGCGGAGAGATCGCCGCGGCACTGCCGGCAACCAGCTCGACGCCGCCCGCCGATGCGCCGACGAGCGTCAGCAGCGGACCCGAGGTGAGGTCGCCCTCCGCGACGAGATAGCCGCCCAGCGCCGTGCCGGCTGCGACCAGATCGTAGAGGAGAATGGGGATGCCGACAAGCGGCGTGACGAGGCGAGTGACGGTCGCATAAAACGCCTGCGCCGCGATGAGGGTCGCGGTGACGGGCCAGATCCACGCGACGGTGGACACCGAGCGTCCGGTGATGAGCGACGTCGATGCGACGAGCACGAGAAGCGCAGGAGCGATGAGCAGCCCGCCGAGGGCGGTGAGCCCCGAGAGCAGCGGCGGCAGCGCACGCTGTTGCGTGATACGTCCCGCGAGGAGGATGTTCCAGACCAGGAAGACCGCCGACAGCGCGAGGTGCGCGATCGGCAGCAGCTCCGCGGTACTCATCCGCGCGAGCGGGTCTCGCTCCGGATCTCCGTCGCTTCCACGCGCCGGGCGAAGACGTCGAGCGCCTTCTTCGGGTCGTGCGTCGCCAGCGCGAGCACGTCGAGCAGCATCACCTGACGCTCGGGAAAGGTGTGCACCGAGATGTGGCAGCCATCGAGGAGCAGCAGGCACGCGAGACCGTCACTCGGAAGCTGCCGGACGAGTGGGGCCTGCACTGCGCTGAACCCGGCAGCTCCCGCGGCGGCGATGAGGAGGCCGCGGAGCAGCGTTCCGTCGCGAAGCTGGTGCGGGGGCACGCCGATGAAATCGGCGATGAGATGGCTGAAGCCTGCCGTCACGCTAGCGGATGACTCCCCAGGATGTGCGCTCGCGGGCATCGCAGCGGCGATGATTCATGGGACGAATGATAGCGGGCCCTTCGGTGGCCTGCACGTGTTGCCCGTCATAGCTTTGATCGGATGCCGAGGCTTCCAGCGCTGACCGTCGCGGATTGTGTGTCGCTGTCTCGTCTCGCCCTCGCGGGGGCGTTCGTCGTTGCCCGGGGCGCCTCCGCCAGACTGGCGCTCATCGCTGCATCCGGCGCGACGGACTATCTCGACGGTTGGCTCGCGCGCCGCCGGGGATCGAGCCGGTTCGGTGCCGTACTCGACCCCGCCACCGACCGCGCGTTCGTCCTCGTCGTCGTTGCGACGCTGCTGTTCGAAGGGACGATGACCATCGCGCAGGTCCTCATCCTCATGGCGCGCGACATCGTCACGACGGCCGGTGTGATCGTCGTGCGGGTCGTCAGTCGCCTGCGGACGCTGCCGATCGAGGCGCGCCGGAGCGGCAAGGTAGTGACCGCATTGCAGTTCGTCGTCCTCATCGGAGTGGTGGCGGACGCTCGAACGCTCCCATGGTTGCTCGGCCTCACCGCCATCGCGGCCGGTATCTCCATCGTTGACTATTCGGCTGCGGCATGGCGCGCCAGGGCGGCGGCTCTCACCATTGCGGTACTCGCGGGCCTGCCGACCACGCTCGGTGCGCAGCGGATGCCCGGCGTGCCGGAGTCCGACGGCCCCTCCCGCGTCCGTTTCGAGGCGCGCGCAGATGCCTTCGTCGGGCGGAACGATGCGCTGCACGGTGGGGTCGGAGTCGCGGCGGATCTCGGGACGTACTTCAGGCTGGCCGGCATCGTCGGCGCCGGCGTCGCAAGTGCGGGCGGTGAGTCGAGCGCGAGTGGACGCGCCGAGGTCGTCGGACGGTTCCTCCTCGATCCGTATCGGCAGGCGCGCTGGGGCCTGTACGGCGGAGCCGGCGTCATTGCGCGCCATGACGGTGGAGCGGGGACTCGCGGCTATCTCACCCTGATCCTTGGCGCGGAGCTGCCGGGGCAGGCCCGCACGGTCACCGCGGTCGAGGTTGGGCTTGGGAGTGGCGCGCGACTCGGTGTCGCCATCCGTCAGGGACGCCGAGGCCGTCGGTGAGGAGTCACACGTTGGCTCGATAACCAAAGCGCCCCTCGAAATCGAGGGGCGCTTCCGACTGGCGACCTTACGCTGCGGCGGTGCTGTCTGCCGTTTCCTGGGCCGCCTTGGGCGGCTGGCAAAACCGCTCGCCGAGCGTGCGAAGCTCGGTGACCTGCGCCTCGCTGAGCTCGTGAAAGCGATCCTGGAGGTAGTCGATCGTCTGGTCGAACCATTCCTTCTGGTGATCCGGTGCGGAACCAATGACTCCACAGCGGATAATGTGCTGAAACATCTCGTCGCGCGCCTGATCGAACGGCGTCTGGGGCTCTGATTCTCGACGGCGCTGACGGTTTCTCGGATTGGCCATGAATGCTGGGTATGCGTTGGTTGGGAGGAAGCTGATAGGTGCGGCGTGCTGCGACAGCGACACAGACGGCGGCAATTTCGGTGCCCTGTGCGGCGACAACATAACGATCCGCGATGGCGCTGCACAGTATACTACTTCAGGGGTGCCGACGTTCCACAAATCCCTGGTGCAGAAAGCGCGGCGAGACAGCGGGAGGAGGGCGCGGAAATCGGGTTGCGGTCGTCCGCACGACGCCCTCTCACCCAGGCGTGCGGGGCGTCAGGTCGGTTCAATGCGGGTGAAGTCGACGATGAGCTCGGCGAGGCGATCGGGCTCTTCCTCCGGGACCAGCCGTGCAGCCGTATCGATCCTCACGAGCCGGCTGTGACGAATGGCCGTCGCGAGGCGATCGGGGAGTGAGGGCTCGCTCCAGCCATCGAGATCACCCCAGACGATCAGGGTCGGTGCGACGACGAGCGAGAGATCGAGGTCCTCGAGGTCATCGGCGCGAACGGACCGTGCGAGGATGAGGAGGTGGCTCACGCCGTCCTTCCCGACGTACGGCGCGAGGTACCGGGCAAGAAGACGCTGGGGCATGTGCGTCGGATCTGCAACGCTCCCCTCGAGGACCGGTGCCAGGAGTGGCGCTGCCCCGAGAACTCCCCGCGTGGCGCGAAACGCGAACCGGGCGGTGTTGCGCTGCATCGTCTTCACGTCGTTCGCGGGGAGCTCGTCGAACGCCAGCGGATTGACGAGGATGAGCCGGTCCACGCGCTCGGGCCGCGTCGCGGCCAGCCGGAGTGCGACCCCGCCGCCGATGTCCACCCCGACGATCGTCGCGCGCGGGAGCCGCAGCGCAGTCATGGCGCGGTCGAGATACTCCGCCTGCGCGGCGATCCCGAAGTCCTCCCCGAAGGGTCGGTCCGACTCGCCATAGCCAAGCATGTCGATGGCGAACGCCGTCCGTCCCGATACGGCGAGCGTCGGCGCGACCATGCGCCAGAGGAAGCTCGACGTGCCGAATCCGTGGAGGAGTACGACCGCCGGTCCGCCGTGGCCGTAGCGCTCGACGTGGACGGCGCCCGGGCCCACCGGGATTCGAAGCAGATCGGCGTCGATCGTCGGCTCAGGCACGGGGAGGGGCAGGAAGGGCGCGGACGCCGCGGACGGCGCCGCGAGTCGCGACGGCGGCGTGGATGCTCACCGGACGCGCGTCGCGCGTCAAGTCGTGTTGCTTGCATAACGATGCCCGAGTCATAGCTTTCAGACGATCATCGAAGGCGATCGATCTCGCGCCGCGTGTCACGCCGCTGGCTGCGGGCTCACGTACCGGGGCACGCAGTCCACCGCCTCGAGGCGCCGCGCGGCATCCGGAGGACCTCGCGCCACGGCACTGCTCTCGCCACACGCCTTCAACGACGAGGCCGGTTTTTATGGCGGACCAGACATACGATGAGGGCAGGGCGCGCAACCTCGAGGCCCTCCTGAAGGCGCTCGCGGAGCGGATCCGGGAGCTCGAGACGGCCGGCGAGCTCCTGAAGCATACCGGCGAGCTCACGCGCCTCATCGGCGACGTGCGCAGCGAGCTGTTTCACTACGAGGTCAGAGCGACGTACGACACTCCGGAGGTCTCGGAGAGCCGGCGCATCGTCCACGATGCCGAACAGAAGGACAGCGGCTCGTGGGAGCCGAGCGAGTGGACCCCAGACGACGAGGACGACCGAACGTGGTGAAACCCAGTGCCCGCAAGCGCGACAATCGCAAGTTCTACATGACGCTCGGCGCGATCGCCATCGCGGGCGCCGCGATCGTCGGCTACGCCGCCACACGGCCGAGCGGCGCCGAGACGCCGACGACCATCGACCCGGCGCTGCTCGCCGTCGGAGTGCCACAGGGGTTCGTGATGGGGAGCCCGGACGCTCCGGTGGAGATCGTCGAGTACGGCGACTTCGAGTGCGGCTGGTGCGCGCAGTTCGCGACCGTCACCGAGCCGGACGTTCGCCAGCGCCTCGTGCAGACGGGCAAGGCCCGTTTCCGATTCGTCGACTTCCCGCTCTCGATTCACCGCAACACCATGTCGGCGCATCTCTCCGCCGGCTGCGCCGCGGACCAGAACAAGTTCTGGGAAATGCACGATCGCATCTTCCAGGGCCAGAACGAGTGGAATGCCGCGGCAACGAGCAATCCGAAGAAAGTGCTCGCAGGTTACGCAAAGGAACTCGGCCTGGATGAGGATGCGTGGGAGAGCTGCTTCGACGACCGCAAGCACATGGCGCGCATTCAGGCGAGCATGGCGGAGGGCGGCCGGCTCCGCGTCTCATCGACGCCGACGTTCATCATCAACGGCAGGATGATGCCGAGCTCGATCTCGTACGATGCACTCAAGGCGATGGTCGATTCGGCGACCCCGACTCCGGCGGCCGCGCCGGCGGTGTCGCCGCCGGCCGACTCCACCCGCGTGCCGACGCGTCCGTGACGAAGCGGATGGTGGTGGCGCTTCTCGCCCTGGTCGGCCTGTTCGTCGCCCTGTACCTGACGATGTACAAGACCGGGATGATCGGTACCATCACCTGCAGCATCGGCTCCTGCGAGACGGTCAACACGAGCCGATGGTCCCTCCTGCTCGGCCTGCCGGTCGCCGCGTGGGGACTCGGGTTCTACGTCGCGGCGCTGGCGGTCGCAATCGCCAGCCTCCAGGACCGGTGGGTGGACGAGCGGTCGCCCTCCGTCGTACTCGTCGCGCTCTCGGGCTGGGGCGTCCTGTTCTCGGCGTGGCTGACGTATCTCGAGCTGTTCGTGATCCATGCGATCTGCATGTGGTGCGTCATCTCCGCGATCATCGTGACGCTGATCTTCATCACGAGCGTCCTCGATCTCCGGGAGTATTCGAAAGGGGGAAGCGTCAACCGCGACGCCTCCCCCTCGAGTTCCCCAGCAGACCAGCGCGCCGGCGTTACGCGCGCCTGATAGCCCGTCCCTGACGCGCGTCCGCGGCTTCGTTGAGCCTGAGCCGCGGCCGCCCGCCGGAATCCTCCGTGCCTTCTTCGCCGTCGCGGAAGCGCCGACGGAACGGGACCAGGTCCTGACCCAGCACGACGAGCGTTCGCGTCGCGACGACGCTCGCCAGCGGCTCGGGAATGCCCATCACCCGCACATACGTGTCGATCGCCCGGTCGAAGGAGAGATCTTCGGCCAGCGTGTCCACGAACATGAGCGCGTTGTCGACGTGCGCGCGAATCGAGGCCTCCTCTGCGCGAGCCTGCGCGAGGCGCAGCCGGCTCTCCGCAGTGGGAGACAGCTTGCGTGGGAAGATTGACTCTGGAAGCAGCCGACGAAGCATGATCGGACTCGTTGTTGATGACGTCGTGCACGAACGGGGGATACTCTCGTGCGCCCTGCACGGCGGAAGCTCAGCAACCGACGCGCGACCAATGGTAAGGCATACGTTGTACCATGGAAATGGACAGAATTTGCCGACGGACGTAACTGCATACAGGCCATTCGCCTTGTGGAGGTAAAGTGACGAGGAGCGGTCAATATTACCCATCGCCGGAACGCTGAGTGCGACGCGCTCCACTGCGGCGAGCCGGGATTCGCGATCGCTCCCGTCCTCTCACTCCGCTGCTTCCTACTCCTTTTCCTCGTATTCCTCCCTGAGCTTTGCCACGACTCCAGGATCGGCCAGGGTGCTCGTGTCGCCGAGGGCGCGGCCCTCGGCAATGTCGCGCAGCAAACGGCGCATGATCTTGCCCGAACGGGTCTTGGGGAGGTCCGCCGAGAAGAGGATGTCATCGGGCCGCGCGAGCGCGCCGATCTTCTTCGCGACGAACTCTCGCAGCTCATCGCGCAGGTCGGAGGATGGGTGCCGCCCTTCGCGCAGCGACACGAACGCGGCGATCGCCTGACCCTTCAGGTCGTGCGTCCTGCCGACGACGGCCGCTTCGGCCACGGCCGGGTGCTCGACCAGCGCCGATTCGACTTCCATGGTCCCGATGCGGTGGCCGGCGACGTTGAGCACGTCGTCCACCCGACCGAGGATCCAGAAGTAGCCATCGTCGTCGCGCTTCGCGCCGTCGCCGGGGAAGTAGAGGTCGGGCCGGCCCGCCCATTTCGAGAAGTACGTCTGGACGTAGCGCTCGTCGTCGCGCCAGATCGTCCGAAGCATCGACGGCCACGGCTTCGTCAGGGCGAGCAGGCCGCCGCCGACTGCGATCGGCGTCCCATCCGCGGTGAGAAGATCAGCGGTGAATCCGGGGAGCGGCATCGTCGCGCTTCCCGGCTTCGTCGCCGTGACACCTGGAAGGGGCGAGATGACGATGGCGCCGGTCTCGGTCTGCCACCACGTGTCCACGATGGGACACCGATTGCCTCCGATATGCTCGGCGTACCACATCCACGCTTCAGGATTGATCGGCTCACC